>NZ_JBITGJ010000014.1:0-163092 GCF_044456925.1 Streptomyces sp. NPDC050743
GAGGCCTACGCCGACCACGCGGCCGACTTCTGGCTCGGCGTTGGTGCCGACACCGGCAAGGGACTCGAACTGGCGATGCAGAACCTGGCATACCGCCAGACGAACCGGGCCCACGCCCTGTTCCAGCGCGCTGTCCTCGCGCAGAACCGGGTCGCCGAGACCGCCCCATAGCCGCCGAGCGTCGGACCGGCGGCCATGGGGCACCGACGGGGCCGGCCGGACGGTTGAGGGTACCGTCCGGCCGGCCCCGCACCAGCCCGCCGAACCTGGCCCGGCCCGGTGGTTGCGGCCCCGATCTCTCGAATCCTCGCAGCGCCCCTCACCCACCTGTGGTCTCGCGGACAGCCGCAGCTGTCCGAACCCGCAACCACTACTCAAGAAGGCCCACAACGATGGACACCATGCTGGCAGGACGCGTCCACCTGGACACGAAGAAGTTCCTGGTGGAGGAGATCCCGGTTCCCGAGCCCGGACCGGGCGAAGTACTGATCGAGGTGAAGGCGGCCGGGGTGTGCCTCTCCGACCTCCACCTCATCGACGGCAGCATCTCGCCGGTGCACCTGAAGTCCAATGTGCTCACCCTCGGGCATGAACTCTCCGGCGTCATCCATGCCCTGGGACCCGGCCTCAAGCGGGACCTGGCCGTCGGCACGCGGGTCGCCCTGCAGGCGGGACAGCCCTGCCGTGAGTGCGCCACCTGCGTCAGGGGCGGCACGTGCACATCGTTCCGCGGTCGCGGCGTCGACTACGACGGTGGCTGGTCCCAGTACACGATCGCCCGTGAGGACACCGTCGTCCCCATTCCCGACTCCCTTCCCTTCGACCAGGCGGCCATCATCCCCGACGCCGTCTCCACCTCCTACGCGGCACTCGTCGAGACCGTGCAGGTGCGTTCCGCACAGTCGGTGGGCATCTGGGGAGTCGGTGGAGTGGGCGCTCACGCCGTCCGGCTGGCCCGCATGATGGGCGCCGCGCCCATCATCGCCGTCGACCCGCTGCCCCGTGCACGCGAGCGAGCCCTCGCCTTCGGCGCCGACATCGCGCTCGACCCCACCGACCCCGGCTTCGCCGAGGCCGTGCTGCGGGCCACCGAGGGACTGGGCCTGGACTACGCCTTCGACTTCGCGGGCGTTCCCCGGGTCCGGGAACAGGCGTCGCCCCTTCTCGGGAACCGAGGCGCGCTGGTCCTGGTGGGTATCACCATGGAACCGCTGACGATCTCCGAGAAGATGACCTTCAACCTGAAGAACAAGAAGGTCTACGGACACTACGGATCCTCGTTCGACCACGTCTACGAGCTGATCCGGTTGGCCGGCAGCGGCCGTCTCGACCTGGCCCCGTCCATCACCGACCACATCCCCCTGGCCGACGCCCCCGAGGCGATCCACCGCCTGGAGCACAAGATCGGCGACCCGATCCGCCTCATCCTCGTCCCCTGACGACTCGACCGAGCGCGTGGGCGCGCCGGCCGTGCACTGTGCGAAGGTGTGCGGCCGGCGCGTTCCCGTGAAGAGCGGGGGTTGCGCGGGCACGGGAACGTCGACGCCCATTCGACGCGATCGACGTGCCGGTGCGGCGCCGACGTCGGCCCATCGCGCGAACAACACCCGCAACCGTCCTCCCCGGAGAAGCAGACCGACATGCGCGACGAACGTGATGCCACCGCACCCAGCGAGAGCAGCAATCCGACCGGCCTCCCAGCAGCTACGGTCCGGTCCCGCGTGACGGTCCCGCTCCGCTTCGGCGACGGCTATACGGTGACCGCCGACCTCGCCACCTTCCACAGCCTCACCGACGGCCAGGAACATGTGGCCGTCGTCCTCGGCCCGTCCGATTCCGACCGGACTCCGCTGGTGCGCCTGCACTCCGAGTGCCTGACCGGCGACGTCTTCGGCTCGGCCCGCTGCGACTGCGGTCCCCAGCTGCGCGAGGCGGTCGAGCGCATCGCCACCACCGGGGGCGTCCTGCTCTACCTCCGCCAGGAGGGCCGCGGCATCGGCCTCTACAACAAGCTCGACGCCTACGCCCTCCAAGACCAGGGCCTCGACACCTACGAGGCCAACACGGCCCTCGGCCTGCCGGAGGACGCCCGCGACTACACGGCCGCCGCGCAGATGCTCCGCGCCCTCGGTATCGGTGAGCTGGACCTGCTGTCCAACAACCCCGACAAGGCGGCCCAGCTCCGCGCCCTGGGCCTTACGGTGACCCACCACGTTCCCACCGGCGTCTTCACCACGGCGCACAACGTCCACTACCTGCGCGCCAAGGTGGTCCGCACGCAGCACACACTGCCGCTGACGGACCTGACGGCGGGCTGACGGCGGATGCCCATCGGGTCATGCCCAGCCTGTCGTCACCGCGGTACGGAGCGCGTGCGTCTCGGCTTCCGGCGAACAGCCCTTGGCCGACTACCTCTCGCGCCCGGTGACCCAGTGCAAGCCGACCGACGCGTAGGTACGAGAGCGGCCCATGCCGCTGCATTCGAACAATGCCCCGCGAATCGCGCCAGTTGCGGCACCGACGTCCGAACACGACCAGTCGAACGAGACGTCCTTGTCGATGACCATGAGGCTGCAGTACGAGCCCAGCGGTCCCTATGCTGTCCGCGTTGCTTTCGCCGTTGTCGGCAGTGACGAGACGGTGGAATGGATCATCGGGCGAGGTCTTCTCGCCGATGGCCTGGAGGGCCCCGTCGGCGAGGGGGACATACATGTATGGTCCGCCGACGAGTATGACCTCTGTATCCTTCTCACTCCCCCGGCACCTTCTGACCGCTCCGCGGTCCGCGTGCGGCTTCCGCTCGTCCTGCACAACACCGGCGCCAAGCCGATGGTCGTACAGGATCTCAGGTTGACCTTCCCTGATGAGCCCTGCCTCCCATCTGCCATTCTTGTGGGTGTCCTCACCGTCGCGTCTGCGAACCGGTCCGGACGAGGAGCCGAAGTTGCCGGCCGGGTTCGCCATGGCCGGCAGAGAAGCGCAGCAACTCTTCATCGAGTTCGAGGCTCCGTTTTCCGGATTCGTTCGGGAGCCCCGTGATTACAAAATCCGGCTTCAAGCGAGGGGCAGCCACCCAAAGGGTGGCGCCCGCTCCTGAGTTCACCTTGAGGGTCGAGAACATCATTGATCCCGGCCATTGCACCGTCTGCAGCAACGCACCTCTCGAACTGACGAAAAGGAAAGACGCTTCCGCTGGGGGCAGGAGGAAGCGGCGGGACTCTTCGGACGGCGAGGGCCACACCGGCCCGAATCGCTAGAGCGGGCCTGGTGGGCGGCTACTGGTCGGAAGAGGAGCCAAGTCGCCGGTGGCGGGGTCAACCCGAGGCGGCGGTCCACCACTATGAGACAACTTGACTCACAGCGCTCTTCGATACATACTGTCTCACAGAGGGGTTTCCCGGCCGAGTACGGGACCTATGAGCAGTTGAGGAGTGGCCATGGACAGGGCCGAGAACATCGTCGTCTTCCGCTTCACCGAGCAGGCCTCCGCCTACCAGGCGCTCAGTGAGCTGAAGCAGCTCGGCGGGCCGAGCGTGCAGGTCACGGGGGCGATGCTCGTCGAGCGCCAACTGGACGGGACAGTGCGGATTCCCGAGGGAGTCGACGCCAGGGCAGGGGAAGGCACGCTGGTCGGAGGGTTGGTCGGGTCGGTGGTGGGTCTCCTCGGTGGACCGCTTGGCGTGGTGCTGGGCTGGGGCACCGGCGCCCTGGTTGGCGGCGGCGCCGACTGGCGGCGGGCGACGGGCAGCTCCGGCCTTGTGGCTCTGGTGGCCGACGAGGTCAGCGCGGGTAGCACGGTGCTGGTCGCGGAGGTCGCCGAGCGCGACACGTCGGCGATCGACCTCCTCGCCATGCGATTCGGTGCGGTGCTGGAGCGCAGGCCGGCTGACCGGGTACGCGCCGAAGTCAAGGCGGTCCGCGAGGCGGAGGAGGCGGCGGAGCGCGAGGCCGCCAGGGCACGCCGGGAGCAGAAGAAGGCCCGCCTGGAAGCCACAGTGGAGGCGCGCGGGAAGGCGCTCAAGCAGAGGCTCCACGGCCCCGCCGTCTGACTCGGTCACACGTCACCGTCGGCGCCGGCGCTGTCTTCCCGTCCTGCGGCCGCTGCTCCTGCATCGAGGAGTCACCGCTGTGCGACGCCCTGGTGGAACTCTTCGAAGCGTGCTGGCGGCAGGCCACCCCCGTTTTCGGCAGCGAGGCACAGGAGACGGAAGACGATCTGGACCTCAGCGCCACTGATCGTGCCCTGCTCCATCTGCTCCATGCCGGATTGAAGGACGAGACCACATGCCGTCAACTCGGCCTCAGTGAACGCACACTGCGGCGCCGGATCACCGACCTGACCGCCCGCCTCGGCGCGACCAGCCGGTTCCAGGCGGGCGCACAGGCGGTCCGCCGCGGCTGGCTCTGAGCCGATCGAGCAGCCGGTACCCGCAGCGGGGCTCCGCGCGGCCATCGTCGACCGGCTCACGTTCAACGGAACCATCATCGAGACCGGCACCGACTCCTACCGCCTCGCCAGCACCCGAGCCCGAACCGAGGAACCAGTCAAGGCCAGCTGACATACGGCCGAATGACCGCCTGCAGGTCCGGCGGATCAGGGCAGGAACGCGTTGCCTGTGCTCTGCGAGCTCTACCATCGTCCACGTCATTCCGATGGTCAGGGGGCTTGATGAGGCAGAAACTCGTAGAGCACATGCGAGGCTGGACCGCACGACGAAAGATCTTGGTCTATCTGATCGCGCAGCTGATCCTGCTCAGTCTGATCATCATCATCGTCCGCACTTGGAACGCCGATGTCGCCTCTCTCTCCTATCTCGGGCCATGGCTCGGCGCCGTTGTTGGCGGACTGATCGGCATCATCCTCGGATCGCAGAGGTCATCGCAGTGACCGCTCAGCCTCTCAGGTCTCAGTAGCACCGGGCGAACTACGCAGCTACATGTTCAGAACGCGCCTTGCCGACCAGCCGCCCAGGCAGCGCCGTCACTTCTCGTCGACATCCGCGACTCTGTTGATCACCAACTGACTCCCGAACGCGTCGATAATCGCTGTTACTAGAGATCAACGAAGCCAAGGGAATCTCCTCCGTCAGCAACCACTTGGCACCGGCGTCTCAATGATCTCCGGCAGTCGCCACGAACCTGCCGCCGTTCGAAGCGAGGTGCCCCGGCTGATCACCCCAGGGGACGACTTCGAGGGCTGGGACTGGCCGAGCTGGCACCGTCTCGATCATGATCTCGATCGGCCACCGCTCCGGCAGGGGCCTCTGGTACGTCTTGGCCTCCCGCGGCTGAGCCCAAGCCGCTAGCCTGTGCTCAGCGGCCTCTACAGGGCCGCGTAGACGGCCGAGGGCCTCGACCCCTGACGGGGGCGGGGCCTTTGTCGTCCCCAAAGGGTCTGCGGTGCTCACCGCTTCGGCCACCCCGGCTGGCCCCAGCCGACTCCCCCGCCCCCGTTCCCAGGGGCCCCTGGGGGCCCTCATGGGAACGTCATGGGAACGGAAGGCCGTGTAAAGGCAGGGAAAGATCAGACAGAGACGGAAGACCGCACCACGCTGACCAGCAGGAACAGTGAAGCCAGGGAAAGGCCATCACGGACGGGGCAGGCTATAAGACCTCTCCTAAAGCGGGTGTCGCAGGTTCGAATCCTGCCGGGGGCACAAGGGAAAACGGCCCGGACCGATCATGGTCCGGGCCGTTTTGACGGCAGCAGTTGACGGCAGTGCGACCGAGTTCACCGATCAAGGAGGGCGCTGCCACTCCCGCCCCAGGGACCCCACCGGCGCCCCCAGGCGTCATCACGTGTCGTGACCTCGTACAGCGGATCGCTGCGCGCGGCCTCCAGAAAGGCCAACGTCTCCTCCAGCGACCAGGAGCGCGTGCGCGAGGCGGCGGCTGAGGCGGCGAAGAAGCTGCGCAAGGCGAAGGCGATGTCCGAGGCGAAGCAGCTCGAGGTGCGTCCCGAGCTGGAGGTTGCGCCGCAGGAGCCGGAAACCGGGGAGGCCGAGCCGACCGAGGCTCCCGAGGGGACGGTGGAGGCCCTGGACGGCGATGCGGAGCTGGAGCCCACGGAAGGCGGAGCTGGCCGAGGCGGAAGCGGAGTTGGCCAAGCTGACGGCGGCGGCCGAGCAGGAGCGGGAGGGGTCGGTGGCGGCCTGACGTCCTCCGAAGTGCGGCTGGGCTCCCTGACGGGGCCCAGCCGCTTCTTGCGTACTGGGTGATGGCGATGTCGGTCGACAGCGAAGTGAGTCCAGCGGAGAGCCCCAGCCGGCGCAGACTCACTTCATCGGCAGAGCGGTCGCGCAGCGTCTGCCTTCAGCCCAGGTGCCACAGCGCATACACCGCGACGAGCAGGAGAAGTCCCGCACCTGCCATGACAGCGCCCAAGAACCGCAGATACCCAGGAGACGCGAAAAGCGTCGGAGTCCCGCCGAGACGTCCCGTCGCCGTCCACGTCTCCTCGTTCCTGCGCCGAATCCGTTCGGCTCTACGAGTGGTGATCCCCCGCACATCGAACGCCCAACTCAATCCGCACCACAGGAAAACCATGCCGCCCACGGCGAAGACGATGTCGATCAGCGGGGACGGCCCATGCGCTCCAGCGGCGAGGTGCTGCACTTTCTTGGCGTTCCTTCCGTCGTCCCCCGCCTCGGCCGGTCCAGGACTCCCGGCTTGCATCGTGCTGACGTCGGGCGGCCAGACCGGCCCCGAGGAGGCGACAAGCTCGGGGGTGGCTGCCGTACCGATCGGTGCTGTCACCTGTGCCCGAGGGCGGGTTCGGAGCTGGCGGGAATTCTGCATGCGGCGGCCTCCTTCTCATCGAAGATGACGACCAATGAGTCCGCATCCTCAGCAGCCCTGCCCTCGCAGTGTTCACGTGACTACGATCATGCAGTGAGCTACGACATCTACTTCTTGAACCGACGCGACGGGCAGTCCTGGGATGAGGTCCTGGAGGCGATGGAGGAGGCAGCCGAGGACAGCGAGCCGATCCCCGCGCACCTCCTTGGAGCTTGGGACCGAATAGTGCCGCAGGCTCGGACCCTGCTGGGCGAAGTAGAGATCACGGAGTACAAGCAGGAGTCGCGGGACCTGAGCCACTCGGGCACCGGCATCGACCTGTCCGTATTCGGTGACGAGGTGACCATCACTGTGCCCTACTGGCATGCGGGAGACGACGCTGCAGTCGTGCTCGGCCAGATCTCCGCCCTTGCCGCCATCGTCGAGAAGGAGACCGGGCTGACTGCCTACGATCCCCAGGCAGAGCGTCCGCTGATGGAGACACCACCTGAGGCTTCGATTGGGCTGATGTCGCGAATCACCGAAGATTTGCGCAGCCGCTACGGCGGTTGAGCACCGGGCACCGGGCACCCGCGGAGCCTGCCAGGTTCCGAGCCGTCTCGGCGCGTGCCACAGTCGTGCCGGATACAAGGGTCAGCCACGGTCAACGTGGGTGTCTCGCGGTCGAGTTCTCGGTGGCCTAGCCAGGTATCGAAGCTCCAGGTCAGCGTCCTCACTCCCGCTTCTCTCTCCTAAAGCGGGCGTCGAGATCCTGCCGGGGGCACCAGGTCTGACCTGCATCGGAGTATCAGAAAGGCCCCTCTGGGCGAATCTGGACTTGGGCTCGCGCGCAAAAGCAGAAGTCCAAGGCCGCAGATGGCACGGCGGGTGCCAAGGGCCTGTGGGCCCTTGGCACCCGCCGTGGTTCAGCCGGATCAGCCAGCGTCAGCGTTCCCGGCGGCTCACGCGGTCCCGTGGTGCAGGTAGGCGCGGTTCACGGTCTGCTGGACGCTGTTGCCGTCGGCGTCCGTGGCGGTGAGCCGCAGCGTCACGTACGCGTCGCCGTGTACGCCCGACGGCCGCTCCACAGTGGCGGTGAACTGCCCGTCACCGCCGTGCCGCGCCGTGCGCGCGGTGCTCCAGCTCTTCCCGTCGTCGTACGACGCTTCGACCTTCAGCGTCACCCCGCGGGGGGCCGCCATGCCGTCCTGCATGCGGATGGTCAGGCCGAGGGCGTGCGCGCGCGCCGCGCCGACCGCGTTCTGTGCGTCGACCGGTACGTCGTAGTCGAGCTGGAGCAGCGGCAGCAGGGTCGTGTCGGCCGCGGTGTCCGAGTGGAACGTCCACGAGGTGTGGGTGCGGGTGCCGAAGTGCCAGTCGTCCGAGACGCGGGCGGTGGTCAGGTCGAGCCGGTATTCGGCGTTGCCCGCGGGCACCTCGAAGTTGCCCCACGCACCGTTGTCGGAGGTGGCGATCCGCTCCCCGTTCCGGTACAGCACCGCCTCGGCCGTGTCGTTGACGGAAGCCGTGCCGACGCCGCCGCCGATTCCGCCGAAGGGGTCGCTCTCCGCGAACGACCAGTGGCCGGCGCCGGAGTCGTTGAATTCCGGAACGTACACCGACAGGGTGTCGCCGTTGCGCACCGATGACAGGCCCTTACCGCGCGGGATCGACGGGCGGACCACTGCTCCGAACCACCGCTCCGTGGCGCTCTGTCCGGGCTGGTAGGTGTGCGGGGCGTCGTGCATGCCGGCCTGCAGCGGGAAGTCGACGTTGTCGATGACGTTGTGGTGCACGACGTGCTGCCACAGCGTGTCCCCGGCGCTTACGTACTCGACGCGTTCCTGTCCTACCGGAACATAGCGGCTGTACTGGTTCCACGCGGTGTCCTCGAACGGCCGCCATCCGAAACGCTGCTCGCTCGCCCAGGACGAGGCACCGGTGCGGGTGTACGTACTGCGGACCTCCGCGCTGTTCCGATCCGAGACGGTGTAGACCACCTGCTTGGGGATGGAGCCCTTCGAAACCTGCATCACGTCGTACAGGTACGGGCTGCGGACGGTGCCGGAGAACTCCACCGTCGTGTCGCCCTTCGCCATGCGCTCCAGCAGAGCCGTCCCGTTCTTCCAGGAAGTCTGCATGGTGGGCAGGGCCATCCGGTCACCATTCGGCTGCCACCGGGTCCAGTCGGAGAATCCCTCGGGCTGCACCACCAGCAGCGCCTTGGCTCCCGCGTCCGCCGCGGCCTGCGCGAGAGCCCGTCGGTCGTACCAGGCGGAGTTGTCGTCCCGTACGACGGCCAGCTTGCCGCGCGCCCCGCGGAAGTCGGGCGCCGCCGCCAGGCCGGCGGCCGCAGCGGTCAGCCGCGCGCCCTGGTCCCCGAAGACCGGGGAGGTCACCTGGTAGTACGGCGCGAACTGCTGTGAGCTGCCCGAGACCTTGGCCCGCAGCTGCGGAGCCGTCATCTGCCAGCGCGAGGAGAACTCGAAGGCACCGTCGGTGACCGCAGCGGTGGGGCTGACATAGAGCCGCTTGACGGTGTCGAAGAACAGGGCGCCCTGGAGCAGGCCGTGACCGTCGATCTGGCGGTAGAACATGGTGCTGAGAACGCCGTGCTGCTCGGCGGGGCGAGGCGTGCGGATCTTCACCTCGGTGACATCGGCGGCATTCAGCGTCACCGTCATGTCCTTGGTGACCTTCACCTCGGGGTCGACGATCTGGCCGGCCTCTTCGCCGTCATCGGTCCGGTCGTAGAAACCGGAGTTGATGTTGTACGTGCCCTCTTCCACGACGGCGACTCCCGCGTCGCGGTCCGTGTAGTTCACGAACCCGTCGGGGCCCCAGATGGTCGGCAGTGAGCCGGGCACGATCTTGCCGTCGCGGTCGCGGTAGACCACGGTCAGCCGGTGCTGGGGGGCGTGCACCACGAGAGACACGGTGGTGTGGGCGAGCACGGTGCCGTCGGCGGACTTCGCGGTGATGTATCCGTAGAACTTGCCGCGGACGGCGTGGGTCGCGTCGGTGCGCAGCGGTACGTCGGCGGTGGCACCGGGAGCCAGTTGCACGGTGCTGGAGTCGGGGCTGACCACCCCGTCGGGGATTGCCTTCCCGGTCTCGGTGGCCAGGTTGACGGCCAGGGAGAGGGTGAGCGGGTGATCGCCGGTGTTGGTGTAGCGAAGGGTGGCCGCCTGCTGCGGCCCCTGCGTGCCACCGGTGGTCAGCGGGGCGAGGGTGACGGAGCCGGTGGCCGTCACCGGGCCCATGGCCGCGGCCACGTCGATGCGGCCGCCGCCCTGCTCGGTCACCTTGGTGCCGGGCACCGTGTGCGCGGTGCTGATCAGGGCGTCCTTGAGCTGCTGGGCGTCCCAGTCCGGGTGCTGCTGGGCCAGCAGCGCGGCGGCGCCGGCGACGTGCGGGGTGGCCATGGAGGTACCGGACAGCGCGACGTAGTTGGCGTCGATCGGGTCGCCCAGGGTGGTGCCGGCCGCGCGGGCGGCGACGATGCCCACGCCGGGGGCGGTCACGTCGGGCTTGACCGCGTCGTCGCCGAAGCGCGGGCCGCGGCTGGAGAAGGGGGCCAGAGAGTCGTCGCGGTCGACGGCGCCCACGGTCAGCGCGGCATCGGCTGCGCCGGGCGTGCCGACGGTGGACTGGCCTGGGCCCGAGTTGCCCGCCGCGATCACGAAGAGCGTGCCGGTGGAGGCGGTCAGGTTGTCGACGGCCTGGCTGAGCGGGTCGGTGCCGTCGGTCTGCTCGTCCGCCCCGAGGCTCATGTTGACGACCTTGGCGTGCTCGGCGGTCGCCCACTCCATGCCGTCGATGATGCCCGACTCGTTGCCGTAGCCGTTGTCGTCCAGCACCTTGCCGATCAGCAGGTCGGCCTTGGGCGCGACACCGCGTCGGGTGCCGTCGGAGGCGGCCCCGCTGCCGCCGACGATCGAGGCGACGTGCGTACCGTGGCCGAAGTGGTCGCCGGTGTTCCCACTGCCGGAGAAGTCCTTGGCCTCCGCGATGCGGCCGACGAGGTCGGGGTGACCGGCGTCGACACCGGTGTCCAGCACGGCCACCTTGACGCCCTGGCCTTCGTAGCCGGCCTTCCAGGCGGTGGGGGCGTTGATCTGTGCGGTGCTGCGGTCCAGCAGAGCCTTCACCTTGCCGTCCAGCGAGATGCGCGGGGTGACCGTGGCGCGGGCGGCGTCCGGCGTTCTGCCGGGGTTCAGCGTCTTCCAGAACTTCCCCAGGTCGTGGTCGGCGACCCGCACCGACCGCGCGTGGATGCTCTGCAGGTCACGGGAGGGCGTCGCCGACGTGTTGAGCGCCACCAGGCGGTCGGCCGTCGCCGCGGCCGTCTTCGCCGCCTGTGCGGTGACCCTGGCCCCGGCCCGTGACGGCTCCGGCCGTGAGGAGACGATCAGCGGCAGCGCGGAGGTGTGTGCCTCGTCGTAGCCCTGAGAGATAAGCGCCGTCACATTGAACAGCTGCCGGTCCAGGGTGCCTGCCGACACCAGCGCCTCGGCGTCGAACGGCATCACGGTCAACTGCTTGTCGTCCCCCTCCAGCGTCTGGAAGGGGATGTGTTCGCGCCCGGGTCCAGGCTGCACCGACGCGGTCTGCCGTCCGCCGGGCAGCGTCGTCACGGTCACCCGGTCACCGGTCACCAGCCGGACGGTCACGGAGCGAGCCCCCGGTACAGCGGCGGGATGAGCGGCGGTCCCGGTGGCTGCCGTCTGCGCCGCGAATGCGACTGGCACAACTCCGGCAGCTAGTACCACTCCAGTCGATATTGCCGCCGTCAGGCGGATTCTTGACATCAGGGAGACACCTCTCGTACAGCGGGGGGCGCAAGCTGTCCGAAAGGATCCCTTGACGCAGCTCAACCTGTCACTGGCCTCAGGTGTCGCAATTGCGACATGCCCCAACTGCGACACCCGCCGCCCGCGCGCCGCCGCCACGCTGTCAGCGCGACGGGGATTGCCATGAATTAGGCGTGTTTCTCCTCCGGAGGAGCCGTCTGATGAGTACGACGACGGATTACTCCATCACGTTTGGTGATGGTGTATCACTTGCCGAGATTGGTTGATGCAGCAAGGGCGCCAATGTCAGAGCGACCGAGGTCCGGCGTCCGAAGTCGGTTTGCGGGCCGGGTGTGGGAACAGGGGACTGGTTCGTCTGTGCCGGTCTTCAACCAATATCGCCGGCACCGCCACCACCGACCCCGCCACGCTGACCGTGACGGTGCGCTGTCCCCGGCCCTCACACCATCACCACTGCCGACCGCGTCACCAGCCTCGCTGAGCCTCACCGAGGCTGGGACCAGCCCCACCGCCATGGGCGTCGGCGACGAGCGCCAGGTACTACCCGGACGGAACCCAGGTGTCAACGATGATCGTCAGTTTTAGAAGCCACGCCGACAGAGTGAGTTACAACTTTCTCTACGGGTTCAAGCCCCGGCTGCGCTCCGCTCCGCCGGGCGCGCTCCCGGCTCCGCTGCGGGCGCCGCTCCTGCCTCCGGCCCGCTCCGCCCGTGCTGCGCCGACGCGCGCCCACGTGTGGATGGGGCCGGAGGCCATGAGCAGATCACCGCACGGCGCGGCCCACGGTCAAGGCAATGCCTCCGGCGGGGGATCGGCCGGCACCGGGATGGAGGGGGCGCCATCGCCGACTGCGGGTCCGTTGTGGCGTGTGCGGGTATCTCCCATCCGGTCCACCGTCGCCCCAGGCAAAGCCGAGCAGACGCGGCCCCTGGCGTCCAGGGCGTTCGTACAGTGGCGCGCTCCACCTGAACGCCATGAACCACGCCCGCTCCGCGGTGTGTGGGTCGACGGCGGACGGGATGGGAGCTGGGGAGGGCGGGGGTTGCTCGTAGCAAGAACCCTGGCTTTCAGGGGACGATACCGACTCTGACTGCGACGTATCCGGCACCAGGGGAGGGGCACAATTGAATACGTCCGGAGGATGGTTCGTTGTGATCGAGGCGTCTGAAGGTGAGCCACATGTCAAGACCCTTCCGGTGGAAGGGGGCGCTGAGGAGGCGTGGGAGGTGGCGCTCGACGTCGCCCGGTCGCACTGCCACTACCCGCGACCGGATTGCACGCGCGAGATCTACCGGTTGCCCGAAAGAGCGCTCATGGTGATTCTTCGAGAGAAGAAGCCTCGGTGGATCGCTGAGTCTTTCCGCGTATCAGTCGCGGAACTCGCCGAAGTGCATGAGCCGCCCGCGCCACAGGAGGTCGAGATACCGGCCGATCAGAGGCGAGGTCTGTGGCGTCGCTCGCGCAAATGACCCATCTCGCCACACGCGAGCTTTCCCGAACGGCCGTACTGCCCTCGTCAAGACTGCCCTCGGCTTCTGACACCAGCGGCTGCCACCAACAGGTGCGAACAGCGACGGTCGGTGCCGAACTTCAGTGCACGATCAGCGGAGGCCCAGGACGGGTTGACCTACGTCGAGAACGCGCTGCGATCGACCTGATAGGGATGAGGGCCAAGCCTCAAGACCCGCAGCAGACACAGTGCTCCGTCCTCACTGATGGGCGGCGCACCGTCGGCTTGCAGTCATTGGGACTCCGCGGACCGCATGGGCACCTGGCCCACCGATAATGATCGGAGAAACGAGGTGCTCAATGACCGTCTTCCGGTGTCGCGGTTGCCACTGTGTGCTGACGCGGCCACTCGCCGAGCGGTCCTTGCCTGATCCGAACACGGATGAAGGGTGGTACCGGCCGGAGGCGTCGCCGGCGGACGCAAACGGGCATACCAGTGATCCCATCGTGCGGATGGGGCCGGGAACATTTGCGATCGACCCCGAACCGTGCGGCCCTCCCTACGTATTGGATGCTGCATCGGGTCTACTGGTGGAGTCCGGTCCGAGAGGCACCGTCGTGCTCAACCCTGAAGACGGCCTCGGTCTGCAGGGGCATCCCGACATCGCGATGCGCCGCGGGTACTGCTGTGGGATGGACGGTGAATGGGGGCCCAATCTCGCATGTGTATGCGGAACGATCGTCGGAACCATCTATTCGGATTGCTATCAAGTCCAGGAACTACGGCTTCAGCCGGACGCTGTCGAGCGCCAAGACTGATCGTCGGATGCCCTGCTTCCCTGACGCTCTGACGAGGCCAGACAGGGTCCACATTCGGCCAGGGCAGCTGCGGTTGCCTCGTCGTCACCGGCGGAGCAGCGGCACCATAGCCACCCCGTCGGCCACCTGCTGTACAGCAACGCCGTACAGCAACCACCGCAACCAGCCCCGAGCAACCATCTGACGTGCCCGGCAGACGTCAGCGACCACCGTGCCCATAGTTCGCATCCACGGGCTGTGGCACTGTCCGCGGGCGGTGCCACTCTCGTGCCAGAACGGACGGGGTCTCACGGGGAACCGCGGTACGGCACAGCACTCAGCGCCAGATGCACCCGAGACGGCAAAGCTGCTGGTCACCCGAGCATCTGCCCCACCTCGCTCCTAAAGCGGGTGTCGCAGGTTCGAATCCTGCCGGGGGCACTAGGGAAAGGGCCCCGGACCGATCTTGGTCCGGGGCCTTTGACATCTACTTCTGACATCAATGGGGGCGGTCACCCACGACTCGGGCGCCTCTTCCTGAGCAACCGGTCCATGTGGCTCATGGCTTCTCGCTGCGTGTCCTGGACGACGTGGGTGTAGACGTCATGGTGATGCTGATCTGAGAGTGGCCCAGGATCTCCATCACGACGCGGGGCGCGACTCCTGCCGCCGTGAGGAGGGTCGCGGTGCCGTGTCGGGCGTCGTGCAGCCGGATGACGCGGAGGCGGGCGGACTGGGCGATGCGGGTGAAGGAGCGGTAGAGGTTACTCGGCTCGACCGGGGCGTCCGGTGCGGTGGCGAACACGTAGTCGGAGTCCCGCCACTTCTCCCCCGCCTTGGCGCGGGCAGTTGCCTGCCGCATGCGGTGCCAGGGCAAGGGCGTGATGCAGAGGGCGGGCAGCGGGATCGCACGGCGGTGACGGCTCTTCGGGTCGTCGTCGTACAGGACGCCACGGCGACGCTGCGTCTGCTGGCGGACGCAGAGGACGCGGTTGTCGAGGTCGAGGTCCGACCAGCGAAGGCCAACGATCTCGCCCCGGCGGAGGCCCATGGCGATGGCGAGGGCAAAGGCCGCGTAGAGCGGGTCCTTTCGCGCTGCGGCCAGGAAGTCGAGAGTCTCGTCCAGGCTCCAGGGCTTCAGCTCGCGGTTGTCGGTGCGAGGTGGCTCGACGAGCTTGGCGACGTTGCACGTGATCAGTTCCTCGCGGCACGCGGACGACAGCGCCGAGCGCAGCACGCGGTGTGCCTCCTTTGCCGTCGCCGCGGTGGTCTTCTCCTCCATGCGGACGAGGAAGCGGCGCACGTCGGCGACGCCAAGCGATTCAAGCCGCTTGGCGCCCAGGAGCGGCACCAGGTGGAGCCGGACGTGCGCCTCGTACTTGTCGTACGTGCTGAGCTTCCGCCGAGGCTTGATGACGTTCTCCACCCAATACGGCAGCCACTAGGTGAGCCTGGCCGAGCGGGTCGGCACGGGCACGCCCTGGTCCGCCTCGGCGAGCAGTTCGCGGCGCTTGGTGTCGCACTCGGCCCAGGTCTTGCCGTAGGCGAACTTGCGGGCACGGGTACCGTCCCGCCGCAGCACGTAGACCGTCGCACTGGTGGCGGCCGTCCTTGCACTTGGTGATGGTGCCGGCACCGTTGGGGTTGCGCTTGCGCTGACCGGCCATCAGGCACGCTTCGCGATCTGGCCGAGGATGAAGTCCTGGACCGCATCTGCGGGTATGCGGCGGCAACCGTCCATCTTGATCGAGGTGAGACGGTGCGACCGGATCAGGTTCGTAGACCTTGGATCGGCCGACCTTGAGCCGTGCCATGACTTCCGGCACGGTCAGCAGTTCGATGGTGGCGGTGGCGGTGGTCAAGCTATGGCTCCTTCCAGGGCGAGTTGGTCGAGTAGGGCTTGGCGAGCGGTCTCCCGGTTGAGGTGGAGGTCCCGGGCGATGGTGGCGGCGAGGACAGGTTCCCCGGGGGTGTGGCCATGGCCGGCGTACTGCCAGTCGGCCAGGACCAGGACGGTGTCCGGCTCGGCGTCCTCCAGGCCGAGGGCCTCGCGTTCCTGGGCGGCGCGGTAGTCGGCGCGTTCCTGGCGGAGGGCACCGAGGGTGGTCGAGTAGTGGCGGGACTTGGAGCTGAAGTGGCGACGGAAGCCGAGCCTGTGCGCCCAGGCCCACAGGCGGCGGTCGGGGTAGAACTGACGCTTTATCAGAACACGAGGCGGTCACGTCATCGCATCAACTGGCTACGCGCATCTCGCACGGTGATCGGCGCCCTCACCTGCGCATATACGATCCCCGGCCATGAAGCGTTCGATGATCGCGCTGGTCAGCGCAGGAGCAATCACGCTCGCCGCAGGCGGGTACGCCGTCGGGGCGACGCGGCACGACAGCGCATCCGAACGGTCCGCTACGTGCCAGCAGGCCGGCACCGACTTCGGGAAGCGGGCCCGCCAGCTGCGGACGCAGAAGAAGCGCGAAGCCCACGAGAAGAACTACCTCAACCCGTACGCGGAATCGGCCCAAGTGCAGATCCTCGGCCTGATCGTCGAGCAGAACCCGACCTGTTTCAGTAGCGCGACTCGTGCGGCAGCGGCGTATCTGCAGAAGCTTCGATCCACGGACGCGGAGCATGCCGAGGCGGGGGAGGATGTCGCCGCCTGTGAACTCCTCAGTATCCCGTTCAGGGACTGCTCGGTCACAGCAGAAGGCTGAGTGCGCTGACGGCGCGGCGCAGGTCTTCCGTGCCCCTTGCGTGCCCACTGATCAGCTGCGTGCCCGATGCCCTTCCGCCGGGCCGTCTGTCGGCCGTCCCAGGGCAGCCAACGACGACAGACGATGCCAGACGACGAAGGCTCTTCCCCTGCTCAGAGGTGGTGCAGTGAGCACCGGCGCAGGTCCGGCGGGCCCTTTCAAACTCGTCGACGACTGAGGTCACACTCGGGAGATGAGAGAACTCAAGGGTGTGGATGCCGGGACGCCGCATGCGCAATTTCTGGCGACCGTCGGTCGCGGTGCAGGAACGGGTTCGGCCGTCACCGCACGCAGCGATCAGCAGCACCGCCACAACAGGTGACGCACTCCCCGCCGCCGAAGCGGATCGGGCAGCACGGTGATGAACACGAATGCGCTCGCTGGCGTCCAGTGGATGAACCGAGCGTCCCCCGAGTCCGCTCCCGCTCCGAGGAACCAACGGGAATTCGCTGACCTGGTGAAACACGGCTCTCGCAGAGTGAAGGTCCCGCGTCGAAGCGTGGAGATTCCCGGTGACTTTCGTACGTCGGCATCGTCCGAACGACTTCGTGAGAGGTGACACACTGGGCACCCAACAGAGCCCCCGCCGAACAGCGATCTTGGCGGAAACGCGGTTCTAGCAGGAACTCCGTTGCCTACTTCAGTGGCCTTGACAGACCCGCCCCGCCCTTGACTGAAGGGCATTGGAGTTAGGGCTACAGGGCCGACATGGCGCTGGACGTCGGCATCATCCGGGCCTGCACGGTTTCAGTAGCTGTCACCGCCTCCGTCGACGACGGTGTCCTCACCGGGGTAGAAGCCGCCGTCGCCGTAATCGACGCTGCCGACGTCATCGGTGACCTTGCCGGGTTGATAGGGGTCGGGGTAGATGCTGTCTTGGGGAAAACCGTCATCGACGTTGCCATTGGTGTAGCCCGTGTTGGGGTCGCCCCACAGCCCGGGATCGTACAGACCGTCGTCGTCACCGTCATTGGTGACCACGGTCGGCGAGGCCGTGGAGTGGCTCAGAGCCGGCGTCGCGGCGGATGCCGGAAGGATGACGCCCCCGCAGATCACCGCGGTCGAGGCAGCGACCAATGCGATGCGGGCCACCCGCTGCTTGGGCGGGGCCTTGTGGGGCTGGGAGTCAGGGGTCATCGGTCTTTTCCTTTTGATACTTAGAGGTTTCCGCTCTGCACTCGGAAGTGCGGGCGGGGTCGGTGGATTGGTTCCAACGGGATCGCCGTGCCTGGATGGCCGGCGTTTTGGTGAGAGGGGGTCTCGTCGCGAAGGAATCCCGCTTCACCGTCCAAACCGCGCCTCCTTGTCCGGTGAGGCCGGTACGTCCAGTGGGCCTCAGGGGCACAGTGGTGTCATGTGCCGACAACTCGGGACTTGACCGACCCGAGGGCGTCCGGTACATGCGCGCGGGGCTGCCGCCGCGCAGGCCGGACTATTCGGCCTCGGAGTCCTGTCTCAAGCACAATGAGGAACCGACGGAATGCTGTGACCTGATGAAAGGCGGCTTCTGTCGAGTCAAGACTCCATGTAGAAGCGTGACAGGGGCTGTCGTCACGCTCCCGGCAGACGGCGCTTCAGCAGCCGGTCCATGTGGCTGATCGCCTCACCCTGCGTGTCGTGCACGACGTGCGTGTACACATCCATCGTGATGCTGATCTGGCTGTGCCTTGCCCGACCCCGGCTCCGGGGACAGGAAGGCGACGCGGGGGATGGAGTCGGAGCAGTCGAGCAGGTGGACGCGCGCGTCCCATAGGGCGACTGCGACGTACGCGGCATCGGTGGGAAGACGCTGAAGCGGCGGTGGAAGGCTTCCACCTCATCGAGCAGCGCGGCCCCGTCGATGGGCGCGGGGGTCATGCGGCGGCCCTCCCGGTGGGTACGGCAGGCGCTCCGGTGCAGGCGGACTTGTGGGCGTCGTACTCAGCGACCAGAGCCGTCACAGCGCGGAGACCGGTGACGGTGCCGGTCTGCCCGCAGCCGTAGGCGGCGGCGGGGGTGTCGCCGGGCCGTGGTGGACCAGCGGACTCCGTCCCAGTGGCAGATGAATGCCCGGCCCGCAACGGCAGGAGCAAAAGCGTGATCCGCGGGAACAGCCGGCCATCAGGCGACAACTCCGGCGTCGTGAACTACGGGACGATGGGGAACGTCCAGAACCAGCCGGGTGCCACCAACTCCCCCCAAAGCCAGACCCACACAAGCACCGGCTCGGATCTGCTGAAGGAATTCACCACCCTCCTCGACCGCATCCGACAGCAACTGGCGGCTGAGCAAGACCGCGTCAACGACTACCAGCAGTGCGTCGTCCTCCTCGGCCTCACCGCACAGCAACGCCTCGACGACACAGGCGGCCGCTCCACGGCCAGAGCCATGCTCGAACAGATCCTGGCCAAATGCGACGCGTCCGACGGCACCTACCGGACGCCCGTCTACTCCAGCGCCGCCGTCGCCTACTCCCCGCGCGAGGTCGCTCTCTCACGCCGGTTGATCAGCCACTTCACCCAGGGCACCGCCACGCCCGCCGTCATGACCGAGTGGTGGGAACAGGCTCGGCCGACCAAGGTCCTCCGGTCACGGGAGCGGGAGGCCGTGCTCGAACTCTGGCTCGCCCGCGCCTGACCGTTCCTTCGCGGGGCCGCCGCGCCTGCCCGGCCCCGCCCACGAACCCCTGCACAGGAGGACAAGCCCGTGCGCATCGACCTCTCGACAGACGTCAGCCCCGACGCGCCCAGGCTCGCCCTTGACGGTGACTGCGGTTTCTGCCAGGCGACCATCACCCGTCTGCAGCGCCGTGCCAGGCCACGGATGCGGGCCGTGCCGTGGCAGGCGCCGCCCGACCACATCACCCGGCCGCACCGGAAACGCCTCGCCCGAGAAGTCCTCGTCTTTCGCGGGGCCCACGTGGCCGATTCCGGACCGCAGGCACTCGGCGCCTACCTTGCGTCGTCACCCGTTTCCGCTACCGGGGCGCCGGACTGCTCCTGCGCTCGCCCGTCGTCAGGCAGGCCGCTCGAATCGTCGATGTCCCGTCCCAGTAGGGGGGGAGCCACTCTGGTGCTGTCGCCTGGGACAGCCCATTTCGCGTGGACGACTGGAAGGTCCGTCGCAACGGCGCTCGCGTCGACAACGCCTGCCGCCCTGACCATGATTGGCCGACCTCGGATGTCATAGACCAGAGCCGGCCGGCCCACAGTCTCCGCACTGCCCCTTGGACCAGGGGTGCTCCCTGTCGGAATCAGCGTGGCTGGGCCGTCTCCGGCACGCGACGTATGCCGGTGTGATCTTCCACCTCGATGCGGGCGCCGCGGGGCGAATCCTGCCGGGCCTTTGCCGATGCCCTACCGCTGCGGGCAAACACCTCCCCCCACTTCTGACACCTGGTTGGCCGCACAACCTCACACCTTGGACATGCCCGGAATGCCAGTTATGCGAGCTGTCGGTACGTTCGTCGCAGATCGGTCGTCCGGCCGACGCACAGTAAGAAAGAGAGAAGTGCCCATGCCCCCGCGTGCTTTCGCTGTGGTCGGCGCCGGTATAGGCGCGACCGTCCTTGCAGCCGCCGGCATCACCTATGCCTCGCCCATCGAGTCCAGCCCGGCGTTCCCGGCTGCCCACCGGGCAGCCCAGCCTCTCCACCACCCCGCCCAACCGGCCCTCCACGCCGCCCAGCCCACGCCCCCCGCCGCATCCGCAGCTCCTTCCGCTTCCGCCACGCCTCCTTGGGGCGTCAAGAACGGGGACGGAGGCGGAAACGAGAGCCGTGACGGCGGCGGGCGTGATGGCGGCGGCGGACGCGACGGCGGCGGCGGACGCGACGGCGGCGGTTGGGGCGGCGGACGCGACGGCGGCGGCGGACGCGACGGCGGCGGCGGACGCGACGGCGGCGGTTGGGGCGGCGGACGCGACGGCGGCGGTTGGGGCGGCGGCGGTGGACGCGACGGCGGCGGTTGGCGCGGTGGCGGTCACGGGTGGGGCGGAAGGATCTTCTTCAACGAACGCTCGTACCCCGCCTTCATCGAGGGGTGCATCACCACGGCCAGCGGCCTGGGCGCGCACAGCTTCAGCATCCTCAACGAGAGCAGGAGGACCGTCCAGGTCTTCCGGGGCTTCAACTGCGACGGTGGCCCTCCGATCGCCACCGTGGGACCCCGCAGCGAGACCTTCGGCGTGGTGCCCCACGGCCACGACGGCGGATTCGGTCGCCACGGCGTCGTGGGCAGCTTCCGGGTGGTGTGCGACTACGGCGGCTGGTGGTGACAGGACCACCCGGCGCACGGGAAAGTCCCCGGACCGATCAGGGTCCGGGGACTCACTGCGTGGAGGCCGTCAGCCGGCCGCCTTGGCGACGATGCGCTCCATCTCCTCTCGGCCGAAGGCACGCAGCGTCGTGGAACGGACGTTGCCCACCCCACCGAGCTGCAGGAGCGCCGCGGCGGCGGTTTCGTCGTCGGGCGCCTCGACCACGGCCACGAGGTCGTACAGACCCACGGTCCAGTAGATGCTCAAGAGCTTCGCCCCGAGCTTTTGTACCGCGGAGCCGAAGGTCTCGGCGCGCTTCGCGGTGTCCTTGTAGTTTCGGACCCCTTGATCGGTCCAGCTCAGCAAGGCGACGTACGTCGGCATGTTCTTCCACCTTCATGAGGAGACACATCGCGAGGTCAAGCCTGGACACAACGGGCGG
Source organism: Streptomyces sp. NPDC050743 (assembly GCF_044456925.1). Classification (NCBI taxonomy): domain Bacteria; kingdom Bacillati; phylum Actinomycetota; class Actinomycetes; order Kitasatosporales; family Streptomycetaceae; genus Streptomyces; species Streptomyces sp. NPDC050743. The sequence goes on from NZ_JBITGJ010000014.1 coordinate 21,264, forward strand.
AACCCGCACGAGATACGCACCCGAACGAGCGCGACGAGCGAGCGCAGCCAGAAGTGCGCCAGGTCCCCGCGGGCGGGAACGCGCCGCCGAGTACGCTCCGCGCATGGCTCTTGCGGTGCGCATCCCGGAGTATCTGGAGGACTGCGAGCTGGTGGCGAGCGAGGATCTCGCGGTCGAGCCCGCCTTCTGGCTCGCCCATCTCCTGTTGACCATGGGCGATCCAAGCGAGGATCCGGAACGCTACGGGGTGGACGCGTCGGTCTACGAGGAGATGGTGGAGCGCCTCGGCGACCCCGAAGAGCCCTGGCCCGTCTTGCGCGTGCCCTTCGACGGTGGGCATACCGCTTACGTCGTGTATGCCAATTTCGAGGACGTCAACAACGTCGACTTCTTCGTGCGCCACCCCGAGTGGGGACGGCTCGGCTACCTCGGCCAGTGCGGCGCCGACGACGCCCGCCCCGGACTGTCCTGGGCGGAGCTCGCCGTACTCGCCGAGGCCGCGCAGAACAGCGGTGAGGGTCTGATCGACAGGTCACAGCGCCTGTTGCTCCTGCTTCCGATGCTCGGCGACGCCGAGATGCCCCGTGAAGCGCGCCACACGGTGGCGCAGGCGCTGATCCGCTGTGGCCTCCGCACCGACACAGCGGACGAGTTGGCCACCATCCTGGTCGGCGAGCAGGAGCCCGTTGGCGGATCCCGCTGGACCGTGACGTCTGACAGCCCGATCGCAGTGTGTTCGTCGTACTACAGCCCCCGCCGGGTACCGCTCGCCCTCGGTATCACACCGGGCCAGACCCAGGCCCTCGCGAACGCCCTCAACGGGCGTCGGTGACCTTCAGGGCTGACATCGACGGCGAGAGACGAGCGAACGGGTTCGGCTTCCAACGAGTGAATCCGGGTGTGTGGTGGGTGGCTGCCGGCGTGACAGCGGGAAGTCCTCTGCACACCGGACACGTCACGGGCTGGGAGTACCCCTATGCCGAAGTTCCTCATCCAGGCCACCTACACGCCCGAAGGCACGAAGGGCCTGCTCAAGGAAGGCGGGAGCGGCCGCCGCGCCGCCGTCGACCACGTCGTCGCCGACCTCGGCGGGACGGTGGAAGCCATGTACTACGCCTTCGGGGAGGACGACTTCGTGTGCATCATCGACTTCCCCGACCCGGTCTCCATGGCCGCCGTCAGCCTCCGCGTCAAGGCCAGCGGCGCGCTCCACACCCGGGCCACTCCTCTGCTCACCGTCGACGAGATCGACGAGGCCGCCCGCCGGCAGGTCGCCTTCCGGTCTCCCGGCGAGTAAGGAAGCCACCTCCCGCGGTGCCCGAGGACAGCAAGGCCGGCCGGTCCGGTGTCCCGGCTCAGTCGTCGGAATGCCGGCCGCCGCGGCCTCTGGCCTTCCCGGCGCCGTGATTGCCTGACCATTCGGTGGACCCGTCACCCTCCTCGTCACCGTGTCCATGCGCAGGTGGCGTCGAGTCCGGGGTTTCGCCCGTTGGTGTCGGTGCGGCGGTCGTGGTCGGGCTGGGGGAGGTGGCAGGCGTCGGCGCGGTGTCGTCGGGGCTGAGCGAGGCGCCGAGTGCCGTGGCCGCGGTGAACAGCGTGAGGGCGGCGCCGAAGAGGGCGGCTCTGGAGGCCAGCTTGCGGCGGCCGCGGGGATGGGAGTGCGCGCCGGTGCGGGACTCGGTGGGGTGCGGGAGGGGAGGCGAGGGGATCGCCGGGGGCGGCATGAAGGCGGTGCCCGCGGGACCGGCCGGTCGTGGTGCCCCGTTCTGCGCGGCCAGCCAAGCGGCTGCCTGCGCCGCGGTGGGCCGGTGGGCCGGGTCCTTCGCGAGCATGAGCAGGACGTAGTCGGAGAGCGGCTGCGGTATGCCGGGGCGCAGGCGGTCGGGGGGTGCCGGTGTGGCACTGACGTGCTGCTGGACCACGGCCAGTGACGTGGCTCCGCTGAACGGAGGCCGCCCGGTGAGCAGTTCGTACAGGACGCAGCCGAGGGAGTAGACGTCGGAGGCGGGCTGTGCGGGACGGCCCGCCGCGCGTTCCGGAGCCAGGTAGTCGGCCGTGCCGAGGATCTTGCCTGTGGCGGTCAGGCCGCTGGCGGCCTCTTCGGCGAAGCGTGCGATGCCGAAGTCGGTGATCTTCACCGTGCGGTCGGCGGTCAGCATGACGTTGGCGGGCTTGACGTCCCGGTGGACCACTCCCTGCCGGTGTGCCGCGGCGAGGCCGGCGGCCGCCTGGGCCGTGACGGCCGCCGCCTCGGCCGCCGGCAGTGCGCCGCGCAGGGAGCGTTCCTGGGCCAGGTTCCAGCCGTCGACGAGTTCCAGGACCAGGTGGAGCCGGCCATGGTGCGAGCCGAAGTCGTACATGCCCACGACGTTGGGGTGGTTGAGCCGGGCCGCGATCTGCGCCTCCAGGCGGAATCGCTCGGCGTCCGCCGCCTCCCCGGCGCGCAGGAGCTTGACCGCCACGGGCCGCCCGAGGAGGTGGTCGCGGGCCCGCCACACCTCGCCCATCGCGCCGCGTCCCAGCAGCTCCTGCAGCTCATAGCGGTCCGCCGGCAGACCCTGCACACCCACTCCGATCGGATCGGATCTTCGCGTTGCTCGTAGTCCCCGAGGCCCGATGGTTGTGGTTCGCGGTCATCCGGGTCTCGGTCGCCCGGGTCGACGCGCGCTCCTTCTCGGAACCGGGCGCCTCCCCGAGGGGCTGCGCCTGGGGCAGGCAGGCGACGGGGGAATCGCCTGCCTGCCCCTCATTGCGCGGCCACCCGCTCGGATTCGGGGGCGAGCAGGTGCCGCGGGCCCTTTGGATCCCTGGGGCCCCGGGGGCCTGGGTCCCGGGGTCCTGGGCCCACCCGTACAGCGCACCGGAGTGCCGGGCCGTCACACCCCTGCGGCACGCGCCATCACACGGCTCTCCGAGCCGTGAGAGCGGGAGCAGACCCGGATACGGGGGGGATCCGGGCCTGCCCCTGCACGTCGGCGCCCGCATGCCTCCCCCCGGAGGATGGGCGCCGTGACCCCGCCCGGGGTCACTTCCCACAGCGAACCGCACGCCAGGAGTGTCACGGGGAGACGGAGACGGTTTCGAGACCCACACTTCCATGAAGAGACGCACTGATTTCCTTCATAACCTGGTCATGAATTACGCAAACACCGGCGGCCGGGAACTGCGACGGCACCCGACTCACGCCCCCATTCGGTCCGGAAAAGCGCCCCGGTGACTGCACATTTGGGTAAGTGCCTGCATAGGCGGCCATATTTGGGGCATCGCAGACGGCGGTGTAACGCCGTGGTGCATACGGAACGCAGAAGCAGGAAGAAGCGGGGTGCCGACTCGACTGGATTTCGGTGCCCTGGAGCGAGCGTGCGGACATGGCACTACGTCAGATCGGATTTTCCCGTGAGCAACATCGACCCGGTTCCCGGATACCAGGCATACAACGAGCCCTCGGGGCCGGACCGCGCAGTGCGCCGTCAGGCCACCACACGGCGTACGGCCATCACCATCTGCACGATCGCGGACGCCGCGGCAGCCCTGCTGGGCCTGTGGATCCTGTTGTTCCTGCTCGACGCGAACCGCGCGAATGTGTTCGTCGAATTCGTGCGGGGCACGGCGGACTGGCTGTCCTGGTGGTCACAGGACATTTTCACGATGGACACGGAGGGTCTACGCGTTGTCCTCAATTACGGCCTCCCGGCCGTCATCTATTTGCTGATCGGGCACGGGATCGCTGCCCGGCTCAACCGAGCCTGACAGTGGACCGGCCGCTTTACCGGTCTTTATTGATCATCAGGAAACTGGGCCGACCATGACACACAGCTCCACCGGAAACAATCACACTCCGATCTATGAGGATCTGATACGAGAACGCGGTGACGTCGTCGCCGAAGCTCAACTCGCCGCGCGGCACACGCAGCACCAGGCAGCGGAATTGTTGACCGGGCGCGACGCGGGTCAGCAGGCTCCTCACCGGGATTACGGCACCGGAGCCGCCGCGGCCGGCCGGCCGGAGTGGCGCGGGTCGGCGCCCTAGGCGGACTCGGCGCGGATACGTCCGTGTGCCCCGTCCCCACCCATGGACCAGGCCGTGCCCCAGGCGGGCCGACGGCACGTCGAACCAGGAAGACCGGAAGACCGGAAGACCGCGGATGGATTACTGCTCCACATGCCGTCGGCACCTCAACGGCGCCCTGGTGTGCCCCGGCTGCGGCGCCTGCGCCCCGGACATCGCCCCGCACACCGCCGACGGCCCCCACGGCCGCAGCGGGCCGGCCCCGGCGGTGACGAGCGCCGCACCGGCCACTACGGCTCACCAAGACCCCACGGGCACATGGCACGACATCCTCCACGACAGGCTCCTGGACGGCGAGGCGGAGTCCAGCGCGGCCATGGACCGGGCCCCGCACGCCGCCGCCGAGGTCGAGGACCCGCCGCCGGCGCGGCAGGGACGCGCGGCACGCCGTCGCCGGCCTGTCCGCCGGAGGAGGAACAGGCGCCGGGCGGTGGTCGCGGGCGTGGTCGCACTCCTCGGAGGCGGCCTGACCATCGGCATGGTGGACCGGCACTCCACCGACCGGGCACAGGCGACCGTGGCGCCGGACGACCGGAGGACGGGCGCCGTGCAGGAGCAGACGCCCGAGCGGAACCGGCCGGCCGCCGCACCGGCGACCGCTCGGCACACTCACCGGCCCTCGCACGCCCCTTCCCGGCCGCCGACGGCGACCAACGCACCGCGGCAGCAGTCCCTCACGGCATCGCCCCGTGTGACGCCACCGAGCGCCCGGCCGGGCACCGTGGCTCCTGTCCGCCCGGCCGCGACGCCGACCCCGCGGCCGCGAAGCACCGCCCCGGCCGGCGGCGGCACGGCCCCCGACCGCTCCGGTACGACGGCGCAACGGCGGCCGGCGCCGACGGCAGACGACGGCACGAGGCCGGGCACGTCCCGGACCGGCCCCTCACGGGTGCCGACATCGCCGACGGAGGTCTGTCTGATCGGGTTGTGCCTCGGCTGACCACGCCAACACCCGTGAGGGGCGGTCCTGTTACTCGCATCGCCCACTGAAGGCCGTACCAATAACCGATTATTTGGGCAGCCGCTCCGACGTGTCGTACGCTCCGGGGCGTTGCTCGGCCGGCGGGAGACGGATCGATCGTGCGAAACGAAGGGCGTGTTCAGCCCCTGTCGGCCGATGATCTCGCGCTGAGCGCGGCAGTCGCACGGGCCCAGGACGGTGACGAGGCGGCGTTCTCGGTGCTGTACCGAGCGGTCCAGCCCGGCCTGCACGGTTACCTGGGCGGGCTCCTGGGTGAAGGTGCCGAGGACATCGCCGCCGCCGTATGGCGGGAGATCGCCCGCGAGTTGCCGCGGTTTCGTGGCGACGGACGCGGATTCCGCGGCTGGACGGCGAGCATCGCCCGGCGCCACGCGCGCGGCCACCTCCGGCGTCACGCCACGCCAGCCCGCCCGGCCGGCACCAACGCACCCCCAGACTCCACCCACCACCTCCCGTCCGAAGCCGTGCTGTCCGCCCCGACGGCGCGGGCCCTGGTCGCCTGGCTGCCCCGCGCCCAGGCCGAGGCGGTCCTGCTTCGCCATGTCGTACGGCTCGACGAACCGGCGGTCGCCCGCGTCATGGGCAGGCCCGTCGTGGTCGTACGGGTCCTGGCCCGGCGTGGTCTGAGGGGCCTCGCCCGGCTGCTGGACACCACCGAGGTGACACGCGATGTCGCGCCGACGCCGGGGGAACCGCGATGAGCACTCGACGAAACGGAGACGAACGGTTGAGCGGCGAGGCCCACCGGCCCGAGGACGCCCCACGCCTCGGCCCCACCACCGAACGCGACGTCCCGTCCGGTCTGGACGACCTCGCCGAGCGGATCGGTGAGGCGCTGCGTCGGCAGCCCGTGGACGACCGTGCGGAACAGGCCGCCCTTGCCGCCTTCCGCAGCGCCCGCACGGCGAACGACGAGGCCGTACGTACCCGGCGCCGGGACGACTGGCGGCCGAGGACGCGAACGCGGCGTTGGGCGCGCGGCGGCGCCCTCGCCCTCGCGGCCGGCACCCTGCTCGGCGGTGTCGCCGTCGCCTCCATCGGCGTGGTCGACGGCGCACGGCACCACCGCGCTCCCGAGGCCGGCACCAGCCACAGCACGCACCGGCCGGCCACATCCACCCCTGGCGACCAGGGCCCTGCCTCCAGCGGATCCGGGACGGCACCCACCGCCTTGCCCTCACGCCCCGCCACCGCAAAGGACATCGAGGCGCACTGCCGTGCCTACGAGAAGATCAAGGGCCGGGGCCATGCCCTGGACGCCACGGCATGGCAGCGCCTCGTCCACGCCGCGGGCGGTGAACGACAGGTCCCGGGATACTGCGCCCAGTTGACCGGGTCGGCGCACGACGCGCCCCCGGCGCCGGCCAGGACGGACAAGGCCCAGAAGACCGGCGGGACGAAGAACGCCGGCAAGGCGGGGAAGGGCCAGGGCAGGCCGAGCGCCGAGGCCAGGCCGTCCAAGGGGCCCGGGTCCTCCGGCAACCGGCCATGACCGGCCCATAGGTCCCGCCGCACAACGAACGGAGTTCCTCCGGACTTCCACCCGGCTGGGCTCACGACTTCACACCCCCGGACATATCCGGAATGCCGGTCATAAGAGCTGTCGGTACGTTCAACGAAGGTCGGTCGTCCGGGCCGACGTCCGCGAGACAGAGAGAAGTGACATGGCCCCGCGTACTTTTGCTGCGATCGGCGCCGGAGTAGGCGCGACCGTCCTCGCAGCCGCCGGCATCACCTACGCCTCGACCGCCGAGTCCACCCCGGCGTCCCCGCCTGTCCACCGGGCGGCCCGTGCCGCCCACCCGGCGGCCCATCCTGCCCACCCGGCGGCCCAGACCGTCCGGCGAGCTGCTCCTGCCGCGGCTTCCTCGAACGACACGAAAGCGAGCGGACAGACGACCGAAGGCCGCGGCGGGAACGGAGGCCGCGACGGCGGCGGACGCGGCCCCGGACCCGGCCCCGGTCGTGGCGGCGGGGACCACGGGAGGATCTACTTCAACGAACGCACGTACCCCGCCGTCGCCGAGGGCTGCATCACCGCGGCCAGTGGACTGGGCGCGAACAGCTTCAGCGTGTTCAACGACAGCCGGAAGACCATCGAGATCTTCCGGGGCTTCAACTGTGACAACGGCGCTCCGGTCGCCGTCGTGGGTCCCCACGGCGAGACCAGCGGCGTGGTGACCCGTACCTTCGACGGGGGCCCGTTCAGCGGGGGCTTGTTCAGCGGGGGCTTGTTCAATTTCGGTGACGACGGCGTCGTGGGCAGCTTCCGGGTGGTCTGCGACGACGACGGGTGGTGGTGACAGCTCCGCCCGGTGCGCCCGCGGACCGAGACCTCTCAACGGATTCTTGACGCACTCATGACGCGGGGGCCCGCATCCATCCCGCCACCGCCGGTGTCCTTCCCGGTGTCCGTGCCGTTGCGAGGAATGGAGTGCCATGGAAGGCACCGTGGTGGCGGTCGTCGTGGTGGCGCTGGTGGCGCTGCTCGTGCTGAAGAGCGGTATGCGGGTGGTCAACCAGGTGGAACGCGGGGTCGTGTTCCGGTGGGGCAAGGCCCTGCCGGAGCACCGGTCGCCCGGCGTCACCTTCCTGATCCCCTTCGCCGACCGAATGCGCAAGGTGAACGTGCAGGTCGTGACCATGCCGGTGCCCACCCAGGAGGGCATCACCAGGGACAACGTGTCGGTGAAGGTCGACGCCGTCGTCTACTTCCGGGTGACCGACCCGGTGCGCGCGGCCATCGAGGTCCAGGACTACGTCTTCGCCGTCGGTCAGGTCGCCCAGTCCTCGCTGCGGTCCATCATCGGCAAGAGCGATCTGGACGACCTGCTGAGTGACCGGGAGCGGCTGCACGAAGGGCTGGCCCTGATGATCGACAGCCCGGCCGCCGGGTGGGGGATCCACATCGACCGGGTCGAGATCAAGGACGTACAGCTGCCCGAGTCGCTGAAGCGGTCCATGTCCCGGCAGGCCGAGGCCGAACGGGAGCGGCGGGCCCGGGTCATCACCGCCGACGGCGAGTTCCAGGCCGCACAGCAGCTCGCCAACGCCTCCCGGATCATGGCCGACACACCGGAGGCCATGCAGCTGCGGCTCCTCCAGACGGTCGTCGAGGTCGCCGCCGAGAAGAACTCGACCCTCGTGATGCCGTTCCCGGTCGAGCTGCTGCGCTACTTCGACCGGGCCGTGCAGAAGATCGACGCCGACCTCAGCGTGCCTCGGCAGCAGCAGGCTCCCGCCCCGGCTCCGCAGAGCGCCGAGCAGCCGTAGCGAGCGCCAGCGTCACCCCCACCGAGCCCGCCGCCATCACCGTCATCCCGGCGGCGGGCGAGGTGAGTTGGGCCACCGCGCCGGCCAGCGCGGCGCTCACCCCCTGCATGGTCAGCATGCCGGACGAGTGCAGCCCCAGGGCCTGACCGGCCAGCTCCCCCGGGGTCAGGTCCATCAGCCGCTCCTGCTGGACGAGACTCGCGCCGAAGCCGACGGAGGCGACCGTCACGCACACCGCCGCCACCGGCAGCGGCGGGTGCGCGCAGAACACCAGGTACGGCGTCGCCAGCAACAGCAACAGGGGCGTGGCCAGGCGGCGCCGTACCGCCGGCGGCAGCAGCCGGCCCACCGTCACATCGCCGGCGAACATGCCGAACGCCCCGCAGGCGAACAGGGTGCCGGCGGCGTGCGGCGCGTACGACACGTACAGGGACTCGCAGCCGACGACCAGGCCGTTGGGCAGCCACAGGCCCAGGTAGGTGAGGCGGCGCGGCCGGGACGACCACAGCAGGGCGTTGGTGCGCCAGGTGGCCGCAGGGGAGGCACGCCCCGCCGTCCTCGGCGGCCGGGCGGTCAGGCCGAGCCGCAGGGCCAGCGCGGCCAGCAGGTACAGCGCCGCGGACAGCAGCAGGCAGACGCGCGGGGAGAGCAGCTCGAGCAGGGCGCCGCCGGTGGCGAAACCGGCGATCTGCATCAGCCCGCTCATCATGTTGAACAGCGAACGCCCCGGCAGATAGCCGTCCTTGGTGAGGATCTCGTTCAGCAGGCCCCAGCGGACACCGCCGCCGAGGGAGGCCACGAGGCCCAGCACCAGGACGACGCCGAAGACCGCGCCGACCGGCAGCCCGGGCGCCGCCTGCGCCGCCGTTCCGGCCGCGAAGGCCAGCGCGATCACGGACAGCGCCGTACGCGGGGGCAGCCGGTCGGCGCCGGACAGCAGGAAGGTCGCGCCCAGCACCTGGGCCAGCGACGGGCCGAACATGCTCACCGCCGACAGCAGCGGCGAGCCGGTGGCCCGGTACACGAGCGTGCCCAGGGCCAGCCCGCCGACGGTCTGCGCGGCGGTCTGCGCGGCCGAGCCGAGGAAGAGCGGGGTGAACTCCGGGGTGCGCAGCAGGGATCGGTAGCTGGACATGCCGGGGAGTCTCGGCCGGTCGCGGATGCGCCCGTTATTGTTTCGCCGCAGCGCGAAAGGTCGTACGGCCGTAGGGGGGTGCCGGGGTGGGCCTGTGGCAGCTCAACGCGGACACGCTCGCCCGCAGCCGGTTCGTCGTCTCGCCGCTCGCCGAGACCTTCGCCTGCCTGAAGCTGCTGCACGTGAGGGACGCCGCGCATCCCGGTGAGCAGGAGTGGCTGCGCGCCCATCTGCCCGCCTACCGCGCCCGGCTGGCGGCGGACCCGGTGACGGCAGGGCTGGTACGGGCCGGGCTCGGGCGGGACTGGATCGCCGACTTCCTCACCCCGGCGCCCCGCGGTGGGGAGGCGTTCGCGGACGAGGTCGCCCGGGTCCGATCGACGGCGCCGGACGCGGCCCGCGCCCATCTGCGCACCGCGCTCGCCGGGCCGCTTCCCGCCGGGCTGGACCGGGACGACCTGCCCGAGCGGGCGGCCGTCCTGCTGGAGTGGGTGTGGGAGGCGGCCGTAGGGCCGTCCTGGGAGCGGCGCAGGCGGGTGCTGGAGGCGGACGTGGTCGCGCGGACCGCGCAGGTGAGCCGGGGCGGCTGGGTGAGCGTGCTGGACGCGCTGCGGCCCGGACGCACCCGCTGGCTCGGCGAGAACCGGCTCCAGATCAATCTGCACGAGTACCCGCCCCGCGAGATCTCCGGGGCCGAGCTGGTGTTCGTGCCGGTGACCGTGCAGCGGGCGGGCTGGGTGGCCTGGGACGACGGGGTGCGCTACGCGGCGGTCTACCCCTGCGCCGGTGCCCTGGCCGACGCCGGTGTCAGACCCGTCCCGTCCGCTCTGGGCGCGCTCCTCGGCACCGCCCGGGCCGAGGTCCTCCTCCTGCTCGCCTCGCCCATGAGCACCACCCAGCTGACGGCGGTGACGGGGCAGGGACTGGGCTCGGTGGGGCGCCATCTGAAGGTGCTCAGGGAGGCGGGGCTGGTGGAGCGGAGGAGGGCCGGGCGGTCGGTGCTGTACGGGCGGACACCGGTCGGGGATCTCCTGGTGGAGGCGCCCCGAGGGGCGCGGGGCCGCATCTGAGGTGCGGCCACCGCCGCGTGGGCGCGGCCGGCCGCGACGAGGCCGCGGACGGACCGGCGGCCCGCCATGGCGACTCCTCGGGCGTCTAGGCTCACCCCATGACCAACGTGCTGAATGTCGACATCGACGCCCTCACCGGCGGCCCCGCGGACCTCCCCCAGTACGCCGGGAAGGCCGTCCTCATCGTCAACGTGGCCTCCAAGTGCGGCCTCACCCCCCAGTACACGGGCCTGGAGAAGCTCCAGGAGCGCTACGCCGACCGCGGTTTCACCGTGCTCGGCGTGCCCTGCAACCAGTTCCTCGGCCAGGAGCCCGGCAGCGCCGAGGAGATCGCGGAGTTCTGCTCGGCGACGTACGGCGTGACCTTCCCGCTCACCGAGAAGGTCGAGGTGAACGGCGAGGGCCGGCACCCGCTGTACGAGCGTCTGGTGGACGTCGCCGACGCCGAGGGGCACAGCGGCGACATCCGCTGGAACTTCGAGAAGTTCCTGATCGGGCGGGACGGCACGGTCGTCGCCCGGTTCTCGCCGCAGACCGAGCCGGAGTCGGACGCGATCGTGACGGCCATCGAGGCCCAGCTCGGCTGAGCACGGCTTGACCTTGCCCCTGGGGCAGGGCCGAGCGTCCCTGTCACCGGGCGGCGGATCCGCCCGGTGACGGAGGATGACACGGTGGACGACGACCAGCTCACCGACGACCTGCTCACCATCGGCGCGTTCGCCGCGCGGGCCCGGCTGTCGGCCAAGGCGCTGCGCCTGTACGACCGCCTCGGCCTGCTGACGCCCGCGCACGTCGACGAGACGACCGGCTACCGCCACTACCGCGCCGAGCAGGCCGAACGCGCCCGTCTCGTGGCCCTGCTGCGGCAGCTGGACATGCCGCTGGCCCGGATCGCCGAGGTGCTCGGCGCCGAGGGTCCCGAGGCCGCCGACCGGCTCGCCGCCTACTGGGCGGACGTGGAGGCCCGGGTCGCCGGGCAGCGGACGCTCGCCGAGTACCTCCGTGGACGGCTGTCCGGGAGGAGCACCGAGATGTACGAGAAGTTCGTGATCGAGACCGTGGACGTGCCGACGCAGGTGGTGATCACCGAGTCGCGGCACACGCTGGCGGACGAGCTGCCGACGTGGATCGGCGCGTCGCTGGGCCGGCTGGAGGCGGCGGCGCGGGAGTGCGGGGGCATGACGGGCGCGCCGTTCGTGGTCTACCACTCCGAGGTGTCGATGGAGAGCGACGGCCCGGCGGAGTCCTGTGTGCCGGTGGCCGACGAGGCGGCGGCCCGGGCGTGGGCCGCCGGGCGGGGGCGGGCCTGGGAGACGGCGGTACGGGTGGAGCCGGCGGCCCGGCTGGCCTACACGCGGATCACCAAGGCGCAGGTGGCGCATCCGCAGATCCTGGCCGCCTTCGAGGCCGTGGAGCAGTGGATGGCGGGCGAGGGGCTGGAGATGGCCGGTCCGTGCCGTGAGATCTACTGGGCGGACTGGGACGCGTCGGGTCCCGAGGACCCGGTGTGCGACGTGGCGTTCCCGGTGAGGCGAGCCACACGGACGACCTGACCGTGTCCCGGCCAGAAGGTGCCCTCTCGGCAAGGACGGCGACTGGTCGAGAGGGCTCTTCTGGTGGTGCTTGTGAAGTTGTCTTCCTCGGGGGGTCTTTACTGACGAAGGTCAGGGAGGACCCCCTAGGCCTTGACCGAGGTCACGAAGGCGTTCCACGCGTCGGCCGGGAAGGCGAGGATCGGGCCCTCGGGGACCTTGGAGTCACGGACGGCGAGTTCGGCGTCGGCGGGCGACTTGACCTCGACGCAGGCGCCGTTGCCCGCGGAATAGGAGGACTTCATCCACGTCTCCGAAGCGCCCTGAATCAGTGCCATGTCCACTCCTGTTGCGAGTTGCGATAGTGCGGTTCACGCCAACCTCGTCGACTGATTGGCGTGATCGACGCTACCGGGCAACTGCCCCTGCGGGAGTGGTCGTTCACTCAACTGGATGGCATATTCCAGAGGAGCCTTCCTCTGGAGCGGACCGACGGTGTACGATCCGGCGCCCTGTGTGACAGCAGTTCATTCCGCGTACTGCTTGGCCACCTTTGCAATGAACTGCCGGGATTGCTCCACATTGAGCGACTGTGCCCGCAGATGCTCGTACATCACGGCGTACTTCTGCACGTCCTGGGCCTTCTCCAGGTACAGGTCGCTGGTGACGCCCTCCAGGTACACCACGCTGGAGTCGGCCGCGTCGGCGAACTCCAGGATCGCGTACTGGCCGTTGAGCCCCGGATGCGCGCCCACCTCGAACGGCAGCACCTGCACGGTGACGTGCGGCAGCTGGGACATCTCGATCAGATGGTCCAGCTGCTCCCGCATCACCAGCCTGCTGCCCACGACGCGCTTCAGCGCCGCCTCGTCGAGCACCACCCACAGCCGGAGCGTGTTGGCCTCGGCGGTGATACGTTCCTGTCGGCGCATGCGCACCTGCACACGCTTCTCGATCTCGGCGGTCGACGTCTCCGGCAGCGCGCCCTGCACCAGGGCCTCCGCGTAGGCGCGGGTCTGCAACAGGCCGGTCACCAGCTGGGGTTCGTACACCCGCAGCGACTCGGCGTCGGTCTCCAGACCGATGTACACGCTGTACGGGATGTCCCCGAAGGTGTGCCACCAGCCCTGCTGCCGGGAGTCGCGGGCCATCTCCATCAACGAGTCGACGATCCGCTGGTCCTCGACCTCGTACACCCCGCACAGGTCACGCACGTCGCGCTGGCTGATGCTCCGCCGGCCGTTCTCCAGCCGGCTGATCTTCGACTGCGACACGAGCAGACGCTCGGCCACTTCCTCGGCCGTCATGCCTTTGAGCTCCCGGAGCCTGCGCAGCTCCTGGCCCAGCCGGCGCCGCCTGACGGTGGGATTGACATTGGACGCCACGGGACGTGCACCTCCGGCTGCCTGCCTGTTGTTTAACACTTTCCGTATCTGCTGCTGAGCAGACTGCCACCAAGGTGCTTTCTACCGCTGGGAAATGGTGGATATGCGGCGCGTACGCGTCAGTTCGCCACGGCTCGCCACCCGATGGTGCGCCCGGACGCAGTCGAGCGGGACGGTGAGACCCCGGGGAAGGATCTCACCGTCCCGCTCCGACCAGCGGCTCCCGAACCGGTCTGGGCGAGCCGGCGTTACGGCTCGGAACCGGGGCTACGGCTCAGTGGGCCACGGCGCGTGCCATGGATCCGCGGTGCGGCTGCATCGGAACCCCCCGAGCGGGTTCCGCCGCGGACCTTGCGCCGGCCGCGCCCTGCCGCCCGGTGGCGGCCGTTGCCCGGCGGGGCTGCGCGGCAGCCCCGTTCTGCACGTCCATCACGGCATGCGCGACAAGACCGCCCATCGGGTCGTGCCGGATCAGATCCCGCAGCCGGGAGCGGGACGAGCGTCCCTCGTTCCCCGGATACAGGTGCTTGCCGAGTCCGACGGCGTGCGCCAGGGCGGCGAGCGCCGCGGTCCGCGGGTCCGGCGGTACGCCGGTGCGGATCGCGGAGTCCAGCCGGGCCCTGATCTCCCGGCTGATCTCGTTGTCCGTCGCCTGATAGCGAGTCGTCGGCAGCACCCCGCACATCTGGCCGGCCACGGCGTGCACCATGCCGCACCGCTCCAGATGCGAGAGATACGTCTGACGGAGCCCCAGCCGGGGCCCGCCGATCCAATGGACGGCACGCACGGGAGCGCCACGCCTTCGCAGCAACTCCAACGCGCAGTCCAGAGTCGGATCTCCTGTCGGCCGTGGCACCACCACGGCGATACGATCCCCGTCTGGGGCTATCCGTCCGGCCAGCGCCAGCTCCACTAGCTGTGCTCCGGCCAGACCGAGGTCGAGCGACTGCGGCTGCGCAGTGGTACCCGTGGTCGGGTCCAGTGCCAGCAACAGAAGCTCCTCCGGAAGTGTTCTGCGGCTCCTGCCCATCCATGCCTCCCCGCGTGGATGAATGACAGGGTGACCCCTCTCACATTGGTCTGTCGAGGGTGCGTGACCGGTTCGTGAGGGAACCGGTAGGTATGTCGTTCTCGTCTACCGCAGGGGCCAAGCCCTCACACAGGACACTGGTACATGGTTCGGACAGGGCGCGCGCGTAGGCGTGCGGCGCATGAGGAGGCATCGGTGGCGGGCGAGTCCCCCGACAGGTCGAAGCAGCGCGAGTCGTCGGCAGAACGGACGTCGGGGAGCGAGGGCCCGGTTCCCGAGGCACGCGATCCACGCCTCGCCGTCTCGCGGGAAAAGGATTCCGTGCCCGGCGGCGTGGACACCGCGACGAAGATCCTGTCGGTCCGCGACGCGAAGCCCCGCGCCACGCAAGCCTCGCCGGAGGACACCGCCCTCCGCGAGGCGGTCTCGGCCTGGGTCCGCGGCGCCGCCCCCGCAACTGACGAGCCGGCGCCCACGGATGGGCCGGAGGCCGAGGAGACCGGGGCCACGGACGCCGACGCGAAGACGAACACGGCTACGGAGCCGGACGCTGACGCGGCCTCCGACACGCAGACGGAGAGCAAGACGGACGCGGAGGCCGACCAGAAGGCCGACGAGCAGACAGACACAGAGGCGAGCTCGGAGGCCGAGGCTGACGCGGAGACCGAGGCCAAGGCCGACGCTGAGGCTGACGGTGACGCCAGGGCCGACGCGGAGGCTGACGCGGACGCTGACGGTGACGGCGAGGTCGGCGCGGAGGCTGACGCGGACGCTGACGGTGACGGCGAGGTCGGCGCGGAGGCTGACGCGGACGCTGACGGTGACGCCGAGGTCGGCGCGGAGGCTGACGCGGACGCTGACGGTGACGCCGAGGTCGGCGCGGAGGCTGACGGTGACGCCGAGGTCGGCGCGGACGGCGATGCGAAGGCAAAGGCCGAAGGCGAAGCCGAGGCGCCGGAGGCCGAGGACGGACCCGAGGACGCCGACGACGAGGACGCCCCACAGGGGCCACCCGCGGCCGACGAAGAGAGCCGCACGGGTGGTGCGGGTGGGAACGACACGGACGCCGAAGGCGAAGCCGAGGCGAGCGACGCACCGACCCCCACGCCGGAGGCGGACGCCGAAGGCGAAGCCGAGGCGAGCGACGCACCGACCCCCACGCCGGAGGCGGACGCCGTCGACCAGCCCACCGCCGTCTTCAAGGCCGTCGCCCCCAAGCCGCAGGTCGATCAGCCCACGACCATGCTCAAGCTGGGCGGCAAGCCCAAGTCCCCGGAGCGCGACTCCGAGCGCACCAGCAAATTCGTCGCGCTCAAGAACGACATGGCACCGGCCGCCAAGCCGGCTGCCAAGCCGGACGCCACCACCCCCGTCCCCCGGGTCGGCCCCGAGCGCACCACACAGCAGCCCCTCCCCCCGAAGCCCCCGCTGGACCTCCTGGCGGAGCTGACGAACACGCCTCCGCCCCCGGAGACCGCGGTCCGCACGATCGTGCGCCGGGTCAAGATCTGGACCCCCCTGGTCCTGCTCCTGGCGATCGTCTTCGCGGTCGTACAGACCCTCCGCCCGCTCCCCGACCCCACCCTCGACCTCACCGCGAAGGACACCTACACCTTCGGCGGCGGCAAGGCCGACATCCCGTGGCCGGCCAGGGGTGAGGCCGCGCTCGACGTCCAGGGCATCGGCACGTTCGGCAACTCCGGCGACCAGAAGCCCGTACCGATCGCGAGCGTCGCGAAGGTGATGACGGCGTACCTCATCCTGCGCGACCACCCGCTCAAGAGCGGTCAGGACGGCCCGAAGATCAAGATCGACAAGGCCGCCGAGGACCAGTCGGACGCGGGCCAGGAGTCCACCGTCCGCGTCACGGCGGGTGACCGGATCTCCGAGCGCGAGGCCCTGGAGGCCATCCTCCTGCCCTCCGCCAACAACGTGGCCCGGCTGCTCGCCCGCTGGGACTCCGGTTCGGAGCAGGCGTTCACGAAGAAGATGAACGCCGCCGCCAAGGGCCTCGGCATGGCCGACACCCAGTACACCGACCCCTCGGGCCTGACCGCCTCCACGGTCAGCACGGCGGTGGACCAGGTGAAGCTGGCCCGGGCGGCGATGCAGCAGCCCGTCTTCCGCGAGGTCGCGGCGATGATGTCGTACGACGACTACAAGGGCGTCAACCACTCCAACTACAACCGCCTGGTCGGCCACAACAACGTCGTCGGCATCAAAACCGGCACCACGCCCGCCGCCCTCGGCAACCTCGTCTTCGCGGCGAAGCAGCAGGTCGGCGGCGAGACGCGGACGATCATCGGTGCCGTGCTGCGCCAGCCCGCCGGCGGTTTCGACAACACGATCATCAGCGGGGTCCTGGACGCGGGCGACAAGCTGATCCGGTCCGCTCAGGGCGCCCTGAAGTCGGTGACGATCCTGAAGAAGGGCGATGTCGTCGGGTACGTCGACGACGGCCTGGGCGGTCGTACCCCGATCGTGGCGACCAAGGACGTCACGGCGGCCGGCTGGGCGGGGCTGAAGGTGAAGCTGTCGTTCACCTCCGGCAAGGTGCCGCACACCGCGAAGGCCGGCACCGAGGTCGGCTCGCTCACCGTGGGTGACGGTTCGGCCGGTGCCGTCAAGGTGCCGGTGGCCCTGCAGAAGGATCTGGCGGCGCCCGGCTTCGGCGCCAAGCTGACCCGTCTGGGCTGACCTCCGGCAGTCCTCCGGGCCGCTCGCACCACCGTTCCGCCCGCCCGCGCACCCCGCCGACGACGCCCCACCCGGGGGCCTCGCGGCGGGGTGCGTGCTAGCGTCGCGAATCGGGGCAGGTCGCCGATCACGGGACACGGCCGCGAACTGGACGGGAAGCGGCCGGGAACAGCGTGGAACACGGCCGAGAACAGAAGACGGGACACGGGGAGTGCCTTCAGGTGGCCACAGCGGAGCCGACACGCGCCGACGACGCCGATCCGGGCCCGGGATCCGGCCCGCGAATACGCGTGTCCACGACTGACCCGGAGGGCCGCACCGGCCACCCGGCCGGCCCTACCGACAGTGATCGTCCCGACCGCCCCGGCGGTCGCCCGGACGAGCCCGCCGCACCCCCGAACCGGCTCGCGCGTCTCCTCACCGCCGCCGAACCCCTGCGGCAGCGGCTGCTCACGCACCCCGTGCTGTCCATAACGACCCTCGCGGGCCTCCTGCACATCGTCTGGTTCTTCACGTTCGCGAACAGCGGTGGCGATCTCGCGGCGCAGGACGCCTGGGCGGAGTTCGTCGGCCGGCACCCGGACTCGGCGTACAACCTGGCCTGGTACGGCGGCATGCACCCGGTGTCGTACAGCGTGGTGTCGCCGTATCTGATGGCCGTGCTCGGTGTCCGTACGACGATGATGATCGCCGGGACCGTGTCGGCGGGCCTGCTGACGCTGGTCCTGATCCGCAGCCGGGCGGTGAAGAACCCGCTGTGGGCGTCGCTCGCCGGGGTGGTCGCGCTGCTGTGCAACGCGATCTCGGGCCGGGTGACCTTCGGGCTCGGCACGATGTTCGCGCTCGGCGCGGTCGCGGCCGTCTTCTGCTGGCCGTACCGGTGGCGGTACAAACGCTGGGCGAAGGCGGCGGTGGCCGCCCCGCTGGCCGGGCTCTCCACGATGGCCTCGCCCGTCTCGGGCCTGTTCGTCGGGCTCGTCGCGGTCGCGCTGTTCCTGCAGAAGCGGCGGCCCGGCGCCTGGGCGCTGGGGCTCGCCCCGACGGTGGTGGTCGCCGCCTCGTACTTCCTCTTCCCGTTCTCCGGCACCCAGCCGATGACGATCGGCTCGGTGATCCTGCCCCTGCTGTACGGCCTGCTGTGCCTGTTCCTTGCCCCCAAGCAGTGGGTGACGGTCCGGCTGACGGCCGCCGTCTACAGCGTCGGCGTGGTCCTGGTGTGGCTGATCAACTCGCAGATCGGGTCGAACATCTCCCGGCTGCCGATGCTGTTCGCGGGTGCGGCCCTGGTGGCCGCGCTGCCGTTCACGGTGCCGAAGTCCCGCAAGTGGTACGCGACCGTGCTGGCGCTCCTGGGCTTCGCCGGCTGGATCGGCTTCAAGTCGGTGGACGACATCGTCCACACGACCCCGGCCGCGTCCTGGGCCCGGGAGCTCGCCCCGCTCGTGCACCAGCTGCAGAAGGCCGGTGCCGAGAAGGGCCGCGTCGAGGTGGTCCCGGCCCGCTCGCACCGGGAGGCGTCCGCGCTCGCGCCGTACGTCAACCTGGCGCGCGGCTGGAACCGGCAGGCCGACATGGAGCGCAACCCGCTCTTCTACGACGACACCCTCAACTCGGCGAACTACCACGAGTGGCTGCAGCGCTGGGCCGTCCACTTCGTCGTCCTGCCGAAGGACAACCCGGACGGCGACGGCGGCGAGCGCGAGCGGGAACTGCTGCGGCGCGGGATGCCGTACCTCAGGCAGGTCTGGGGCGACGCCAACTGGCAGTTGTTCCGGGTCACCGACCCGACGCCGCTCGCCGAGCCCGACGCGGTGGTGGACCGCGCCGAGCAGGGTGAGATGACGCTTCAGGTGCGCAAGGCCGGGCGGATCCTGATCAGGATCCCCTACTCGCCGTGGCTGAGCATCGTCGACGAGGACGGCAAGAGCCTGAAGCCGCCGCAGGTGGTCTCCTCCGGTCCGCCGAAGAGGTACCGGAACGTCAACGGGTGCCTGACCCAGACGCCTCAGGACGCGAACGGCGACAAGTGGACGATGCTGATCGCTCCGCGGGCCGGCACGTACCGGTTGGCCGCGCCGTACCAGCTGCCGCGCGGCACCCCCTGCCCGGACGAGCTCAAGTAGGGCCGCGCAGCTCGGACACGTAGGTGTCCGTCCCCGGCACCGTCGGGATGAACGGCGCCACCAGCTCCACCCGACCCAGCCCCGAGCCGGAGACATCCGTGTCCAGCCCGGTGAAGCCGCCCTCCCAGCACTCCCTCGGATCCGCCCCCAGGAACCACAGCAGGGTCAGTCGGGTGTCCACGCCCTCGACCTGCTTGACGTAGGTCATGCGGTCTCCCGGCAGGGGGGTCGGCCGGAAGACCGTGACCAAGGCCGCCGGGGAGTCGGCGAGGCGGCGGGGCAGGTGCCGGGTGCGCAGCCACTCCAGCAGTTCGGACCGCTGCTGCGGCGAGTCGCTGTCGATCACCTCCAGCACCAGCCCGGCGTAGGGGTGGTCGAGGGCGTGGACGTCACGCGGACCGGCCGCGCCGTCGCGGTAGACCGTCGTCTCGTGGTCCTGGAAGGCCGTGAAGACGTGGGTGCGGTCGTGGTGGACGCGGGCGTCGCGGTTCAGACGCTTGTTGATGGCAACGGTCCACTTCATGTGGTCGTCGTAGCGGCCGTCGGTGATCCAGTAGGTGGAGAGGTAGCAGCCGGCCGTGACGGGCCGGGCGACGGCCGACTTCTCGGGGTACCGCAGGAGCTGCAGGTCCCGGGTCGCGACCCAGCGGCGGCCCGCGTACATCCAGGGCATGGCCATCGCGCCGGCGTAGTAGTGGTCGTCCTCGTACCAGCGGTTGTAGGCGTACTCGTGGCCGGGGTGCGGCTCGACCATGGTGATCAGGGCGTGGCCGGGCCGGACGCCGTACGGTCCTACGGCGGCGAGCTCGGCGTACAGCTCGCTGCGGGTCTCGTCGCTCATACGGTTCCCCTTTCCTGCCGTGGCCCATACTCTGACGCTCCATCAGATAAAGCGCCATACCGCGGGAGGTACCGATGTCCCTGCTCGCAGGCAGGACAGTGGTCGTATCGGGAGTGGGCGCCGGGCTCGGGCACCAGGTCGCCGCGGCCGTCGTACGGGACGGCGGGAACGCGGTGCTCGGGGCGCGCACCGAGGCGAACCTCGCCAAGAGCGCGGCGGAGATCGATCCGGACGGCACGCGTACGGCGTACCGGGCGACCGACATCACCGACGAGGACCAGTGCGCGGCGCTGGCGGAGCTGGCGCGGGAGCGGTTCGGCGGCATCGACGCCGTGGTCCATGTCGCGGCCTGGGACTCGTACTTCGGCGGGCTGGAGGACGCGGACTTCGCGACCTGGCGGTCGGTCGTCGACGTGAACCTGCTGGGCACCCTGCGGATGACGCGGGCCTGCCTGCCGGCGCTGAAGGCGGGTGGCGGCGGTTCCGTGGTCTTCGTCGGGACGCAGTCGGCCGTCGCCGCGCCCTCGCAGGTGAAGCAGGCGGCCTACGCCGCATCCAAGGGGGCGCTGACCAGCGCGATGTACTCGCTGGCGCGGGAACTCGGGCCGTACCGGGTCCGGGTCAACACCGTGCTGCCGGGCTGGATGTGGGGCCCGCCGGTGCAGGCGTACGTCGCGTACACCGCGCAGACGGAAGGGGTGCCGGAGGCGGAGGTCCTGGCCCGGCTGACGGAGCGGATGGCACTGCCGGACCTCGCGACGGACGGGGACGTGGCGGACGCGGCGGTGTTCCTGTCCTCGGACCGGGCGCGGGCCATCACCGGGCAGTCGCTGCTGGTCAACGCGGGGGAGTGGATGCGTTGAGGCAACTCGGGCCGCCATCCGGGATGTTCATGTGGATGAACGCGAATCATCAAGTCGAACATTTTTACTTTGACTTGACCTTACTCTTGCTTGTCGCGTTCATGTGACCGCACCCACGATCGAGCACATGAACAGTCTCGACTGGGCCGTACTCATCGGCTACTTCGGTGTGATGGTCGCGATCGGCGTCTGGTCGCACAAGCGCGTGGACAACGTTTCCGACTTCTTCACGGCCGGCGGCAAGATGCCCTGGTGGCTGTCCGGCATCTCGCACCACATGTCGGGCTACAGCGCGGTCATGTTCACCGGGTACGCGGGCATCGCCTACACCTACGGCGTCACCTCCTTCGTCACCTGGTCCTTCCCCATCGCGCTCGGCATCGCCATCGGGTCGAAGCTGTTCGCGCCCCGCATCAACCGACTGCGCTCCCGGCTCCATGTGGCCTCCCCGCTGGAGTACCTGAAGAACCGCTACAACCTGTCCACCCAGCAGGCGCTCGCCTGGTCCGGCATGCTGCTGAAGATCGTGGACGTGGGCGCCAAGTGGGCGGCGATCGCCACCTTGTTGTCGGTGTTCACCGGGGTCACCCTGCACCAGGGCATCCTCATCACCGGTGCGATCACGGCCGTGTACTGCACGATCGGCGGCCTGTGGGCGGACGCGCTGACCGAACTCGGCCAGTTCGTCATCCAGTTGCTCGCCGGCGTCTCGATGTTCGTGGCCGTCGTGCTGAAGCTGAACGACAAGCACATCGGCTTCTTCGACGCCTGGAACCAGCCGGCGCTGCACGGCCACGGCAAGCCGCTGGTCGGCCCCTACGGCACGGTGTTCCTCCTCGCCTTCCTGTTCATCAAGCTCTTCGAGTACAACGGCGGCATGCTCAACCAGGCGCAGCGGTACATGGCGACGGGCAGCGCCTACGAGGCCGAGCGGTCGGCCCGGCTGTCCTCCGTGCTGTGGCTGATCTGGCCGGTGGTGCTGTTCTTCCCGATGTGGATGTCCCCGCTCCTGGTCCACGCGCAGAAGCCGGACGGCTCCGACTCCTACGGCCTGATGACCGAACAGCTGCTGCCGCACGGCCTGTTGGGCCTGGTCATCGTCGGTTTCTTCTCCCACACGATGGCCATGTGCTCCTCGGACGCGAACGCGATCGCGGCGGTGTTCACCCGTGACGTGGCCCCGGTGCTCTCCTCCCGGGCCCGGGGCTGGGGCGAGCGCTCCGGCCTGGTCGCGGCCCGCGTGACGACCCTGGTCTTCCTCGGCCTGTCCATGGCGGTGGCCACCCAGGTCAACTCCCCCACGTTCAAGGACATCATCACGGTCGTCATCAAGTGGGTCGCCGGTCTGATGGGCCCGATCGCGATCCCGATGATGCTGGGCTTGCTCCGGGCGTTCCGCCGCTCCGGCCCGACGGCGGCGCTCACCAGTTGGGCGGCGGGTCTGCTGGCGTTCTGGCTGGTGAACTACCCCATCAACTGGAACGTCTCCGGCGGAGTCCCGCTCCAGTACCAGGTCTCGGTCCCGCTGGCGGTGTCCCTGGTGCTGTACATCGTCATCGGGTACGTGAAGCCCGAGGAGACGCCCGAGCGCCTCGCCATCATCGAGAAGCTCAACACCGACGGGGACTCGGTGGCGGCGGTGCCGGTTCCCGCGGGTGCCGGGGACGATGTGGTGGGAGCGCCGTAGGGGCCGGCCACCTGAGGGCGCAGCCGACGACGGCGTCCGGGCTTTCCGGCGGGAATACGCCACCGCAGGAAAGCCCGGACGCCATCGCCGGCTCCCGTCCGGCCGGACATCGGGCCGTAATCCCACCGCCTGCCGCGGAATCCGCCGAGCACACTCACGAACGCTCCTTCGGCCGGCGGCAATAGCGAACCGCGACCGGAGTACTACTCCTTGTCGTCCGACGTCCTGTCCGAGCCGCCTTCCGAGGCGGCTTCCGGGTCGTCATCCGCGGGGCCGGGCGGGCCGTCGTCCGGGAGCAGCCCCCGCCGTCCGACGATCAGTCCGGCCTGGAAGCGGCTGCTCGCGTCGATCTCGTCCATCAGTTCCGTGATGTAACGCCGGCACGTTCTGGTGGCCATTCCCAGACGCCGGGCGATGACATCATCCTTCAGCCCCGCAGCCATGAGCCGCAGAATGTTCGTGCGCAACTCTTCGGCGGTTTCCTGGTATTCGACACGATCCGCATCGAATACCTGGGCCGACTGCCAGATATTCTCGAACGTCCGATACATGAAATTGACAAGAGTGGGTTCGGACACAATGGCGGCCCCCGGCGCCTGCCGTCCCCGCCGTTCCTGGGAGACGACCGCGATCCGGCCGTCGAAAAAGAAAACCCTCTCGAACGGCTCGCCCGTCGTCCGCACCTCGGCCCCTTCCGCCACGACCTGCCGCACGAAGGCGCGCGTGGCGAGGCTGGCCCTGGCCGTGTGCTGGTAGAGCGTCCGCATGGTGACGCCACGGGCCAGCATCTCCAGCGTGGGGGTGAGCACCCGGCGCACCGACTCCGAGCTGCGTCCGCCGCCCGGCTGCACGGTGACCGTCTCGCGCTCGCAGGTGTGCATCAGCATGCTCACCTCGCGCTTCACGTCGGCGGGATCGTCCAGCACCCGGATCTGCTGGTCACATCTGCTGGAACGGGTGCCCTCCCGGTAGAGGGGCACCAGCGCGCGCAGTTCGCCGTGGATGTGGGCGAGACGTTCCTGCGCCTCGTTGATGGACCGCTCCACGGGGGAGCGCAGCTCCATCTCGGCGATCAGCGGGTCCACCGGCACCGGCGGGCCGTCGTCCGTACCCGGTGCGAGCAGCCGCAGCTCCAGCAGGAGCTCCCTGATCTCCGCGGCGGCCCGCTCGTCGACACCGAGGTCTCTTGATATGTCGGCATCCCGGAACATTCCGTTCCGGAGAGCGCACTCGTATCCGGATACGGCGAGCCCTGTCAGCAGTGGTCGATTTCCCACGCAATCCCCACCCGTTTGTCCGATTTTGTCGGAATCCCCTTGTAGCCAAAAAAGATTAGGACACCGTCCGGCGCAACACAACAAGCCCCTTGGCTGCCAGAGTCGTCGCAGCGCCGGCAAAGGACGTCGGAGCGACTATCAGGGGGGCAGAAATGAAGAAGGCTCGAAAGGCACTTGTCGCCGCCATAAGCGCCGGCATTCTCGCGGCGACTGTCGCGAGCCTCGGTGTCGCGGCCACCAACGGAGACCCCGAGTGGGACTCGGTCCGGGCCGGCGCCGCCGACTCCAGTGCGGTGATCACGCCCGCGTCGCCCGACGACCACGCCTGGGACTGACCCGCGGGCCGTCCACCCTTCCGGCTCTTCTCTCCGCCGCTCCGCTCGGGGCATCCGCACGTCCTGAGCGGAGCGATTCGTTCGCATTTGCACTGAACGACCACCTTCGTCTTCAGGTTCAAGGATGGTGTGAAACCTCATGCGTGAACTCCACATAGCGAGTCGTCGAGTCGCCGACGACACGGCGCCCTACGTGATCGCCGAGATCGGTCACAACCACGGCGGCAGCCTGGAACAGGCCGAGGAGCTCTTCCGGCAGGCCGCGGCGGCCGGCGCGAGCGCCGCCAAGCTCCAGAAGCGGGACAACAGGTCGCTGTTCACCCGCGCCATGTACGACCAGCCGTACGAGGGCCGCAACAGCTACGGCCCGACGTACGGAAAGCACCGCGAGGCACTGGAGTTCGGCCGCGCCGAGTACGTCCATCTCGCCAAGGTGGCCGCGGAGGTGGGGATCGACTTCTTCTCCACCGCGTTCGACCTCCCCAGCGTCGACTTCCTGGTCGAACTGGGCATGCCGGCCATCAAGATCGCCTCGGCCGACGTCACCAACACCCCGCTGCTCAGTTATGCGGCGAAGACCGGCAAGACGCTCATCGTCAGCACCGGCGGCGCTTCCATGGACGAGGTGCGGCTTGCCGTCGACACCGTCCTGCCGCTCAACCCGAACCTGGCGCTGCTTCAGTGCACCGCCGTCTACCCCGCCGCGCCGGCCGATCTCAACCTCTCGGTCATCGACACGTACCGCAACGAGTTCCCCGACGTGGTCATCGGCTTCTCCGGTCACGACCTCGGCCCCGACCTGAGCTTCATCGCCCACGCCCTCGGTGCCCGGGTCATCGAGAAGCACTTCACCCTGGACCGGACGCTCCCCGGCACCGATCACGCGTTCTCCCTCGACCCGGGCCAGCTGACCGACCTGGTGGCGGGCCTGGAGCGCACCCGGGCCTCCCTCGGCTCCCCGGTCAAGGTCTGCAGTGACACCGAGGCCCCGGCCGTCCGCAAGATGGGCAAGAAGCTGGTCGCCGCGAGCGACCTGCCGGTCGGCCACGTGCTGACCGAGCGGGACATCGCCTGCAAGTCGCCGGGCGACGGCCTCAAGCCGTACCAGCTCGACCTGGTCCTCGGACGCGCGCTGCTGCTGCCGCTGAAGACCGACGACAACATCCGGCTCCAGGATCTCGCCGAGCCCGCCGATTTCGAGCCCCCCGCCCAGCGCCCGGTGGCGATCGGGGAGGGCTTCGTTGCCTATTGATCTCACCGGCGAGGTCGCCGTGGTGACCGGAGTCGCCGGAAAGCTCGGCGGGATCTGGGCGTGCGCTCTGCTGGAGGCGGGCGCCGACGTCCTGGGGCTCGACCTGAACGAGGTCCCGCCCGACGACGTACGGAAGGTCGCCGAGCGGGAGGACACCGGCACCTACGTCGGGGCGTGGGCGGACGTCACCCACCGCCGTTCTCTGGAACAGTCCCTGCGGACCTGCCAGGAACGGTTCGGCGTCCCCACGATCCTGGTCAACAACGCCGGTATCGACCAACCGCCCTCGGCGGCCGGCGGGAGCTGGTACTTCGAGGAGGTCCCCGAGGAGCTGTCCGCGGTCACCCTCGACGTCAACGCGCTCGGCGCGCTGCGGGTCTGCCAGGTCTACGGCTCGGCGATGGCCCACGCGGGCCGGGGAACCATCATCAACATCGGCTCTCTGTACGGGAACGTCGCCCCGTACCCCCCGCTGTACGAGCACATCGACCTCGACCCGCCGTTCCTGAAACCCCCCGCCTACGGCATGTCCAAAGCGGGCGTCTCCGCCCTCAGCAGGTATCTGGCCGCCCTGTGGGGATCGAACGGCATACGGGTCAACACCCTCTCGCCCGGCGGCGTGCTGGGTGAGCAGGACCCCGAGTTCCGCCGGAAGTTCACCGCCCGCGTGCCCCTGGGCCGGATGGCGGAGGCGGGGGATCTCACCGGACCTCTCCTCTTCCTGGCATCCGACCTCAGCAGCTATGTCACGGGCCAGGAACTGATCGTCGACGGCGGCTACGTCTGCTGGTGACCGCCCTTCCACTCCGGGAGTCAAACCCATGGACGTCCCTCTCAGCCGAGTGGAGGTCGCGGAGTTCGACCGCGTCCTCGCCGGTATGGAGAATCCGTACGACCGGGCCGCCGCCTTCTCGGCCCTGACCAGGATCAACACCCTCTACATGGTGATGCGCGCCGGCTCGGGCCATCTCGGCTCCAGCTTCAGCGCCGCCGACGTCGTGAGCCACCTCTTCCTCAACGAGATGGACCGGCCCTTCGAGGACGACGGCGACCTCTACTTCTCCTCCAAGGGGCACGACGCCCCCGGCCTGTACGCCGCGCTCATCGGTGTCGGCCGACTCCCGGAGGAGTACGTCCACAAGCTGCGCCGGATCGACGGCCTGCCCGGACACCCCGATGTGCACACCCCGCACATGCCCTTCAACACCGGCTCCCTCGGCATGGGCATCTCCAAGGCCAAGGGGGTGATCCTCGCGGACCGGCTGCGGGGAGCGAGCCGCCGGGTCTTCGTGATGACCGGCGACGGCGAGCTCCAGGAGGGCCAGAACTGGGAAGCCCTGGCCGGCGCCGCGCACCGCGGCATGGGCGAGCTGACCGTGATCGTCGACCACAACAAGATCCAGTCCGACACCTATGTCAGCGACGTCAACGACCTCGGTGACCTGGTGGCGAAGTTCGAGAGCTTCGGCTGGGGCGCGCTGCGCGTCGACGGTCACGACCCACAGGAACTGGAGGCCGTCTTCCGCAAGCGGGCCGAGGCCTTCCCGGACCGGCCGGCGGTCATCATCGCCGACACCGTCAAGGGCGCCGGCTGCGACACCTTCGCCGCGACCTCGATCGGCGAGGACGAGTGGCGCTACCTCTTCCACAGCGGTGCCCCGGCCGCGGCGCACTACCGGACCGCCCACGCCGAACTGACCGCTGCGGCCGACGCCCTGCTCACCGCGGCCGGGCTCGGCCCGGTACGCCTGGTCCCGGAGGAGCCGAGGACCGAGCCCGCACCCGGCGGGCCCCGCCTGTTCCAGGTCTACGGCGAGGCGCTGGTGGCACACGCCGCCGAGCGCGAGGACATCGTCGCCCTCGACGCGGACCTGGTGCTGGACACCGGACTGATCCCGTTCTCACGGCACTTCCCCGAACGCTTCGTCGAGTTCGGCATCGCCGAGCAGGACATGGTCTCGGCGGCGGGCGGCCTCGCCTCACGCGGCCTGCTGCCCTTCGTCCACTCGTTCTCCTGCTTCCTGCACGCCCGGCCCAACGAGCAGATCTACAACAACGCGACCGAGGGCCGCCGGGTGGTGTACGTCGGCTCGCTCGCCGGCCTGCTGCCGGCCGCCCCGGGCCACTCGCACCAGGCCGTACGGGACGTCAGCGCGGTCGGCGCCATACCGGACCTGGTCGTTCTGGAGCCGGCCAACGCCGACGAGGTGCGCGCCGCGGTGCGCTACTGCCTCGACAGCCCCTACAGCGTCTATCTCCGCCTCGTCAGCGCGGCGGTCCCGGACGAGGTGAGCGCGCTGGGCGCGGAGCCGCTGCGCACCGGCCGCGGCCGTGTCGTGCGCGAAGGCGGCCGGACCGTGGCCGTCGGTTCGGGACCGGTGGTCCTCGGGCAGCTGCTGCGCGCCGCGGAAGAACTGGCGGCGGAGGGCATCGAGCTCACCGTGGTCGAGCTGCCGTGGCTCAACCGGGTCGACCCACAGTGGCTGGCCTCGCTCTCCGCCGACGCCGATCACCTGCTGGTCGTGGAGAACCACTACGCCAAGGGCGGTCAGGCCGACACCCTCGCCCGTTGCCTCATGGAGCTCGGCGGCCCGCGCCGGCCGCGGTTCCGGGGCATCGGCCTCACCGAGGTGCCCCGGTGCGGCACCGAGGAGGAGGCGCTGCGGGCCCACGGGCTGCACGCCGAGCAGCTCGCCGCCACGATCCGCGCCGAGGTGCGCGGCGGCACCCAACCGGCCGCTTCCCCTGTGGACATCACGCTGCGCGCCCACTGACCCGGACCGGACCGAGAGACGGACCGGCCGGACAGACACAGAGATTCAGGAGAGAACCAGATGAAGACCGTCTACAACGACGTCACCCGTCCTCCGCAGGACCTGGTCGACGCCTTCCGCGAGGTCACCACGGAGTACAGCCCCAGCTGCCTGGTGACCGACGCGCGCGGCCGTGCGGGCGCGATCGGCGGGCTGCTGCCGGTCAAGCCGCACCAGAAGGTGGCCGGCCCCGCTCTCACCGTCGCGCTGTCCATCGACGACCTGGTCGACTGCATGCCCCTGCTCAGCCGCGCGAAACCGGGTGACGTCATCGTGGTCGCCTGCCACGAGACCAAGCGGACGGCGATGTGGGGCGGGCTGATGTCCACCCTCTCGATGAAGGCCGGGATCGCCGCGGGCATCGTCGACGGCGCCATCCGCGACGTCGACGAGATCCGCGACCTGGACTTCCCCGTCTGGTACCGCAGCACGGTCCCCCGGCCCTCGCCCAGCGCGGTCCACGACCGGACCGAGCCCGTGCAGTTCAACGTCCCGGTCGTGATCGACGGCCAGGTCATCGAGCCCGGTGACATCGTCGTGGCCGACGAGAACGGCATCGCCGTGGTCCCGAGGGACGACGCCGAGCAGGTGCTGGAGCAGACCCGGTTCCAGATCGGCAAGGAGAAGCTGATCCGCGACAAGATCAACTCGGGCGCCTCCCTGCAGGAGCTGCTCACCGAGTTCGGTCACCTGTGATGGGTACGCGCAGCCGGCGGGTCTATCTGACGGGGGCCGACGGGATGCTCGGCCGGGCCCTCACCGCCGCCCTGGCGGCCGACCCGGTCACCGCGGCCTGGCCGGTGCACGGGGTCTCGCTCGCCGACTTCGACATCACCGACGCGGACGCGCTGCACGCTTCGGTCGCACGGTTCCGCCCGGACATCGTCGTGCACACCGCGGCCCACGCCATCGTCGACGACTGCGAACTCGACCCCCGGCTGGCGCTGCGCGTCAACATCGAGGGCGTACGCAACGCCGCCGAGGCCTGCCGTCGAAGCGGCGCCAGGCTGGTCTACATCTCCAGCGACTACGTCTTCGACGGGCGCGCCACGCCCGCCGGCGGCTACCGGGAGAACGACCTGCCCAACCCGGTGAGCGTCTACGGACTGACCAAGGTGGCGGGCGAGCGGATCAGCGAGCTGGTCCCGGACCACCTGGCCGTCCGGACCTCCTGGCTCTTCGGCGGCACCGACGAGCGGGTGGACACCGTCCTGGACACGGTTCGGCGGCTGGGGCGGGGCGAGACGGCCCGGCTCGTCCACGACCAGTACAGCAGGCCCACGTACACCGTGGACCTGGCCCGGGCGATCGTCTTCCTGCTCACCCGGGACCAGCCGGTCACCGGCACCCTTCACGTGGCCAACACGGGGACGGCGAGCTGGTACGAGGTGGGGCGCGCGATCCAGGCCCTGCTGCGGCCGCCCGGCGCGCCCGAGCCGGTCGCCCTCGACGAGTGCGGCTTCCTCGGTGCCCGTCCGGTCGACTCCTCCCTGCATACCGGCCGGCTGGCCGACCTCGGGCTGCACATGCCGCACTGGCGCGACGCCCTGCGCAGATATCTCGATGCCCTCGGCGCTCCGGACGCCGGGACGACGGCGGCAGCCGCAGCCGCGGTGGCCGGCCCATCGACCGAACCCACCAAGGACGCACTCGGATGAGCGCACGACCGACCTGGAAGACCTGGTCGGGCCTGGACAGATGTACCCCCCGGCATCTGGTCACCCCGACCACCGAGGACGGCATCGCCGATGCCGTCCGGCTGGCCGCCCGTGAGGACCTCGTCCTCCGGGCGGCCGGCACCGGCCACTCGTTCAATCCGCTGGCCACCACCGACGGTGTCCTCGCCGACCTGACCCGCTACACCGGCATCGTCTCGGTCGACCACGCCACCCCCTCCGTGACCGTGCGGGCCGGCACCCTCCTGGACGACCTCACCGAGGCGCTGCACCGGCAGGGCCTGGCGCTGCCGAACGTGGGCACCCTCGGCGGGCAGACCGTCGCCGGCGCCATATCCACCGGCAACCACGGCACCGGCATCGCCCACCCCCCGCTGTCCGGGGAGATCCTGGCGATGACCCTGGTCGACGCGGACGGCAAGCCACGCACCCTGGACCGCGACCGCGAGCCGGAGTTGCTGCGCGCGGCCCGTACCGGGCTCGGGGCGCTCGGGGTCGTCTCCACCGTCACCCTGCGCTGTGTGCCCGCGTTCAACCTGCGGGTCGCCGAGGGCAGCGAGCCGCTGGACGCGTTGCTGGAGCGCTTCGACAGCTGGGCGCACAGCGCGGACCACGTCACCTTCTCCTGGCAGCCGTGGAGCGACCGGGCGGGCACCCGGTCCATGCACCGTACGCGGGAGCCCGCCACCCGGGCCGGCGACCGCAAGCGGTACGGCATCACCCTCGGCGAGCTGTGGTGCGGTGTGCTGGGCCATGCCGGGCGGTTCTCGTCGGCCGCGGTGCCCCGGCTGTCCGGGCTCTTCGGCGGCGGCGCGACGGAGGAGTTCACGGGCGCCGGTCACCGGGTCTTCACCTTCCCCCAGCCCGTACGGTTCATCGCGCTGGAGCACTGCCTGCCGCTGGAGAACGTCCCGGACGCGCTGCGCGAACTGCGGCCGGCCCTGCGCCGGTCCGGACTCCACTCGCCGTACTCGGTGCTCGGCCGGGTCGGTGCCGGGGACGACTCCCCGCTCAGCCCCGCCCACGGCGCCGGCCCGGTCGGATACCTCAACCTCACCGTGCCGCGCATGGCGCCCTATCTGGAGTTGCTGCGCACGATCGAGCACGTCCTGCGGGGGCACGGTGCCCGCCCGCACTGGGGCAAGGCGCACACCGCCACCGCACAGGTCCTCGCCCCGCGCTATCCCGAGTGGGAGACCTTCCAGCGGGTGCGCGCCGAGCTGGATCCCGAGGGCCGGTTCACCAACGACTATCTGCGCCGGATGCTGGGCCCGGTGCGGGTGCCGGCCGGAAACGGGTGACGCCATGACACCGCAGGCGCTGTTCCTGGACTTCGACGGGCTGATCTGCGACACCGAGGACGCCGCCCGCCGCTCCTGGTCGCTGCTGTACGCGTCGTACGGCCTCGCCTTCCCGCATGCGGTCTGGCGGCGGATGCAGGGGCGCTCGGACGGTGAGCAGGTCGCGCTGGCCGATCTCGGGCGGCGGCTCGGCCGTCCGGTCGACCCGGGCACCCGGGCGCGGCGGCTGCGGAAGAAGACGGAGCTGTGCCGGGCCGCACCACTGCGGCCCGGTGTGGCCCGGCTGCTGGAGCAGGCGCAACTGCGGGGCGTTCCGGCCCTCGTGGTGTCGAGTTCGCCGCGCGACTGGGTGGAACCGCACCTGGTCCGCCTCGGGGTGCGGCGGTTCTTCGCCGACCTGGTCACCGGGGACCTGGTGGAGCGTCACAAGCCCGCCCCGGACCTGTACCTGCGCGCGCTGCGGCAGACCGGCCTGCCCGCCGAGGAGGTGTGTGCCTTCGAGGACTCACCGACCGGGGTACGGGCCGCGCGGGCGGCGGGCGTGGCCTGCGTGGCGGTGCCCTCGGCGGCCGGCGACGCGGCAGCGCTCACCGAGGCCGTCCAGGTCCTGCCCTCCCTGGCCGACTTCTCCTTCGACCGCTTCCCCCTGCCCGGCTCCCCCCTGCCCGACCCGATGAAAGGACGTCCGCCGCGATGACCGCCACCCTTCAGCCCGCCGTCCGGGCCGAGCTGGACACTCTGGCCAGCCCGGGCCAGGACGTGCCCGAGTGGATCTGGCGCAACGGCGCACTGGTCCCCTGGGAGCAGGCCACGATCCATGTGAACGCGGTCGGCCACGCCTCGGTCGCCGCCGTCTTCGAGGGCATCAAGGCCTATCTGGCCGCGGACGGTGAGCGGTTGCTGCTCTTCCGTCTGGACGAGCACCTGGACCGGCTCTGGCAGTCGGCCCGGATCTGCCGGCTGAGCCTGCCGTACGGGCGCGAGGAGCTGCGGGCCGCCGTGCTGGAGGTCGTACGGGCCAACGGCTACCGCACCGACGCCTACATCCGTCCCTGGGCCTTCCCCACGGGCATCATCCGCGAGCAGATGGTGCCCGCGGGCACGGAATGCGAAGTGGTCGTCGACACCTGGCCCTTCCGTAGCGGGCTCAACAAGGAGCGCGGCTGCCGGGCGGCGGTCAGCTCCTGGTTGCGGGTGAGCGACGCCTCCACGCCCCCCAGGGTCAAGGCGTTCTCGAACTACCACAACGGCCGTCTCGCCCTGATGGAGGCGCGGGAGAACGGCCACGACTGGCCGATCCTGCTCAACGAGCGCCACAAGGTCGCCGAGGGGCCGGGTGCCTGCATCGCCCTGGTCCGGGGCGGCACCGTGATCACGCCCTCGCTCACCAGCGGCGTCCTCGAGAGCATCACCCGCGCCACCGCGCTGGAACTCCTGAACGACCTCGGTGTCCCGGTGGTCGAGCGCGAGGTGGACCGCAGCGAGCTCTACCTCGCCGACGAGGTCTTCTTCATGGGGACCGCCTGGGAGATCCTCCCGGTCACCACCGTGGACGGGCTGCGGGTCGGCGACGGCACCCCCGGACCGGTCACCCGGCGACTGGAGGCCGCCTACACCCGGCTGGTCCGCGGCGAGTCGCGGGCGCACCCGGACTGGCTCACGGAGGTCCGGCCCTGATGCGCGCGATCTCGGTCCTCAGGCACGGCGGACCCGACGTGCTGACCCCCGCCGCGCTGCCCGACCCCAGGCCGGGCCCCGGCGAAGTGCTGATCGCCGTCGAGGCGGCCGGCGTCAACTTCATCGACGCGCACTTCCGCGCCGGCCGCTATCCGGTGGCGCTGCCCTACGTGCCGGGGCAGGAGGCCGTGGGCCGGGTCCTGGCGGCCGGTCCCGCGGTGACCGGCCCGCGCATCGGCGACCGCGTCGGCTGGGTCAACCTCCCCGGCGCATACGCCGAACTCGCCGTGGTCCCCGCCGAACGCGTCGTACCGATCCCCGAGGGCGTCTCCCCGCACACGGCCGCCGCCGTCCTGCTGCACGGCATGACGGCGCACTACCTGGTGCACGACAGCCATGCCGTCCGCCCCGGCGAGACGATTCTCGTGCACGCCGCCGCCGGGGGCATGGGCCTGCTGCTCACCCAGTGGATCAAGCTGCTCGGCGGCCGGGTGATCGGCACCGTCTCCTCCGCCGCGAAGGAGGAACGGGCCCGGGCGGCCGGCGCCGACGAGGTGATCCGCTACGACACCCTGGACCCAGCCGGCGTCGCCTCCGCCGTGTCCGCCCTGACGGGCGGCGCCGGGGTGGCCGCGGTCTACGACGGCATCGGCGCCCCCACCTTCGACGGGTCCCTGGCCGCCCTGCGCCCGCGCGGCACCCTCGTGCTGTACGGGCAGGCGGGCGGCCCCGTGCCCCCGTTCGACCTCGGCCGGCTCAACCAGGGCGGCTCGCTGCGCGTCACCCGCCCCAACCTCGACCACCACATCGCCTCGCGCGAGGAGCTGACCGGACGCGCCGCCGACGTCCTGCGTCTGGTGGCGTCCGGCGCCCTCACGCCGCACATCGGTTCCGTCCGGCCCCTGGAGGACGCCGCCCGGGCCCATGCCGACCTCGAGGGCAGACGCTCCATCGGCAAGCTCCTGCTGACGCTCTGACACCTGACCACCACCGCGAAAGGAGCCGGGGATGACGTCCCCCACCACCACCCTCACCATCGGCGGCGACCTGACCGTCGACCGCCTCGGATTCGGCGCGATGCGCCTCACCGGGCCGGGAATCTGGGGTCCGCCGGCCGATGTGCCCGGTGCCCTCAAGGTCGCGCGGCGCGCCGTCGAACTCGGCATCACCTTCATCGACACCGCGGACTCCTACGGCCCCGGGACCAGCGAGGAACTGCTGGCCGAGGCGCTCCACCCGTACCCGCAGGACCTGGTCATCGCCACCAAGGCCGGCCAGAGCCGTCCCGCGCCCGGTCAGTGGATTCCGCTGGGGCGCCCCGAATATCTGTGCCAGCAGGCCGAGTTGAGCCTGCGCAGGCTGCGGCTGGAGCGGATCGACCTGTTCCAGCTGCACCGGATCGACCCGAAGGTGCCGGTCACCGAGCAGCTGGGCGCGCTGAAACAGCTCCAGGACGAGGGCAAGATCCGCCACATCGGGCTCTCCCAGGTCGGCGTCGAGCAGTTGGAGCAGGCACGGCGCGAGGTCGAGGTCGTCAGCGTGCAGAACCTCTACAACCTCACCGAGCGCACCGACGACGACGTCATCGACTACTGCGAACGCGAAGGCATCGCCTTCATCCCGTGGCTGCCGATCGCCCGCGGCGCCCACGCCACCGCCGACGGCGTACTCGCCGAGGTCGCGGCCGAACTCGGGGCCACCCCCGCCCAGGTGTCGCTGGCCTGGCTGCTGCGCCGCTCCCCCGTGGTGCTGCCGATCCCGGGCACGAGCTCGATCGCGCATCTGGAGGAGAACACCGCGGCCGCCCGGATCGAGCTCACCGACGAGCAGTTCGCACGGCTGTCCGCCGTGGCCGGAAAGGAACGGACATGAGCATTGTCATCCTGCACAAGAAGAACCTGAGCCGCCGCCGGCACCTCGCCCGTGCCCGCAGTTACGCCGCCGAGCACGGCGAGAAGCTGCTGCTCGTCATGAAGGACCCGACCTGGGAAACGGAGTACGTCGACCGGGTCGCCCTCGCCGACACCTCCGACCTCGCCGAGACCACGGCCGCCGTGAAGGAACTGCAGGCGAGCGAGGAGGAGCCGATCCGCGCCGTCGTCACCTTCATCGACAGCGGCGTGCCCATGGCCGCACGGGTGGCCGCCGACCTGGGGCTGCCCTCGGTGAGCGAGCGGACGGCGTATCTCGCGCGCGACAAGTTCGCCATGCGCGAGGCGATCGCCCGGGCCGGCGGTGTGGCACAGCCGCGTTACGGCCTGGCGCGCACCCTTCAGGAGGCGAGGACCGAGGCCGCCCGGATCGGCTACCCGCTGGTCCTCAAGCCCTTCATCGGCAGCGGCAGCATGTATGTGCGCAGCGTCGACAGCGAGGCGGAGCTCGACCGCTGGTTCGAGGAGACCCGCCGGGGCGCCTGGGAGGGCTTCGAATGGGACCCGCTGTACGACGAGACGTACCGGCTGTACGAAGGCGCCCTGCTGCTGGAGGAGTTCGTCCCCGGCGCCGAGGTCAGCGTCGAGTCACTGGTGTCGGACGGCGAGACGCGTGTCATCGCGGTGCACGACAAGCCGCTGCCCACCGGGCCGACGTTCGAGGAGGTGTACGCCTGCACGCCCACCCGTCTGGCCCCGCACATCGTGGCGCGGCTGGCAAAGGCCACCGCGGCGGCGCACCGGGCGCTGGGCATCCACACCGGCGGCACCCATGTGGAGTTCCGGCTGCGCGGCGAGGAGCCGGTGATCCTGGAGGCGGCCGCCCGGCTGGGCGGCGGGCCCATCTGCCGTTCCGTCCAGTTGAGCACCGGCGTGGACATGGTGGAGGCGGTCCTCGACCTGGCGACCGGCCGCAGCCCCGACGTCCGGCCGCTGCCCGAACCGCGGGCCGTCGGCTTCTGGAACATCTTCCCCGAGCGGCCCGGGGTGCTCACCACGGTCAGCGGGCTCGAGCGGGCCGGCGCGGACGACCGGGTGGACGAGATCCAGATCTACCGCGAGCCGGGCGACTTCCTCGACGTCCCGCCGCACACCTTCCAGAGCCACGGCCACCTGATCTTCACGGTGGACGGCACGGACCGGCTCGACGCCGTCTTCGCCGAGATGGTGCGCATGGTCCGGCTCGAGACCAAGCCCTGACGGAGGAGTTCATGAGCGCGCACATACGTCTGCACGAGCACCGTCTCGACGACGGGATCCGTGACCTGCTGGGCAAGGAGATCGCCGCGCGGCTGTCCGCAGCCGACTTCGATCCGGACCACGACGCGGCGATCCTGGCCCGGATCGGGGCCCATGCGCTGGAGAGGCTGCTGCCCCCGGAGATCCTGACGACCGTGAAGGACTTCACGGGATCGGGCGCGCACGCCCTGCTGCTGGACAACCTTCCCCAGCAGGAGGTGCCCAGGACGCCCGTGTCGGGATTCGGCGGCGAGGCGGATCTCGCCGTCACCAACACCCTGCATCTGGGCCTCGTCCAGCTGCTCGGCCTCACGCCGTTCGCGGTCGAGTACGAGAACTCGGGCAAGCTGATCAGGAATGTCGTCCCGAATCCCGTGGCCGCGGGGAAGACCAGTTCCTGGGGATCGGACTCCGAATTCTTCTGGCACACCGACAATCCGCATCTGCCGTTCGGTGATCCGGGCTCCGATCCGCGTCCCTACATTCCGCGCTATCTCACCTTCTGCGTGATGCGCAACGCCGAACAGGTGCCCACCGAGATCATGTCCGTCGAGGCCGCAGTCGACCGGCTGCCGCCGGAGACGGGGCGGGTGCTGTCCTCGACCGCCTTCGAGATCGCCGCACCCGACTCCAACGACGTCACGGCGGACGGGCGCCGGCTCACTCTCACCGAGGCCGCGGTCCTGGAACGCCGCGCCGCCGGCCTGCGCGTCCGCTTCGACCACGGCACCACGAGCGCCGTCACCCCGCAGGCCGCCGACGCCCTCGCGACCTGGGTCGAGACCCTGCCGGGCGCGCCCTGCTGGCAGCCCGTGCTCGCCCCGGGACAGTTCCTGGCCTTCGACAACTACCGCGTGCTGCACCGCAGGCAGGCCTTCACCCCGGCGGAGAACGAGGCCGAGGCGCGGTGGCTCCGCCGCTGCTACGCCAGCTGAGCGATACGTCCCGCTCTGCCGGAATCACCTTGTGGCCGTGCCACATCCGGACACCGCCGGACGCATCGGCCCGCGCCCGGCCCCGTGCCACTGTCATCACAGTCTCTTCCGCGCATTCCCGAACGGAGAACACCCATGCCTCGAGTCGTCCTTGTCGGCGGAAAGCCACAACCTGTCAGCACCGCACGGGAATTCGGGGTCGAGATCGTCCTCGTCCACGAAGCGGGGAAATACGAGGAGGAGTTCGCCGACCACTGCGCACAGATAGTCCACGCGAAGATCGATGACAGCGAGTCGATTCTCGCCGTCCTCCGCCCGCTGCACGAGGAAAAGCCCTTCGACCGGGTTCTGTCGGCCACCGAGGAAGCCGCCATCGCGGCCGGCGAGGTGGCCGACGCCCTCGGCATCCCCGGGACCAGCGCCTTCACCGCCCGCGCGCTGAAGGACAAGGCGATCACCCGCAGGCTGCTCGCCGAGCACGGTGTCAGCCCGGTCCGCCACGCGGTGCTCACCAGCGCGGAGGAGGCGGCGGAGTTCGCCCGCTCCGTCGACGGTCCCGTCGTCATCAAGCCCTCGGACGGGGTCGCCAGCATCCAGATCCATGTCGCGCACACACCGGACGAGGCCACCACCGCCTGGAAGACGCTGGCGGAGGCCGGTCATCGCAACGCCATCGCCGAGGAGTTCCTCGACGGCCCCGTGGTCAGCGTGGACACCTTCTCCCACCGCGGCCGTCACATCGTGTTCGGCATGTCCGAGTACCAGATGAACGACCTCTTCGTGGAGTGGGAGGTGCGCACCCCCAGTCCGCTCGCCGAGCCCTGGCGGGCCGAACTCACCGAGCTCGTGGGCCGTCTGCTGGACATCGTCGGTCTCACCGACGGGCCCGCGCACAGCGAGTTCATCCTCACCGCGGACGGTCCGCGGGTGCTGGAGTCGCACAACCGCTTCGCCGGCAGCGGCGCGCCGGACCTCGTCCGCCGGGCCACCGGCGCCGACCTCTACCGCATGTTCCTCGCCGTCCAGCTCGGCTTCGAGGAGCTGCCGCAGACCTCGCCCCGCCCGACCGGCGGCGCGGCGATCCGCTTCTTCACCCCGGACCCGGGCACCATCACGGCCATCACGGGCCTGGACGAGGTGGACGCCCTGGTGCTGCAGGTCCCGCCGGGTGGTGCCCGCGGAAACATCGTCCCGATGCTGGCCGGGACCAGGGAAGCCGACGTGGCCGTCGTCCTGTCCAAGCACGTCGGCGATGTCGTACCGGCGCTGCGGTCGGTCAAGGACTGCAGCTCGGGCTACGTCATCGCGACCGGCCGGGACGCCGCCGACGCCTCGGCCAAGTGCGCGCGCGTGATCGAGCAGATCCGCTTCCACATCGGGTGACCCGAAGGCCACCTAGGAGAGACGACATGACAACCTTGGACACGCCCCGGGACACCGAGCCTGCCGCCCCGCCGCCGCTGATGCGCGACCGCCAGTTCCGGCGGTTCATCACCGCCGCGGCGGCAGGAAAGCTCGGCACCCAGATCGGCTACGTCGCCATCCCCCTGCTGGCCGTCACCACTCTGCACGCCGACGCCGGGCAGGTCGGTCTGCTCGCCACCCTCAGCACGCTGTCCTTCCTGCTCATCGGCCTGCCCGCCGGGGCCTGGGTGGACCGGGTGCGGCGGCGCAAGGTGATGATCGCCGCGGATGTGGCGCGCGGGCTGCTGCTCGCCTCCGTCCCGGCCGCCTGGCTGACCGGGCACCTCGGCATCGGACAGCTGTACGCCGTCGTCCTGCTGAACGGTGTGGCCACGGTGTTCGCCGATGTCGGCGAGCAGAGCTTCCTGCCGGCCCTGGTCGGCCGCGAGCAGCTGCCGGCCGCCAACGCGACGCTGGTCGGCATGGACGCCCTCAACCAGATCGCCGGGCGCAGCGCCGGAGGCCTTCTGGTGCAGCTGATCTCGGCCCCGGCGGCCCTCCTGGTGAACGCGTGCGGCTACCTCTGGTCGGCTGCGTGGCTGACGACCATCCGCAAGCCGGAACCCACCCCCGTGCGGGGGCCGGACAAGAGACTGGTCAAGGAGATCAAGGAGGGCCTGGTCTTCGTCGTCGGCCACCCGGTGCTGCGCCCCATCGCCCTGGCCAGTGCCTGCAACAACCTGTCCATCCAGGTGAGCGTCACGATGCTGCCGGTGCTGTTCGTGCACGATCTCGGCTTCTCGGAAGGCGTCCTGGGGCTCTATCTGGCCGTGGGCGGCCTCGGCGTCCTGCTCGGCTCGCGGGCGGCGAAGCGGATCGGCCCGCGAGTCGGCCAGGGCCGCACGCTGTGGATCGTCGGGCTCGTCGTCGCCCCGTTCGGCTTCCTGGTGCCGCTGGCGAGCAGCGGCTGGGGCCTGTGGCCGGCCGTCCTGGGCTGGCTGCTCACCACCTTCCGGGTCGGCGTCAACAACGTCATCCAGGTGAGCTTCAGGCAGCGGTGCACCCCCGACGGGCTGCTCGGGCGGATGAACGCCACCATGCGGTTCGTCCTCACCGGAGCCCTGGCGATCGGTTCGGCACTCGCCGGGGCGATCGGCGAGTTCGCCGGCGCTCGCGCCGCTCTCTGGGTCGGCGCCGTCGGCCTCGCCGTGGTCTGGATCCCCATCTATCTGTCCCCCTTGCGCACCATGCGCAACTGGCCCGAAGGTGCATCCCAGTGAAGACGACGACAGCGACCGCGGTCGTGACCGGTGCCAGCAGCGGCATCGGCGCCGCGACCGCGCGGCGGCTGGCCAAGGAGGGCTACCACGTTCTCGCCGTCGCCCGCCGCGCCGACCGGCTGCGCTCACTCGCCCTGGAGACCGGCGGGGAGGCGTATCCGCTCGACATCACCGACCGGGCGGCCGTACGGGAGTTCGCCGCGACCCTGGAGCGGTGCGACGTCCTGGTGAACAACGCGGGCGGCGCCTTCGGCTCCGAGCACGCGGCGGACAGCGACCCCGAGGACTGGCGGCACGGCTTCGAGGTCAACGTCATGGGGTCGCTGCACATGACGCAGGCGCTGCTGCCGCTGCTGCGCGGCGGGGACGGCGGGACCGTGGTCGCCCTCACCTCCACCGCGGCCTTCGTCAACTACGAGGGCGGCGGCAGCTACAGCGCGGTCAAGCACGCCGCGCACGCCCTCGCCGAGACGCTCCGCCTCGA
This sequence comes from Streptomyces sp. NPDC050743, assembly GCF_044456925.1. Lineage (NCBI taxonomy): Bacteria > Bacillati > Actinomycetota > Actinomycetes > Kitasatosporales > Streptomycetaceae > Streptomyces > Streptomyces sp. NPDC050743. The sequence goes on from NZ_JBITGJ010000014.1 coordinate 61,555, forward strand.
ACTGTCCGGCGAGCCCGTCCGGGTCGTCGAGATCGCTCCCGGCATGGTGCGCACCGAGGAGTTCGCCCTCAACCGCTACCGCGGGGACGCCGAACGAGCCGCGGCCGTGTACGCGGGCGTGGACCGGCCGCTGACCGCCGAGGACGTCGCCGAGTGCGTGCAGTGGGCGGTCGGTCTGCCTCAGCACGTCAACGTCGACCGGCTCGTGGTCCGGCCCCTCGCCCAGGCCGCCCAGCACAAGCTGCACCGCGGACCGGTCTTCGGGGAGCGCTCATGACCGACCACGTCACCCGCGCCTATCTGAAGGCGAGCGCCCCCGAGGACAGTGCGCTGCGGCACGCCGTGGCACAGTCCGTGTCCGCGCTGCCGCCCGCGCTCGCCGCGTCCTGCGCCCACCGGCTGCTCCCCCGGCCGATGTTCGCCGCCGAGGACGAGATGAACGCGATCCACGGCGACCTGACGGACCTCTTCGGGCTGCTGACCTCGCTGCCGCAGCGCCTCTTCGGCGGCGATCTCGGCCGGTTCTGCGAGGCGTTGGGCATCGACGCCCGCAAAGCCGCCTTCATGCGGCGCCTCGGCGGGGGCCCGCCACCCCTGCACGGGCGCGCCGACATGTACCACGACGGCGACTCGTTGAAGCTTCTGGAGCTGAACCTCGGCAGCCAGCTGGGCGGCACCGACCGCGCCGAACTCAGCCGCTGCCTGCTGGAGGTCGACGCCTTCGCCGCGTTCGCCGACGAGCACCGGCTCCGCTACATCCACACCGGCGAGGTGATCGCCGGTGTCCTGCGCGAGGCGGCCGCGCCCGTGGCGAACGGGGACGCCCCGGTCATCGCCCTGCTGGAGGCCGACGGCGGCCTCGCCCCGTACCTGCATCTGGTCCGCTCCTTCCAGGAGATGATGCACCGGCTCGGCGTCGACCTGCGGATCGGGGAGCTCGGCCAGGTGCGGGAGCGCGGCGGCAAGCTGCACCTCGACGGCACCCCCGTGGACCTCGTCCTGCGCTACTTCTCCGTGGACCAGCTGTGTGCCACCCCGGAGGGGGAGGCCGCCGTGGATCCGGTGTACCGGGCGCACCGGGCCGGCGGCACGGTGCTCTACACCCCGCTGGAGAGCTTCCTCTACGGCAACAAGGGCACTCTGGCCCTGCTCTCCGACCCGCTGCACCGCGAGGCGTTCTCCGCTTCCGAGGCGGCGCTGATCGACCGGGTGCTGCCGTGGACCCGCGTGCTGACGGACGGTCCCACTCAGGTCGAGGGCACCACCGTGGACCTGCTCGAGCACTGCCGGGAGTGGCGCGAGCAGCTGATCCTCAAACCGCGGGGCGACTTCGGCGGCGCCGGCATCGTCGCCGGCTGGGAGTGCGGCGAACAGGAGTGGAAGGAACGGCTCCTCGACTGCCGCGACAACGGCTACGTGGTCCAGCGCAGGGTGGTGCCGCGCGGCGAGCCGGTCCTGGATCCGCGGACCGGGCGGACCGAGGACTGGATCGCGGTCTGGGACGCGTTCCTCACGCCGCACGGGCACGCGGGCGGCCACATCAGAGCGGTTCCGGTGGGGTCCGGAGAGATCGTGAACATGGGCACGAACCCGCTGTGCCGCACCTCGGGGGTCTTCCAGTACCCGGCGGGGTGAACGGGCGGCGCGTGGACGGAGGCCGGACTCAGGCCGGTGTCCCGCGCAGGTGCGGCTCAGGCCCGCGGATACCGGGCCAGCCACCCCGGTGAAGAGCCCGCCGGGCCGTGCAGCGCCGGGCCCTGGGTCATCTCCATCGCGAAGTCGTCGGCGAGTTCCAGTACCGTCGGGCGGCCCTCCAGCTCCGCCACCCAGGCCGGGGGGAGGGCCGTTTCGCCGTGGAGGGCGCCGAGGAGGCCGCCGGTGAGGGCGCCGGCCGCCGCCGAGGGGCCGCCCTGGTTCACCGCCAGGCACAGGCCGTGCCGGACGTCCTCCCCCACCAGCGCGCAGTACACCGACGCCGCCAGCAGCCCGTCCGCCGTGCCGTCGCCGGCCAGTTCCTCCACCCGCGGCGGGCTCGGGATGCCCTGCCGTACGGCCCCGAGGGCATGCTGCAGGGCGTCCGAGACGGGCTGGTGGCCGGGCCGGGCGGCGAGCAGGGCGAGGGCCCGCTGCACGGCGGCGTCCAGGCTCTCGCCCCGGGCCAGCGCATGCACGATCACGGCGTACGCGCCCGCCGACAGGTAGGCGAGGGGGTGCCCGTGGCTCTGCGCGGCGCACTCCACCGCGAGCTGTGCGACGAGCTGCGGCTCCCAGCCGACCAGCAGCCCGAAGGGCGCGGACCGGGCCACCGCCTCCGGTCCCAGCTCGCCGGGGTTCTTCGGTGACTCCAGCGTGCCCATGGCGTCGTCGCCGAACCCGACGAGCAGCGCCCGGCTCGGATCGCGGCGGGCGTACAGCCACTCCTCACGGGCCAGCCAGCCGTCGTCCTTGCGGCGCTCGTCGGGCCCCCAGTCCCGCTGGGTGGCCGCCCAGCGCCGGTACGCCCGGTGCAGATCGGTCGGCGGATGCCAGGCGCCGGTGTCCCGGCGGACCTGGGCCCTGATCAGCCCGTCCACGCTGAACAGGGTGAGCTGGGTGTGATGGGTGACGGTGCCGCGCCGCCCGTGCCCGAAGGCCAGGTCGAGCAGGCCCTCGGGGCCGTACGTGGCCCGGATCTCCTCCAGGGACAGCGGATCGGCGGGTCCGCCGAGCGCGTCGCCCACGGCGACCCCGAGCAGGGTGCCGCGCACCCGGCTGCGGAAGTCCTGCTGCTCGGATCGGCCCCAGACGGCGCCGGCTGTCGCACTCACTCAGACCTCCTCACGGCGCCGTCCGTCCGTACGACGCTCAGCACTGTAATCGACGGGGAACGGTCCGTTCACGGGGGCAAATCATCCCCCAGGGGGTCATTCCCGCGTCATTCCCGCCCGGCCATGAGCGCTTCGACACCGTCGAGGATCCGGTCCAGCCCGAAGTCGAGCGGGTCGACGCCGGTCGGCTCGAAGGCGCCGTCGGCGATGGCCCGGGTCAGGGCCGGGAACCGGGCCGCGTGGCGTTCGAGCACCTCGCCGGTGAGGCGGTTCCACTCCCGGTCCTCGTCCGCGTCGAAGTCGGCCGTTTGCTGGGCGAGGCTGCGCACCAGTCCGACGACCAGGACGAACACCTGGTGCCGCTGGGCCGCCGGCAGCCCGGTCGGCTCCAGGGCCGCGTGCGCAGCGTCCAGCCAGCCGAGCTGGTGGGGGCCCATGACCTGGCGGCGCATCGCGGTGGCGGCGAGGGCCCAGGGGTGGGCCCGGTAGAGGTCCAGGCAGCGGCGGGCCCACAGCCGTGTCCCGGCGCGCCAGTCGCCCCGGGCGGCGGAGAGGTCGGGGACCTCGGCGAGGATGGCCTCTGAAGGCGCAGACCTTCTCCGAGTCCCTGGGCCCCCAGGCGATGACGATCGACGAGTACGCCGAGGGCACCGCCTTCCAGTTCCCCTTCTTCGCCTTCCAGGGCGAAAGCGACGTCCTCACCCCGCCGCAGCCGGCCCGCCGCTTCCACGACGAAGTCACCGCTCCGGTGAAGGACTTCGCCCTGATCCGTGGCGCGAGCCACTTCGCGTCCTTCCGGCACCCCGACCAGTTCCTGGACCTGATGCTGACCAAGGTGCGGCCGGTGGTGACCGGGGAGGCGGTGGGGCGCTGAGGACGGAAAGACAGCACCGGGCCGGCCGGCCCGGTCCGGCGAGTTGGTCCGCGCCACCCCGGCGAACCGGCTTACGGGCGCGGCGCCGCCCGCCGGCCGAGCTGGTCATCCTCGGGCTACATCCAAGTCGGCGCGGAAAGCGGCCCGTTCATCACGCCGTCCGTCGGCCCGCCCTCTCAATCTGGCGCAATGACCACGCGATAACCGGGGCCTTGGCAGGGGAGAATTCCGCCATGACCACCAACCCCCCACGTCACACCGGTCTCGGCCTGGCCGCCGGTGTGCTCACCGGCATACTCGCCCTCTACATCACCCTGGTCGCCCTCGGGAACATCACCGACTTCGGGACGAACCAGCAGTTCGTCCGGCATGTGCTGGCGATGGACACGACGTTCGGGGACGACGACCTCATGTGGCGGGCCGTCACCAGCACCGGCCTCCAGGACACCGCGTACGTCCTCATCATCGTGTGGGAGACGGTGGCGGCCCTGGTGCTGATCTGGGGGACCTGGCTCTGGGCACGGCGCGGGGACGACGACCTCGCCCGCCGCGTCTCCACCTACGGGCTGCTGATGCTGGTGCTGCTGTTCGGCGCCGGGTTCATCGCGATCGGCGGTGAGTGGTTCGCGATGTGGCAGTCCAAGACGTGGAACGGACTGGATGCCGCCACCCGGGTGTTCCTGCTGAGCGGGGTCGCACTGATCGTCAACCAGCTGCCCGCCCGCCGGGAAGCCACTACTTGACGACCGAGACCCTGGTGCCCTGATCGCCGAAGGACCACAGCGCGGCTCCGTCGGCCTTGTGCGTACGGATGCCGCCCAGCTTCTTGCCGTCCGCCGGGGGCGGCGAGGAGCCGTCCAGGGCGTTGGAGAAGGCTATGTTCACGCCCTGCACCTTGGTGAAGTACATGACGTGCTCGATCTCCACGCCGTCCGAGCCCTTGCCTGGCTCCCCGCGCAGGGTGATCGAGTAGCGGCCGGGCTGCGGGCTCACCGTGCCCGGCCACACCGTGAACGTCCGGGTCGCCTTGCCGGTCGCGTCGACCAGCCACACCCGCTTCTCGCCGAGCGAGTACACGATCCGGCGGCCCTCGCCCGACGCGTCCGGCAGCGCTGGCGGGGCCGGGGAGTGCGGCGCGGCGGAGCCGTGGGCGCTCGCCGACGCCGACGGGCTCGGCTTGGCCACGGCGGCCACGGGACGCGGCCCGTGGTCCGCCTGTACGGCGAGGGCGACGACGGCCGCGGTCGCGCCTGCCGTCAGGCCGGTGACCCAGGCCCAGGAGGGCAGTCGGGCAGCCACGGGTACGCATCTCCTCCGCTACGGGGCCCCGCCTCAGATCGGGGGTCGGATCATCGTACTCAGTCCAGGACGGGCAGCAGCTCGGGCAGGTGGCCGTCGGAGGCCTCGGCCGCCCGCTGCCGCTCCTTGGGCACCTCGCCGTAGAGCGTGGTGCGCGGTTTCGCGGGGCGACCGGCCGCCTCCGCCACGGCGACCAGGTCGCGGACCGACTTGTACGAGCCGTAGGAGGAGCCCGCCATGCGGGAGATCGTCTCCTCCATCAGGGTTCCGCCCAGGTCGTTCGCTCCCGAGCGGAGCATCTCCGCCGCACCCTCCATGCCCAGTTTCACCCAGCTTGTCTGGATGTTCGGGATCCAGGGGTGGAGAAGGAGACGGGCCATCGCCGTCACCGCGCGGTTGTCGCGGGTGGACGGACCGGGGCGGGCGATGCCCGCGAGGTACACCGGTGCGTTCGTGTGGATGAAGGGGAGGGTGACGAACTCCGTGAAGCCGCCCGTCTCCCGCTGGAGCCGCGCCAGCGTGCGCAGGTGGCCCAGCCAGTGGCGGGGCTGGTCGACGTGGCCGTACATCATCGTGGAGGAGGAACGGATGCCCAGCTCGTGGGCCGTCCGCACCACCTCGATCCAGGTGGCCGTCGGCAGCTTGCCCTTGGTCAGCACCCAGCGGACCTCGTCGTCCAGGATCTCCGCCGCCGTGCCGGGGATGGTGTCCAGGCCGGACTCCTTGGCGGCGGAAAGCCACTCGCGGATCGACATGCCCGTCCGGGTCGCGCCGTTCACCACCTCCATCGGGGAGAAGGCGTGCACGTGCATGCCGGGGACGCGGGACTTCACCGCCTTCGCGATGCCGAAGTACGCCGTGCCCGGCAGGTCCGGGTGGATGCCGCCCTGCATGCACACCTCCACCGCGCCCACGTCCCAGGCCTGCTGGGCGCGGTCGGCGACCTGCTCCAGCGACAGGGTGTACGCGTCGGCGTCCGTGCGGCGCTGGGCGAAGGCGCAGAAGCGGCAGCCGGTGTAGCAGACGTTGGTGAAGTTGATGTTGCGGGTGACGATGTACGTCACGTCGTCGCCGACGGCCGACCTGCGCACGTCGTCGGCCACCCGGCACAACGCGTCCAGCGCCGGGCCGTCCGCGTGCAGCAGCGCCAGGGCCTCGGCGTCGGTCAGCTTCGTCGGGTCGTCGGCCGCCGTCGCCAGCGCCTGGCGAACGTCCGTGTCGATGCGCTCCGGCGTCATGCCGGGGGCGGCCGCCTCGCGCAGCGCCTCCCAGTCGCCGTACACCTCGTCGAAGTCGTCGCGCCGGTCGGCGCCGCGGCCCTCGGTGTCGATCGTGCGGTGCAGGTCCGTGCGGCCGGTCGGGACGAAGGCCTCCTCCGGCTCCTGCCACGGGTGTCCCTCGACGGTCGCGTCCGGGAGGGCCAGGCCCGTCTCCGGGTCGGCCAGCGCGCTCACGTGCGGGCGCAGCCGCGGGTCCAGCCAGGGCTCGCCGCGGCGCACGAACTCCGGGTAGACGCAGAGGCGTTCGCGGAGTTCGAAACCGGCCGCCCGGGAGCGTTCGGTGAGTTCCTCGATCTGCGGCCAGGGGCGTTCGGGGTTGACGTGGTCGATGGTCAGGGGCGACACCCCGCCCCAGTCGTCGATGCCCGCGCCGATCAGCCGCTCGTACTCGGAGTCGACCAGGTTCGGCGGGGCCTGGAGGCAGGCGGACGGGCCCATGATGTGGCGGGCGACGGCCACCGTGGCCACCAGGTCGTCCAGTTCGGCGTCCGGCATGCCGCGCATCGCCGTGTCCGGCTTGGCGCGGAAGTTCTGGATGATCAGCTCCTGGATGCCGTGGTAGGCCCGGGAGACCTTGCGCAGCGCGAAGAGGGACTCGGCGCGCTCCTCGTACGTCTCCCCGATGCCGATGAGCAGGCCGGAGGTGAAGGGCACGGAGGAGCGGCCGGCGTCCTCCAGGACGCGCAGCCGTACGGCGGGCTCCTTGTCCGGGGAGCCGTGGTGGGGGCCGCCGGGCTCGGACCACAGCCGGGTCGCGGTCGTCTCCAGCATCATGCCCATGGAGGGGGCGACCGGCTTGAGGCGCTGGAAGTCCGTCCAGGTCATCACGCCGGGGTTGAGGTGGGGCAGCAGGCCCGTCTCCTCCAGGATGCGGATGGAGACGGCGCGCACGTAGGCGATGGTGTCGTCGTACCCGTGCGCGTCGAGCCACTCGCGCGCCTCGGGCCAGCGGTCCTCCGGCTTGTCGCCGAGGGTGATCAGGGCTTCCTTGCAGCCGAGGGCGGCGCCCTTGCGGGCGATGTCCAGCACCTCGTCCGGGGACATGAACATCCCGTGGCCGGCCCGGCGCAGCTTGCCGGGGACGGTGACGAAGGTGCAGTAGTGGCACTTGTCCCGGCACAGCCGGGTGAGGGGGATGAAGACGCTCTTCGAGTACGTGATGACGCCGGGACGGCCCGCCTGTTCGAGACCCGCGTCGCGCACCCGGGCGGCGGACGCGGCGAGGTCGGTCAGGGCCTCGCCGCGGGCCTGGAGCAGCACCGCCGCCTCGGAGACGTCGAGGGCGACGCCGTCCCGGGCGCGTTTGAGGGCGCGACGCATGGAGTTCTCGGTCGGTCCGGTTCCGGAGGTCGCGGAAGTCGTCATCCTTTGAGCATACGTTCGGGATGATTCCGGAAGACGGCTCCCACCCGGCCTACAGGTGGCTCCCGTACTCGTCCAGCACCCGCAGCACCTCCGCCTCCCCCGCCGGCGGCAATTGCAGTACGACCTCCTCGATGCCCAGGTCCGCGTAATGGGCCAGCTTGCCCGGAGTGGGCTGGACCGCGTACGGGACGACCTGGAGGGTGGCCGGGTCACGGCCCGCGTCCGCCCAGACCGAACGCAGCACCGGCAGGGACCCGGTGAGGCCCCGGCCGCCGATCGGCAGCCAGCCGTCGGCGTACTCGGCGATGTGCGCGAACAGTTTCGGCCCGGCCGCCCCGCCGACGAGCGTGCGCGGCCCGACGACCCGGCCGCGCGGCTTGCCGACCGGCTTGGGGTGGGCGTGACTGGCCCGTACGGCGGCGAACTCACCGTCGTAGGACGTCGGTTCCTCGGACCACAGCGCCTGCATCAGCCGCACCCGGTCCCGGACCAGTTCCCGGCGGGTGCGCCAGTCCACGCCGTGGTCGGCGGCCTCCTCGACGTTCCAGCCGTAGCCGAGACCGAGGGTGAAGCGGCCGCCGGACAGGTGGTCCAGGGTGGCGATCTGCTTGGCCAGGGCGATGGGGTCGTGCTGGGCGAGGAGGGTGATGCCGGTGCCGAGGCCGAGGCGCTCGGTGACGGCCGCAGCCTGGCCGAGGGCGACGAAGGGGTCGAGGGTGCGGGTGTACTCGCGGGGCAGGTCGCCGCCCGCGGGGTACGGCGTCGTGCGCTCCACGGGGATGTGGGTGTGTTCGGGGAGGTAGAGGCCGGCGTACCCGCGGTGTTCCAGTTCGCGGGCGAGCCGTACCGGCGCGATGGTCTCGTCGGTCAGGAAGATGGTGACGGCGATGCGCATGGCCCATCTGTACCCGGCCGGGCCTCCACTGTCCATACCGACTGGTCGGCACCGTCCGGGCCGGCGGCCGTGAAGCCGCGTGCACGACAGCCGTCGGACGTCACTCGCCCTGTCGTTCACGAGCGTTAACGCGCGGACGCGAGAGTGACCGCCATGGCTGAAGACACGCACGGTCACACTCATGGCATCGGCAAACGCGCCCTGTTCGTGACGGGCGCCGCGGCTGCCCTTACGTTGGGAAGCGTGAGCTTCGCAGCGGCGGACGGTCAGCAGCAGGAAACCCGGTCGGTTCGCGGCACCCTGCCGCCCGGCTCCCCCGACTTCGTGTACGTGCCGGTCGAAGTCCCCGCCGGCGTACGGGAGATCAAGGTCTCCTACACCTACGACAGGCCCTCGGTCCCGGCCGGCACCCAGGGCAACGCCCTCGACATCGGCCTCTTCGACGAGCGCGGCACCGAGCTGGGCGGCCGGGGCTTCAGAGGCTGGTCGGGCGGCGCCCGCACGGAGTTCTTCGTCCGCGCCGACGACGCCACGCCCGGCTACATCCCCGGCCCGGTGCGCGAGGGCACCTGGTACGTGGCGCTCGGCCCCTACACGGTGGCGCCCCAGGGGCTGAGCTACGAGCTGACGATCACGCTGACCTACGGCGAGGCGGGCGAGACCCCGCGGCCGGTGTACCCGCCGTCCCGGGCGGGGGGCCGGGGCCGGGCCTGGTACCGGGGCGACTGCCATCTGCACTCCTGGTACTCCGACGGCCGCCGCACCCCGGCCGAGATCGCGGCCCTCGCGCGGGCCGCGGGCCTGGACTTCATCAACTCCTCGGACCACAACACCCACTCCGCGCACCCCCATTGGGCGGACCAGGCCGGCGACGACCTGCTGGTCATGCTCGGCGAGGAGGTCACCACCCGCAACGGCCACGTGCTGGCGCTCGGCACCGATCCCGGCACGTTCGTCGACTGGCGCTACCGGGCCCGGGACAACCGCTGGGCCCGCTTCGCGCGGGACATCCGCCGCGCCGGCGGCCTGGTCGTCCCCGCCCACCCGCACGCCACCTGCGTCGGCTGCGGCTGGAAGTTCGGCTTCGGCGAGGCGGACGCCGTGGAGGTGTGGAACGGCCCCTACACCCCGGACGACGAGGTGACGCTGGCCGATTGGGACAACCAGCTGGTCGCCTCCGTGCGGCAGGGGCGGCCCTGGCTCCCGGCCATGGGCAACAGCGACGCCCACCGCGATCCGGACACGGTCGGCATGCCCCAGACGGTCGTCCTCGCCGACGACCTGACCCGGGAGGCGATCCAGGAAGGCATCCGCGCGGGACGCAGTTACGTGGCCGAGTCGAAGAACGTGACCCTCGCCTTCACGGTGACGGGCGGACGCGGACAGCAGGCGGGCATCGGCGAGCGGCTGTCCGTGGCCGCCGACACCCCCGTGACCGTCCGGCTGGAGGTCTCGGGCGCCCCGCGCTGCTCGATCCGTTTCGTCACCGACCAGGGTGTGCTGTTCACCGGCGATCCGCTGCCGGTGTCCGGCTCGGGCACGGCCGAGTGGCGTACGACGCCCGCCTACGCCGCGTACGTACGCGCCGAGTTGCGGCACGAGACGGCGGCCGGGCCGGTGCCGGGCGCGCTGGCCGCCTTCACCAACCCGATCTTCCTCGGGGCTATCTGATCTGCTCGGCCGCCCACTCGGCCCACTCGCGCCGCATCGCGTTGAAGCGCAGACCGTACTCCAGCGCGATGCGGCCGTGGACCGAGAGGTTGCCCTCGTCCCAGTCGATGGAGTCGGCGAGCTGCCGCAGCCGGTCGTATCCGGCCTGGGACATGGCGGTCAGGTCGGTCAGGTAGGCGCGGGCCTGCTCGGGGCTGAGCACGCCGAGGAAGAAGACGCGCAGCAGGATGTCGCTGCGGATGACCCGCTGGGGAGGCACCTCGGTCAGCCAGTGGCGCAGCTCCGCCATGCCCGCGTCGGTGATCTCGTACTCCTTGCGGCCGCGCGGGCCCTCGGCGGCGACCGTGATCAGCCCGGAGCCCGCCAGCTTGGTCAGCTCGGTGTAGATCTGGCTCTGGGTCGCGGGCCAGACGTTGGCCAGCGAGGTCTCGAACGTCTTCAGCAGGTCGTACCCACTGGCGCGACGGTCCGACAGCAGGCCGAGGAGGGCGTGTCTGAGACTCATGCCCCCATCCTACATTCCACTGTTGACATGTCGAGACCGGACCTTCTACTTTTGACATGTCGAGACCAGGACACACACTCACCGGGGGAGCCCATGTCGTACCTGCGCACGTTCTTGCCGTGGATTGTCTTCGCCGTCATCCCCTCCGGGGACTGGCAGTGGGGCGCCCTGGCCGCCCTGGTGGGGGCCGTGGGGATCATCGCCCAGGAGAAGCGCTCCGGCGCCGGTTTCGACGCCCTCGTCATCGAGGTCGGCTCGGCGGTCTTCTTCGCGATCCTCGCGGCCATCGCCTTCGCCGACCCGCACTCGGGCGTGCACGACTACTCCGCCGTCCTCTCCTCCGGCACCCTCGCCGTCATCGCCGGCCTCTCGCTGGCCGTCGGCCGGCCCTTCACCCTGGGCATCGCCAAGCGCACCACCCCGCGCGAGCTCTGGGGCCTGAAGCCCTTCATCCGGGTCAACGTCGTCATCACGTCCGTGTGGACCGCCGCCTTCGCCCTGACCGCCGTCGTCCTCGCGGTGCTGGCCCACGCCGGCAGCGCCCACTCGACGCCCGCGACCGTCGTCCAGATCGCCGGCTTCGTCGTCCCGATGCTCTTCACCGTCCGCTATGTCGCCCACGTCCAGGCGAAGGCCCAGGCCGCCGGGCAGGTGGCCCGGTGACCGCCGCCCCGAAGCACCTGTCCGGCAACTACGCCCCGGTCAGCGAGGAACTCACCGCGCACGACCTGCCGGTGACCGGCACGATCCCGCCCGAGCTGACCGGCTGGTACCTGCGCAACGGCCCGAACCCGGCCGACGCCGCCTCCGGGCACTGGTTCTTCGGCGACGGCATGGTCCACGGCGTGCGCCTGGAGGGCGGGCGGGCCGTCTCCTACCGCAACCGCTGGGTCCGCACGAGCCAACTGTCCGACGGGGCACGGCCGTACGACGACCGGGGCCGCCGCGACCTCACTGCGGGACCGGCCAACACCCACGTCGTCCGGCACGCGGGCCGCACCCTCGCCCTGGTCGAGACCGCCCTGCCCCACGAGCTGACCCGCGACCTGGACACCAAGGGGCCGTACGACTTCGACGGCCGCCTCACCACCGCGATGACGGCCCACCCGAAGACCTGCCCGGCCACCGGCGAACTGCACTTCTTCGGCTACGGCATGCTGGAGCCCACCCGCCTGACCTACCACCGGGCCGACGCCACGGGCGAGCTGGCGCTCAGCCGGCCGGTCGAGGTGCCGGGGCCGACCATGCCGCACGACTTCGCGCTCACCGCCGGGCGCGTCGTCTTCATGGACCTGCCGGTCGTCTTCGACGTCGAACTCGCCCTGGCCGGCGGCACGATGCCGTACAGGTGGGACGACGGGTACGGCGCCCGGCTCGGCGTGCTGCGCCGCGACGACCCCCGCGGCGAGGTCCGCTGGTTCGCCGTCGATCCCTGCTACGTCTTCCACATCCTCAACGCCCATGACGCGCCGGACGGCACCATCGTGCTGCACGTGATGCGCTACCCGGAGCTGTGGCGGCGCGACGCGCACGGCCGGACCCGGGAGCAGCGGGCGGTGCTGTGGAAGTGGACCGTCGACACGGTCGCCGGGACGGTCCGCGAGGAGCAGATCGACGACCGGACCGGCGAGTTCCCGCGCGTCGACGACCGGCTCACCGGACTCGCCGCCGGACACGGCCACATGACGAGCGGCACCCGCCTGGTCCGCTACGACCTGTCCTCCGGGGCCGTCACCGCCCACGACTTCGGGCCCGGCCGCACCCCCGGCGAGGCGGCCTTCGCCCCTGCCGACGGCACGCCCGGCGGCCCGGGCTGGCTCATGACGTACGTCTACGACGCCGCCACCGACCGCAGCGACCTGGCCGTCCTGGACGCCGACGACCTCACCGCACCCCCGGTCGCCGTGATCCACCTTCCGGCCCGGGTGCCGTTCGGCTTCCACGGCAACTGGCTGGCGGACGGGGACGGCTAGGCGGGCTCGGGCGCGGCCGAGTGGCGTACGGCGCCTTCCTGCGCGGCGTCTGTGCGCGCGCCGAGTCGCGGCACGAGACGGCGGCCGGTCAGCTCCGTGCGGTCCTCGTCAGCCGGCGCAGTTCGATGACCGTCGCGACGGCACGCAGCCAGCGGGCGGCGGTGTCGTCGGCGGCGACACCGGCCGCGAGTTCGGTGCCGGCGGTCAGCCAGTCGCGTACGACAGCCGCCGCCTCCGGGCGCGGCAGCGGCTCGGCGAGCCCGGCGGCGAAGGCGAGGCCACCGGCCCGGACGGTGTCGGCGAGGAAGGCCACCGAGCGCGGCTGGGTGCCGAGGCGGTCGAGCAGCACGGCCGCGCCCACGACGCCGTCGCCGAACAGGGCGGTGCGCCGGGGGCCGGGCGGTGCTGTGAGGCCGTAGCGGAGCAGGACGGGGATGTCGAGCCGGGCCAGCTCGTCGTCGGTGCGGTCCGGGGGACGCGGGGCGGGGTTCGATACGGGGTTCATGTTTCCGGTGTCGGTGGAGTCGGCCGGCTCAGCGGACGGTGACGGTGTAGGTGACGCGCTTCGGCGCGGACTGCCGGTACGGCGCGGTCGACGCCGGGGCCGGGGTGCCGCCGCCGTCCTCGTCGCAGGTGGTGGCGAACGTGCAGTGGGTCAGCACGATCCGGGTGCTGCCCTTGCCGGTGGCCTCGAAGGTGAAGGTGAGGCTGCTGCCCGCGCCGGCCAGGTGCTTGTCACCGGAGTCCGAGGCGCTGTGGTGCCCGCGCTCGCGGACCACACGGGCGTCGGGCCCGGGGCCGGACAGGTACCAGTGCTCACGGGTGGAGGCGTTCTGGTGGACGGTGAGCGTGAAGCGTTCCCCGACCTTCGCGGTGATGCGGGGTTCGTCGGTGGGGTGGGCGACGGGGGCGGGCTCGTCGGTGCCCGACCCGCAGCCCGCGACGAGCGTCAGCAGCGCGACCGCCGCGACGACGCCGCCCGCCGCCCCGCCCCGGCGCCCCGGGCCCGGCCTACTTCGCCGTCGGGAGGTACACGCTGTACGCGTCGTTGAGTCCACTGTCCGCTGCCTTGCCCATGTGTCCGTTGATGAAGTCGTTCTCGCTGACCCAGGTCGTCGAGCCCCAGGGGTTGTAGATCTGCAGCTTGTCGCCCTCCTGGCCGATGATGGTCATCGCGTGGGCGCCGTCCTTGCCCTGGACGTCGACGGGGACCGGGCGGCCGTCCGCGACCGCCTTCTCGACATCGGTCAGCACCGCCCTGCGGTCGGCGGCGCCGTCCAGGTCGTGGCGCTGGTAGTCGTCGCCGGTGGCGGCGCCGATGGTGGTGTCGGCGATGTGCTCCTGCCCGTCGGGGCCCATGCCCTCCCAGTGGTCACCGCCGTCGCCCTCCGTGTGCAGCCGGTGCTGCTCGGCCACCAGGCGCCGCTTGAAGGCTTCGGGGTCGTCCTCCTGTCCGCTGCGGCCGCCGGTGAGGTCGAGGGCGTAGAGGGGGTCCACCATGGCGCGGGCGGTGACGGTGGACGAGGCCACGCAGGTGCCCTCCGAGCCGTCGCCGCCCTGGATCCAGCGCTGCCCGTCGAAGGTGACGTAGTCCTTGTTGTTGTTGGAGCCGTCGGGGGCCAGGCCCTCGTCGTCCATGCTGTCCACCTCGGTGACGACCGGCGTGAGATGCCTGCGCAGCCACTCGGGGTCGTGCCCGTGGATCTTGCCCTGGAACTGCTCGATCTCCGCCACACTGTGCCCGGCGGCCAGGGCCTTCATCAGATAGGCCCGCTCCTGCGGGCTGTCCGACCCGGCCAGCATCCGGTCCATGGCGGCCTGGTCGGCGGCGCTCAGCCGGTCCATGCGCCGGCCGGCGCGCTCCAGGTCGTGCGCGCTGAGGATCTCGTTCAGCACGGGGTCGCCGTCGACGGCGCTGGTCTCGGCCAGCATCAGCTTGTCGACGGCGGTCAGGTTGCCCGTGCCGAGCTTGCGCAGGCGCGCCTCGGAGACCCACTTGTTCAGGTCCCTGGCGACGGCGTGGGCGGCGTCGTCGGCGGCGATCGCGGCCTTGTGCATGTCGCCGACGCCGAGGGAGGCGAGGGAACGGGCGTTCAGCCGGACGGCCTCCTCGTCGTCGTCCTCGTAGAGGTCGTCGAACCAGCCGTCCTTGCCGCCGAGCATCCGGAGTGCCTCGTGCAGCGTCTCCCGCCCGTCGCCGTCCTGGCTCTTGGCGTCCTTCAGGGCGTCGGCGAACGTGAGCAGCGCCTGTCCGCCGCCGTAGAAGGCCCGGCCCACCGCCCCGGCGGCCCGCCCGGCGGCGGCCACCGCGTCCGAGGCGAGGACACTCGTGTTCCCGGCCCAGACGTCCGGCAGGCCCTTCTTGGCCACCCTGTCGATGCGCTTGTAGAGGTCCTCGAGGTCCTGCTTCTGGTACAGCTTGCCCAGGAACTCCAGCGTCGCCGTGTCGCCGACCGGGGCGGAGACGGCGAGCGCGTCGTTGATGGCGTCGATCAGGTCGTTCTTGCTGCCGGCCGTGGAAATGTCGTGGCACAGGTCGCCGAGCCGCTTGCGGCGCTCGCCCGTGGTCCCCGTCATCGCGCGCCGCTCCCTCAGTAGTCGGCCAGCGCCGACGGGCGGGTGCCGTGGGCGGGCATGGTGGAGACGTAGCCGTCACCGGCCGGGGCGGGCAGGGTGCCGAGGGAGTTGTCGCCGACCCGCACGCCGCGGACGCTGGTGTCGACCAGGCCGTCGCTGCCGGCGTACGCCCCCTTCGACAGCCGTACCTTGTCGGCCAGTTCGTGCAGCGCCGATTCCAGGGCCTTGACCTCCGCCTCCCAGGCGGCGGCGTACGCGTTGAACGCCGCGGCGGCGTCGGGGCCGCCGAGCGCGTCGTCCATGTAGCACATGCCGGGCTGGATGGCCTCGCGGATCTTGCCCGCGTCGTCGCCCGCGGCGTCCAGATCCTTCGCCTGTCCGGACATCCCGGACTTGACCGTGTAGCCGTCCGAAGACGCGCCCATCAAGCTCCCCCGTTGAAATGATCACAACTGCGCGGGAGGCTAACACGCGACAGCCGGCGGAGCGTTGGGGGATTCACACACCCCGCACCGAGCCGACACACCATCCCCGCCACGACACCGTGCCCTCGGACCAGGAGAGCGACCCGTATGCCGGCCCCCGCAGACCGCAAGCACCGCGTGGTGACCGCCTTCCAGCGGCACATCGCCAACCCGCTCAACCGGAGGCTGCCGTTCCAGACCCTCCTGGAGACGACGGGCCGCAGTTCCGGCCTGCCCCGGCAGACGCCGGTGGGCGGCCGCAAGGTCGGCGACTCCTTCTGGCTGGTCTCCGAGTTCGGCTACAAGTCCCAGTACGTCCGCAACATCCAGGCCGACCCGAGCGTCCGCGTCCGCCTCGCCGGCCGCTGGCACCACGGCACCGCCCACCTCCTCCCCGACGACGACCCGGTGGCCCGCCTGCGCGCCCTGCCCCGCTTCAACAGCGCGGCGGTCCGGGCGTTCGGCACGGACCTGCTGACGGTCCGGGTGGACCTGGCGGACTGAGGGGACGCCCCGGCGAACGTCACACCGCCTGACATGACCGAGTGCGTGATGGCAGCATGACGGTCAATATGCCGATGAGCCTGCCCGACGACATCGCCGCGTTCATCAAGGCCAAGGGCAATGCTTCCGCCTACACAGCACGGATACTGCGCCGCCAGATGCTCGCCGAAGAGCTGGAGAAGTCGGCGCGGGTCCGGGCCGAGGCCGGGATCACGGTGACGGCCATGGAGCCCGGCGAGAGCGAAGAGGCCACGTTGGAGTGATGGGGGCGGGTGGCGGGCCGGTGAAGCGCGGTCACCTCTATGAGCTCACGTTCACCGGCGGCGCCGCGCACGTCCTGGTGATCTCGTCCGACGCGTTGAACGCGCAGAACCAGTGCGCCACCTGTGCACTGGTCTACCCCCAGCACGTACGCGAGGCCACGCTCGTCGACATCCCCGTCGCCTGACCCTCGGCCCGCACGATCGCCCTCGGCGAGTTCCGCACGCTGTCCGAGCCGCGGCGCCCCCTCACCCCGGCCACACGATCGCCTGCACCTCGCTGTACGCGTGCAGGGCGTACACGCCCACGTCCCGCCCCACCCCGCTCCTCTTGAACCCCCCGAACGGCGCCTCCATGTTGCGGCCGACGGTGTTCACCCCCACGCCGCCCGCCCGCAGCTGCCGGGCCACCCGGAAGGCCCGGGCCACGTCGCCGGACCAGACGTAGTCGACGAGCCCGTACTCGGAGTCGTTGGCGAGGGCTATCCCCTCCTCCTCGCCGTCGAACGGGACGACCACCACGACCGGCCCGAAGATCTCCTCCCGGGCCACCCGCATGTCGTTGGCGCAGTCGGCGAGAAGGGTGGGCGAGACGTAGAAACCGCGCTCCAGTGACGGCCGTTCGCCGCCCGCGATCACCGACGCGCCCTCCTTCCGGCCGAGTTCGACGTACGACTCGACCCGCGCCCGGTGCTCCGCCGAGATCACCGGCCCGACGACCGTGTCCGCCTCCCGCGGGTCCCCGACCTTCAACCTCCGGGCATGAGCGGCAAGTTGCTCCACCAGCCGCTCGTACACCCCCCGCTGGGCCAGCACCCGGGTCGGTGCCGTACAGATCTGCCCGCTGTAGAAGGAGAAGGTCGTACCGATACCGGCGACGGCGGAGCCCATGTCCGCGTCGTCGAACACGACCGCCGCGCCCTTCCCGCCCAGCTCCATGAGCTGGCGTTTCATCTCCCGCCCGCACACCTCGCCGATCCGCCGGCCGACGGCCGTGGAGCCGGTGAAACTGACCATGTCGACGTCGGGGGACGCGACCGCGGCCTCACCCACGTCCGTGGCACGCCCGGAGACGACGTTCACCACCCCCGGCGGCGCCCCGGCCGCCTCCAGGGCCTCGGCCATCCGGTAGACGGACAGCGGATCCTGCGGGGCCGGCTTCACGACCACCGTGTTGCCCATGGCCAGCGCCGGCGCGACCTTGCCGGCCGCATTGGCCCACGGGTTGTTGTAGGAGGTGATGCAGGTGACGACCCCGACGGGCTGCCGCAGAGCCAGCGCGCCCATCACCGCGGCCCGCCCCATCGGCCCGGCCTCGTTGATCTGCGGCGCGATCGCCCACTCGGCGGGCTCCACGCTCGCGTACCGCCGGAACCGGGCGGCGGCCACCCCGACCTGCATCGCCCGGGCGGTCCCCGTGGTCGCGCCGGTCTCCGCGCGGGCCAGCTCCGTGTACGGCCCCATCCGGTCGCGGATGATGCCGGCCGCCCGGCCCAGCACCGCCGCCCGCTCCTCAGGCCGCGTCCGCGACCACGCCCCGAACGCCTCCCGGGCCGCCGCGCAGGCCGCCCGCACCTGCTCCGGCGAGGCCTCCGGCGCCCAGCCGACGGTCTCCTCGGTGGCCGGGTCGGTCACCGGGTAGTGCCCGCCGTCCGGCTCCACCCACTCCCCGCCGACGAACAGCCGCTGTCCCTTCACCGGGTACTCACCGTCCGCGTGTCGGTGCCGGACCGCAGCACCTTCCCCGGTACGGCCCCGGTCACCACGTCGTCCCGGATCGCCTCGACCCCGTTGACCCACACGGCCCGCACCCCGATCGCCCGGGAGTCAAGGCGCGGACTGTCACCCGGCAGGTCGTGCACCAGCCGGGCCTGACCGGCGTCGATGCGCTCCGGGTCGAAGAGGACGAGATCCGCATGCCAGCCCTCCCGCACCCGGCCCCGCTCCCGCAGCCCGAAGAGCCGGGCCGGGTCGTCGGTCAGCATCTTCACCGCCTGCTCCAGCCCGACCAGCCGGCGGCCGCGCAGACAGTCCCCGAGGAACCGGGTGGTGTACGGCGCCCCGCACATCCGGTCCAGGTGCGCGCCCGCGTCGGAGCCGCCGAGCAGCACGTCCTCGTGCTGCCAGGTCTCGGCGCGCAGCGCCCAGGACGCCGGGTCGTTGTCGGTCGGCATCGGCCACAGCACCGTCCGCAGCCGGTCGTCGGCGCAGATCTCCACCAGGCAGGTGAACGGGTCCTGCCCCCGCTCCTCGGCGATGTCTTGTACGACCCTTCCCGTGAGCCCCCGGTTGGCCTCGCTGTAGGTGTCCCCGATGACGTACCGCCCGAAGTTCGCCAGCCGCCGGAAGACGCCCGCCTCCTTCGACCGGGCCCGCCGCAGCATCTCCGCCCGGACGGCGGGGTCCCGGAGCCTGGCGATCCGCTCCGGCACCGGCAGCCCGAGGACCGGCCCCCAGCCCGGGATGAGGTTGAGGGCGCAGAACGTGCCCAGGGACATGTTCATCGGGGTGAGGATCGGCATGGTGAGGGCCACCACCCGCCCGCCCGCCTTCCGGGCCCGCTCGCTCGCGCTCAGCTGCCGCGGCACCCGCTCCGGAACGGCCGCGTCGACGGTGAGCACGTTCCAGTTGAGCGGCCGCCCGGCGACCGCGCTCATCTCCACGAGCAGATCGATCTCGTCGTCGCTGAACTGGTCCAGACAGCCGGCGACGATCGCCTCGATCTGCGTTCCCTCGTGCTCGCCGACGGCCTTCGACAGCGCCAGCAGCTCCGCCGGCCGCGCGTGCCGGGAGGCGACCGGCTGCCCGTCCCCGTCCGAGTGTGTGCCGGACTGCGTGGTGGACAGCCCCCAGGCCCCCGCGTCCATGGCCTCGTGCAGCAGCCGCAGCATCGCGGCGAGCTGCTCCCGGCTCGGCTGCCCCCCGACCGCCGCCGGGCCCATGACATGGCGCCGCACCGCGCAGTGCCCCACCATGAACCCCGCGTTGACGGCGATCCGCCCGTCGAGGGCGTCCAGGTACTCCCCGAAGGAATGCCAGCTCCAGGGCGCCCCCTCCTCCAGCGCCACCAGGGACATGCCCTCCACCTTGGACATCATCCGGCGCGTGTAGTCGGCGTCCTCGGGGCGAGCGGGGTTCAGGGGTGCGAGGGTGAAGCCGCAGTTGCCGGCGGCGACCGTCGTCACGCCGTGGTTGAGGGAGGGCGTGGCGTACGGGTCCCAGAAGAGCTGGGCGTCGTAGT
Source organism: Streptomyces sp. NPDC050743 (assembly GCF_044456925.1). Lineage (NCBI taxonomy): Bacteria > Bacillati > Actinomycetota > Actinomycetes > Kitasatosporales > Streptomycetaceae > Streptomyces > Streptomyces sp. NPDC050743. Next base: position 81,270 of record NZ_JBITGJ010000014.1, read on the forward strand.
GGGTGTGGGGGTCGACGAAGCCGGGGGCGAGGACCAGGCCGTGGGCGTCCTCGGTGGTGCGGGCGTCCTCGGTGATCTCTCCGACGGCGGCGATGCGACCGCCGCGTAGGCCGACGTCGGCCGTGAAGGCGGGGGCACCCGTCCCGTCGACGACGGACGCGCCCTTGACGAGATGGTCCAACATGCCCTGAAACCCCCTCAGACGGCCTGACGGAACCTGGACGTCCGATGCACCGGATCGGTGTCGATCTTGGGAATCACGTGCTCCCCGATCAGCCGGATCGTCTGCAGCGTCTCCTCCTTCGGCACCCCCACCGGCAGCCCGAAGCTCAGCTGGTCGGCGCCCGCCTGCTCCCACCGCTTGCACTGCCGCAGCACCTCGTCGGGGTCGCCGCAGATGAGCAGCTCCTCCTCCACGAGCAGCTCCACGAACTCCGGCGTGTACGGGGGAAGCGTCTCCGGCCAGACCGGGAACCCCTCGGGCCGGGGGAAGGTGTCGTGGTACCGGAACACCAGCGAGGGCAGGTAGTGCAGGCCCCCGTTCACCGCGATCTCGATCGCCTCGGCGTGCGTCGGCGCGCAGATCGCGGTCGTCGTCACCATGACGTTGTCGTTGACGAAGTCGCCGACCGGCTCGGCGTTCACGACCGCGGTCTTGTACTGCTCCAGCACCCACTCCATGTCGGACACCTTCTGGATGCTGAAGCCGAGCACGCCGAGCCCCTTCCTCGCGGCCATCGCGTACGACGGCGGGGAGCCGGCCGCGTACCACATCGCCGGGTGCGACTTCCCGTACGGCTTCGGCAGAACCTTCCGCGGCGGCAGCTGCCAGTGCTTGCCCTGGAAGCCGGCGTACTCGTCCTGGAGCCACATCTTCGGGAACTCGGCGATGGTCTCCTCCCAGATCTCCTTGGTGTGGTTCATATCGGTGATCCCCGGCAGAAACCCGAGGATCTCGTGGCTGCCGGCGCCCCGTCCGCTGCCGAACTCGAAGCGCCCCTCGCTGAGGTGGTCCAGCATGGCGACCTTCTCGGCGACCTTCACGGGGTGGTTGACCTGGGCGAGCGGGTTGAAGATCCCCGACCCCAGATGGATCCGCTCCGTCGCGTGCGCCAGATATCCCAGGAAGACGTCGTTGGCGGACAGATGCGAGTACTCCTCCAGGAAGTGGTGCTCGGAGGCCCAGGCGTACTTGAAGCCGGACTTGTCCGCCTGGATGACGTACTCGGTCTCCTCCATCAGCGCCTTGTGCTCGGCCAGCGGGTCGGTCTCGACGCGCTTGCCCACGTATCCCTGTACAAAGAGCCCGAATTCCAAGGCGGTTCACCGTCCCAGTTATTTTCTGACGCTTCGTCAGATACCTCTTGTCGGCCGACTGTCGCATCGGCCGCCGCGACCGTCAATAGCTGACGGCTGGTCAGATAATGCTGACCCCCGCCAGCCACCCGCCGTCGATCACGAACGGCTGCCCGGTGATGTACGAGGAGTCCGCCGAGGTGAGGAACAGCGCCAGCCGCGCCACCTCCTCCGGCTGCCCGACCCGCCCGAGCGGCACGAGCTTGCGGTACAGCTCGTCCAGGGCCCGGCTCATCTCCTCCGGGTCGGCGTCCGGGTCGAGCCGTGCCGGGTTGGACATCGGGGTGTCGATGGCTCCCGGGCAGATCGCGTTGACCCGGATGCCCCGGCCCGCCAGCTCTAGCGCGGCCACCCGGGTCAGTCCCAGCACGGCGTGCTTGGTGGCGGCGTACGTCCCGACGGCCGCCATGCCGGTCATGCCCGTGTAGGAGGCGGTGTTGACGATGGTCCCCCCGTCGGCCATCTCGGGCGCCACCGCCTTCATGCCGAGGAAGCAGCCGACCTGGTTCACCTGCACGACCTGCATGAACTCGTCCAGCGGGGTGTCCACGAGCGCGTTGAAGCGCAGGATCCCCGCGTTGTTCACCAGCCCGTCGATGTGCCCGTACGCCTCCTTGACCAGCCCGACGGCCTCCCGCCAGCCCTCCTCGGTGCCGACGTCGAGATGGACGTACAACGCGCCTATCTCCTTGGCCAGGGCCTCTCCCCGGTCGTCCAGCACATCGGCGACGACCACCCGCGCCCCCTCCGCCCGGAAGAGCCGCGCCTCCTGCTCGCCCTGTCCGCGTGCCGCCCCGGTGACGATGACGACCCGCCCGTCCAGCTTGCCCATGGCGTCCTCCTCAGTTCAGCCGGGGTGCGACCTCCGCCCCGAACAGTCCGATCTGCTCGACGAGTTCGGCCCGGCTCCGGCTGCGGAACCGCACCTGGACCTGGTCCACGCCCATCGCCCGGTAGGCCCGCAGCGACCCGGCGATCTCCTGCGGCGTCCCCGTGAGCGTCCGCCGCCCCACCTCCCAGCCGGCCCGCCCGACGTACAGCGGCTCGGTGATCGCGCCGACGGTGAAGGGCCCCTCGATGCCGACTTCGGCCCGCAGGCGCCTGAGCTTCGCGATCTGGGCGGGCAGCCGGTCCCGCGGATCCCCCTGCGGCAGCCAGCCGTCCCCCTTCAGCGCGGCCCGGCGTACGGCGGCGGGCGAGGAGCCGCCGACCCAGAGGGGGACGTACGGCTGCGCGGGCCGGGGCCGCTGTCCCAGCCCCTCGAAGTCGTAGGTCTTCCCGTGATGCTCGGGGAACTCCTCCGCCCCCAGGGCGGCCCGCAGCGCGTCGATCGTCTCGTCCAGCACGGCCCCCCGCCGCTCGAAGTCCGCCCCGAGCGCCTCGAACTCCTCCCGGACATGCCCGGCCCCGACCCCGAGGACCAGCCGGCCGCCGGAGAGATGGTCGAGGGTGGCGTACTGCTTGGCGGTGAGCAGCGGGTGCCGCAGCCCCACGACGGCCACATGGCTGAGCAGGCGCACCCGCTCGGTCACGGCGGCCAGGTGGGCGAGGGTGGTGACCGGGTCGTACCAGACCGTGCCCATCGCGGGGGCGAGCCGGCGCGGGACGCCCACGTGGTCGCAGGCGGCGAGGTAGTCGAACCCGGCCCGGTCCACGGCCCGCGCGACGGCCACCAGGTCCTCCGGACCGGCCCCGGCCTCCCAGCCTTCCGCGAACAGGGCGCTCTGCGCCTGCACGGGCAGCTGGACACCGTACGCCAGGGCGCTCACCGCCACAGCCCTTCGGGGGTGAGTCCCAGCAGCTCGATGGCGTTGCCGCGCACGATCCGCTCGACCACGTCCGCCGGCAGATGCCCCATCTGGGCCTCACCGACCTCGCGGGACTTGGGCCAGGTGGAGTCGGAGTGCGGGTAGTCGGTCTCGTACAGGACGTTGCCGACCCCGATGGCGTCCAGGTTCCGCAGGCCGAAGGCGTCGTCGAAGAAGCAGCCGTAGACGTGCTCGGCGAACAGCTCGGACGGCGGCCGGGTGACCTTGTCGGCGACCCCGCCCCACCCCCGGTTCTCCTGCCACACGACATCCGCGCGCTCGAGGATGTACGGAATCCACCCGATCTGGCCTTCGGCATATATGACCCTGAGGTTCGAAAAGCGCTCGAACTTGCCGCTCATCAGCCAGTCCACCATCGAGAAACAGCAGTTGGCGAAGGTGATGGTGGAGCCGACGGCGGGCGGGGCGTCGGCCGAGGTGGAGGGCATACGGCTGCTGGAGCCGATGTGCATCGCGACGACCGTGCCGGTCTCGTCGCAGGCCGCGAGGAACGGGTCCCAGTCGTCGGTGTGGACGGACGGCAGCCCGAGGTGCGGGGGTATCTCGGAGAAGGCGACGGCCCGTACCCCCCGTCGGGCGTTGCGCCGTACTTCCGCGGCGGCCAGCTCGGCGTCCCACAGGGGTATGAGGGTGAGCGGGATGAGCCGCCCCTGCGCCTGAGCCCCGCACCACTCCTCCACCATCCAGTCGTTGTAGGCGCGCACGCACAGCAGGGCGAGCTCCTTGTCGGCGGCCTCGGTGAACGTCTGCCCGCAGAAGCGGGGGAAGGTGGGGAAGCACAGGGCGGACTGCACGTGGTTGACGTCCATGTCGGCGAGCCGGGCGGCCACGTCGTACGACCCGACCCGCATCTGCTCGTACGTGATGACTTCCAGCCTGACCTCGTCCCTGCTGTACCCCACGGCGGTGTCGAGCCGGGTGAGGGGCCGCCGCAGATCCTCGTAGACCCACCAGTCGCCGAGCGGCCCTTCGGTGCTGCCGGGTTCGCCCATGACGGGCTTGAAACGCCCGCCGAGGAAGGTCATCTCCTTCAGCGGGGCGCGCACGATCCGGGGCCCGGCCTCCCGGAATTTCCTCGGCAGCCGGTCCTGCCAGACGCCGGCGGGCTCAACGGTGTGGTCGTCGACGGAGATGATCAGCGGGAACTGTGTGGTCTCCATATCCCTCACCGTAGCGCTGATCTGACGAAGCGTCAGCTATTGAGTGTCCATGGCCGCATGCGAAGAGGGTGTGAGGGGTTTGTGTGCCGGGCTGCGCCGCCCTGTGATCGGTGTCTCCCACGGCTGACGCAACCGCCCGGAACAAGGCAAACTGACGGGGTTGTTCGTGATGCCGAGGGGGACGAACGCATGGACGGTGGGCCGCGAGTGCCTGAGCAGCGGCGTCCCGGCTCCGTGACCGTCACGGAGCCGGAGGCGCTGCGGTTCGGCGTGCTCGGTCCGGTGCGGGCCTGGCGCGGCGAGGAGCAGATCGGCATGGGCTCGCCCCAGCAGCGCGCCCTGCTGGCCGCCCTGCTGCTGCGCGAGGGCCGTACGGCGACGGCGGCGGAGCTGATCGACGCGTTGTGGGGCGCCGAGCCGCCGTCGCAGGCGCTGGCGGCGGTCCGCACGTACGCGTCCCGCCTGCGCAAGATCCTGCCCCCCGGCGTGCTGCTCAGCGAGTCCGGCGGGTACGCGGTGCGGGTGCCGGGCGAGGGCGCCCTGGACCTGGCGGTCGCCCAGGACCTGGCGGCGGAGGCGGAGAAGGCACGGGCCGCCGGCGACCTGTGCCGAGCCCGGGAGCTACTGAACCGGGCCCTCTCCCTCTGGGACGGCGAGGTCCTTGCCGGCGTCCCCGGCCCGTACGCCGAGACCCAGCGGGTCCGCCTGGAGGAATGGCGCCTGGGCCTCCTGGAATCCCGCCTGGACATGGACCTGGAGCAGGGCTGCCACGCGGAGGCGGTCTCGGAGCTGACGGCGCTGACGGCCGCGTACCCCTTGCGGGAGCGGCTGCGCGAGCTGCTGATGCTGGCCCTGTACCGCAGCGGACGGCAGGCGGAGGCCCTGGCGGTCTACGCCGACACCCGCCGCCTGCTGGCCGAGGAGCTGGGTGTGGACCCGCGCCCCGGCCTGCGGGACCTGCAGCAGAGGATCCTGCAGGCCGACCCGGCCCTGGCGGAGCCGTCCTCCCCGGCGACGGAGCCGCCCGTGGTAGCCGTCCGCCCGGCTCAACTCCCGGCCTCGGTCCCGGACTTCACGGGCCGTACGTCCTTCGTCTCCGAACTGAGCGAGGTGCTGTCCTCGGCCTCGGAGTCCCCGGACGCCGGGGGCCGGGTGATGGCGGTGTCGGCACTGGCCGGCATCGGCGGCGTGGGCAAGACGACGCTGGCGGTACACGTGGCCCACCGGGCCCGCGCGGCCTTCCCCGACGGCCAGCTCTACATGGACCTCCAGGGCGCGGGCCCCCGCCCGGCGGAACCGGAGACGGTCCTGGGCTCCTTCCTGCGCGCCCTGGGCACGGCGGACTCGGCGATCCCGGACTCCCTGGACGAACGGGCGGCGCTCTACCGCTCGGTGCTCGACGGACGCCGTGTCCTCGTCCTGCTGGACAACGCGAAGGACGCGGCCCAGGTACGCCCTCTCCTGCCCGGCACGGAGGGCTGCGCGGCCCTGGTGACGTCCCGCGTCCGCATGGTCGACCTCGCCGGGGCCCATCTGGTGGACCTGGACGTGATGTCCCCCGAGGAGGCCCTCGCCCTCTTCACGAAGATCGTGGGCGAGGAGCGGGTCGCGGCGGAACGCGAGTCCGCCCTGGACGTCGTGGCGGCCTGCGGCTTCCTCCCCCTGGCGATCCGCATCGCGGCGTCCCGGCTGGCGGCGCGCCGGACCTGGACGGTCTCGGTCCTGGCGGCGAAGCTCGCGGACGAGCGCCGCCGGCTGGACGAACTGCAGGCCGGGGACCTGGCGGTGAAGGCGACCTTCGAGCTGGGGTACGGCCAGCTGGAGCCGTCCCAGGCCCGGGCGTTCCGCCTGCTGGGCCTGGCCGACGGCCCGGACATCTCCCTGGCGGCCGCGGCCGCGGTCCTGGACCTCCCGTCGGAGGAGACCGAGGACCTTCTCGAATCCCTGGTGGACACGTCACTGCTGGAGTCGGCGGCGCCGGGGCGCTACCGCTTCCACGACCTGGTCCGCCTCTACGCGCGTGCCTGCGCGGAGAGGGACGAGCAGCCGCCGAGCGAGCGGGAGGCCGCGATGTCGCGGTTGCTGGATTTCTATCTGGCCACGGCGGCCCAGGTCTATGCGATGGAGCGGCCGGGGGACCGGCTGGTGGATCACTTGGAGAAGACCGGTGTCCCAGGACTGGTCTTCACCGACCGTCGCGCCGCACAGGACTGGCTCTACTCCGAGGCCGTGCCGCTTCTGGCCTGCGTACGGCAGTCGTCGGGCGGCGCGACGCTGCGGCGCGCCGTCGACCTGCTGTGGGCGGCCGTCGACCTGGCGGAGTCAGGAGCGAACTTCAAGGAGTACGAGGCGGCCGGCGCGGCCCTGCGCAGCGCTTCCCACGCTGCATCCGACATACGGGCCGAAGGCCGGGCCATCCTGGTACTGGCCAACGCGCGCCACTGGTCAGGTCAGTTCACTCAGGCGTATGAGGAGGCACAACGGGCCCTCGCCCTGTCGGAGGCTGCCAACGACCCCCTGCCATGCTGCTGGGCCGCGAACATCCTCGGCATCTTCGCCTATTACCAGAGCCGTTACGCCGAGGGTGAGGCATACCTGGAGCGTGCCATATCGGACTTCCGTGACTGCGGCGACCTTTCCGGCGCGGCAGCGGCACTCTGCAACCTCTCGCGCCTGCACCTGCAGACCGACCGGGCCGACAGCGCGGTGCATCTCGCGCGGCAGGGCACGGAGACGTACGAGCAGCTCGGGCACTCGCTGAAGGCGGCCAACGGCCACTACGCCCTCGGACTGGCCCTCGGTAAGAGCGGGCAACTGGCCGATGCCAGTGCCCATCTGGGCCAGGCGCTGATCGTCTTCCGGGCCAGCAGGCAGCGCCTGTGGGAAGGGATGACCCTCTTCCGGCTCGCCGAGGTGGACCTACTCGCCCAACGACCGGCCCAGGCCGCAGCCAACGCCGAGATGGCCCTGACTCCGCTCAAGGAGATCGGCGGCGAGTGGCGGCGCGGCAACGTGCTCACCGTACTTGGAAAGGCGCTGAACGGGATCGGGCACACGGGCCGGGCGCAGGTCTGCTGGCGCGAGGCCCTGGAGATCTACGAAGCGCTGAACTCCCCGGAGGCGGCGGAAGTTCAAGCGCTTCTGGCACCAGCCGCCGCTGCCTGATCCGGGCGCTGTCGCGGCGTTCATCGATCGTTTATCGCCCCGCGGCAGTCTCATGGATACCGGGCCGTCGTGTCGGGGGGCAGACGGACCAGCCGGTGAGACCGCTGTACTCGCGATCTAGAGTGGGCGGCTCCAGCGGCCCATCCGGCCACACTCGGGGGAGTGTCCGGATGGGCCCGCCACCGCTGAACGCAATTAAGGGGAGCACCCGATGAGCGACATCATCAAGGACGAGCCGGTCGTCACGCCGGACAACACGCACATCACCGATGCTGAGGCCGGCACCGCGGTCAAGCCGCTCAACACCCACATCACGGACGCCGAGGCCAGCACCGAGGTCAAGCCGCTCAACACGCACATCACCGACGCCGAGGCCGTGGCCGCCGACGGCACGGTGACGCCGGACAACACCCACATCACGTCCGACCCCAGCTGAGCCACCTCCCGCACGGGGGACCGGCCGCGACGGCGCCGAGGGGGAGCCGTCGCGGCCGAGGCGTGTCCGGAACCTCCACCGGAGCCGCCAAGCGCGGATTGGCAGATTCGTTCCACGGCACTGTGCCATGTGCCCAGGTCGGCCGGCCCACCGGTGGAACCGATCTGCCGATCTCGCCTTCCGCCTAGCCGGCGGCCGGAGTTATCCACAGGGGGGCGGGGCAGGGCGGGGGTTCGGGCAGAGTGGGGGTGTGGGGCGGTGTGAGCTTGGGGGGCTTGTCGAGGGCGGGGTGTTGCTCACCTCGCGGGCGGTGGCGGCGGGGTGGCCTCGGGTCTCGCTGTCTCGGCGGCTCGAGTCGGAGGGCTGGACGCGGATCAGAAGCGGGGCCTGGCGGAGCCGGGGCAGGAGGTCGGGCTCCTCCTGCGGTTGAGGGCGGCGCAACTTCTCAAGCCGGGGCTCGTGGTGAGTCATCGGGCGGCGGCTCGGCTGTGGCAGATCGAGACGCTTGCGGCGGGATCGCCGGACTGCCTTGAATTCACCGACCCGGCGCTCAGGGCCCGGCAGGGGCTCACCGATGTCCGCATTCACCGGATTCCCCTTCCCGAGAGCGACACCGTGAAGTGGGCGGGGCTGCGCGTCACGAGGGTTCCCCGGACTCTCGCCGACCTGCTCCGGTCCGGGCCGATGGACGACGCCGTCGTGGCCGTGGAGTCGGCACTGACCCACCGCCGGGTCGACGGACGGCGCCGACCGCCTCTCACCACCCCGGCCGCCGTTTCCCTCGCTCTCCAAGCCCCGCTGCTGGGGTCCGCCCGGGCCCGGGACCGGCTGCGGATCGTCGACCTTCGGGCGGGGTCACCGGCGGAAACGGTGGCTCGCCTGCGCATGCGCGACGCCGGGCTGCGCCCGGACACCCAGGCCGAGGTCCGCACTCCGGACGGCCGCCGCCGCTACCTCGACTTCCTGTTCCGGCCGGAGGGGCTGGCCGTGGAGATCGAGGGGTACGCCTACCACGGCACCCGCGACGCCCACCGCCGGGACATCGCCCGCTTCAACCAGATCCTCCAGTGTCCCGAGGTCCGCAGCCTGCTCCGCTTCAGCGCGGAGGACGTCTTCCACCGGGTGGAGTGGGTGGTCGGGGAGGTCGAACGCACGTTGGCCGCACTGAGGCGATGAGGGGCCTACTGAGCTGGCCTGCTTATTGGTTTGCCGCTGGTCGGTCCGGCCGGATAGGAAGCTCGCATGCTTAGGGGCAGCAAGGTCGGGCTCAAGGCCCGGCACGAGGACGACATCCCGATCCTGCGGGCCGAGCTCTACGACGACGTGGTCAACTCATCGCGGGCCGAGGGCGGGCCGTGGCGACCGATCACGCCCGGCTCGAAGGACCCGCGCCTCGTGGTGGACGACACGGAACAGGGCCGCGTCCAGTTCTCCGTGGTGGAGCTGGAGGGCGACACCCTGGTCGGCACCGCGGTGCTGTGGGGCATCGACAACCACAACCGGTCGGCGCACATCGGGCTGGGGCTGCTGCCGTCCGCCCGCGGCAAGGGATACGGCACCGACGTGGTCGCGGTGCTGTGCCACTACGGTTTCGTCGTGCGCGGCCTCCAGCGGCTGCAGATAGAGACACTGTCGGACAACGCCGCGATGCTGCGCTCCGCCGAGCGCAACGGCTTCGTCCGCGAAGGCCTGCTGCGCTCCTCGGCCTGGGTGATGGGCGAGTTCCTGGACGAGGTGCTGCTCGGGCTCCTTGCCCAGGACTGGAAGAAGGCCTCGAAGGTCTAGGTCCCCGCCCGACCGCCGGCGCGGTCCCCGGAGCAGGTAGACGCCCGCGATTGGCAGATCTGTTCCACCTCCCCCAGACACACCCCCCGAAATTCAGGGGCCCCAGGCACGGCCAGCTGGAACAAATCCGCCAATCCCCCACACGACCACCTCGCGGGCGCCCCACCACCCACCGCCCCACCACCTACCGCCCACCACCCGCCACCCGCCACCCGCAAGCCGCCGCCCCCACCCGGCGTGCATGCGAGACGCGACCGCGCCCCCGCAGCGCAGGCCGCGAACGCAGCCGACCCAAGGGACCGGCACGCCCGAGTCGGTCACTTTCCCCGGGCTGCCCGCTCGCTTCTCACCCGTGCTGGAGCGAGGCGTGTCAAGGGTGGCCCGGAGGGCCATCGGCGAAGCCGACGCGGAGTGGAGCGCAGCGGAACGCAGCGCCCTTGACTCGCCTCGCTCCAGCACGACACTGGCCGAGAAGCGGGCGGCCCCACGGCACCTGAACAGCCCCCTCAGCCCCACCCCCGCCCGCCTCAATCCCCACCCCAACCCCCCACCCCCCCTCAACCCCCTCCCCGCAAAACCCCCTTCACCACCTTCCCGCTCGCGTTCCGTGGGAGTTCCGGTACGAACTCCACCGTCCTCGGCACCTTGTAGTTCGCCATCTCCCGGCGGGACCACGCGATCAGGTCGTCCGAGGTCAGCGTCGAACCCGGTCTGCGCGCCACGAACGCCTTGGCCACCTCGCCCAGTCGGGGGTCCGGTACGCCGATCACCGCCACCTCGCGCACGTCCGGGTGGAGGGCCAGCAACTGCTCGATCTCCGCCGGGTAGGCGTTGAAGCCGCCGACGATGAACATGTCCTTGATGCGGTCCGTGATGCGCAGGTTGCCCGCCTCGTCCAGGACGCCCACGTCGCCGGTGCGCAGCCAGCCGTCCGGGGAGATCGCCCCGGCCGTCGCCGCCGCGTCGCCGTGGTAGCCGCGCATGACGTTGAAGCCACGGACCAGGATCTCGCCCGGCTCACCGGGCCCCACCGGCGCGCCCGTCGCGTCCACCAGCCGTATCTCCGTCCCCGGGATCGCCCGGCCGGAGGTGGAGGCGATGACCGACGGGGCGTCGCCACGCCGGCACATCGTGACGATGCCGCTCGCTTCCGAGAGGCCGTACGCCGTGAGAACCGTGTCCACGCCCAGTTCGGCGCGCAGACGCTCCACCAACGTCAGCGGTACCACCGCCGCTCCGGTCACCACCAGGCGCAGGGCGGAGAGGTCGTACGCGTCCCGGGAAGGGTGGTCCAGGAGGGACTGGTGGAGGGTCGGCGGGCCCGGGAGGACGGACACGCGCTCCGACGCGATGTTCGCCAGTGCCGTCTCCACGTTGAACACCGGCTGCGGGATCATCGTCGCCCCGCGCGTCAGGCAGGCGATCACCCCGGCCTTGTAGCCGAAGGTGTGGAAGAAGGGATTGACGATCAAGTAGCGGTCGCCTGTCCGCAGGCCGGCCAGGTCCGCCCAGATCCCGTACGCCCGCAGGGTCTGGCCGTGCGTGATCACCGCGCCCTTGGGGCGGCCCGTCGTACCCGACGTGTAGATGATGTCCGACACCGCCGAGCCGTCCAACTCCCCTCGCCGCCCCTCCACTTCCGCCGCGCTCACCCCCTCCCCACCCCCCAGGAAGTCCTTCCAGGTGCGGAAGTCCGGGGGTGCGTCGTCCGACAGGACCACCACCTCCGTCAGGTCCGGCAGGGCGGGGAGCGGGACGCCGGCGTCCGGTGACCCCGGCACCCCCTCCCCCGCCGCCCGGCGCAGGCTCGCCACGTACGACGCGCCCAGGAAGGTGCCCGTCACGAAGAGCAGCCGCGCCCCGCTGCGGCGCAGCACGTCCGCCGCCTCCGTGCCCTTGAAGCGGGTGTTGAGCGGGACGAGGACCGCGCCCGCCGTCACCGCGCCCAGGGCGGCCGTGATCCAGTCCAGGGAGTTGGGGGCCCAGACCGCGACCCGGTCGCCCACCTCCACGCCGCTCGCCAGGCAGGCCGCCGCCGCACGCTCGACACGGGCGCCCAGCTCGGCGTACGTGATCCTGGTACGGCCCTCGACCACCGCCTCGGTGTCCGCGTACCGCTCGGCCGACCACCGGACCAGATCGGGGATGGTGTCGATGGTGTCCCGGTCGCTCATGACAGGCCCCCTGTACAGCGCTACCAAACTGCTGACCGATCGTCAGATTAGCGGTAACCTGACGCTCTGTCAGGTCGTCGTGTGTGAGGGGGACGCCATGGCAACAACCGGGCTCAAGGACGCAACCGCCATCGTCGGGATCGGGCAGACCTCGTTCGCCAAGCACCTTGCCGAGGACGAGAAGACGCTCGCCTGCCGGGCCGTGCTCGCCGCACTCGGCGACGCGGGCATCACACCCGGCGAGGTCGACGCACTCGCCTCCTACACCATGGAGGAGACCGACGAGGTCGAGCTCGCCAAGGCCGTGGGGTTCGGGGATCTCACCTTCTTCAGCAAGGTCCCGTACGGCGGCGGCGGTTCGTGTGCCACCGTCGCGCACCTCGCCGCCGCGATCGCCTCCGGGCAGGCCACCGTCGGCGTCGCCTGGCGGTCGCGCAAGCGCGGGTCCGGGCCGCGGCCGTGGACCGACACCCGCGTGCAGCTGCCCACCCCGGCCCAGTGGACCCGGCCCTTCGGACTCCTGCGCCCCGCCGACGAGATCGCCATGCTCACCCGCCGCTACATGCACGAGTACGGCGCCACCCGCGACCACCTCTTCAACGTCGCCCTCGCCTGCCGCAACCGCGCCAACCAGAACCCGACCGCGGTGATGTACGAGCGGCCGCTGACCCGCGAGATGTACATGACCTCGCGATGGATCAGCGAGCCGCTCTGCCTCTTCGACAACTGCCTGGAGACGGACGGGGCCCTGGCCTGTGTCCTCGTGTCCAAGGAGCGGGCCCGGGACTGCCGCCGCAGGCCCGTGTACGTCCACTCCGCCGCGCAGGGCCTGCCCGCCCAGCACCACGGCATGGTCAACTACTGGAACGACGACCCCCTCACCGGGCCAGCCTGGACCGCCGCCCGGCACTTGTGGAAGCACGCCGACTTCACCCCCGACGACGTCGACGTGGCGCAGATCTACGACGCGTTCACGCCGCTCATCCCGCTCTCGCTGGAGGGCTACGGCTTCTGCGGGCGGGGGGAAGGGGGCGCCTTCACCGAACAGGGCGCCCTGGAGATCGGCGGGCGGCTGCCCCTCAACACCAGCGGGGGCGGGCTCTCCGAGGCCTACGTCCACGGCTTCAACCTCATCAACGAAGGGGTGAAGCAGCTGCGCGGCACCAGTACCGCGCAGGTGCCCGGCGCCGCCACCTGCCTGGTCACGGCCGGCGAGGGCGTGCCCACCTCCGCTCTCCTGCTCAGGAGCTGATCATGCTGACCCCCGTCACCGACACCGACGGCGCCCCCTTCTGGGAGTACGCGGCCCGTGGTGAACTGCGCGTCCAGGCCTGCGCCGACTGCCACGAGCCCCGCTTCCCGCCCCGTCCCTGCTGCCCGCACTGCCGGTCCTTCGCGAGCGAGTGGCGGCTCACCAGCGGGCGCGGGCGGATCTGGTCGTACGTCGTGCCGCACCCGCCCCTTCTCCCCGACTACGCCGAACAGGCGCCGTACAACGTCGTCTTGGTGGAGCTGGAGGACTGCCCCCGGATCCGGCTGGTGGGGAATCTGGTCGCCCATGCCGGTGCGGCCCTCGGCTCCCTCGGTTCGCACAGGCCGAGGATCGGCGCCCGGGTGCACGTCGTCTTCGGTGACGGCGGGCTGCCGCAGTGGGTGCTCGCGTGAGCGCCGTACGGGTCGACGCCGACAAGGGCAGCGGGGTCGCCGTGGTCACCCTGGACCGGCCGCACCGGCTCAACGCCATCGACCTGGACATGGCTCGCGAACTCACCGAGGCCTGGCGGGCGTTGCGGTTCGACGACTCCGTGCGGGCCGTCGTGCTCACCGGGGGCGGGGAGCGGGCGTTCTGTACCGGGATCGACCGGGACGTCGTCGTGCCGCAGCCCTCGTCGCCGTACATGCAGGACGATCCGTTGCTGACCGTCGGGCCGAAGGCCAACGACCTGTGGAAGCCGGTGATCGCCGCCGTGCGCGGGATGGCCTGCGGGGGTGCCTTCTACCTGCTGGGCGAGTGCGAGTTCGTCGTCGCCGATCCGACGGCCGTCTTCTTCGACCCGCATACGACGTACGGCATGGTCAGCGCCTATGAGTCGATGCTGATGGCGGCGCGGATGCCGTACGGGGAGGTGGCCCGGATGGCGCTCATGGGGACCGCCGAGCGGATCTCCGCCCGCCGGGCCCATGAGATCGGGCTCGTGTCGGAAGTCACCGAGGAGGGCGGGGCGTTGGCCGGTGCCGTGCGCTGTGCCTCCGTCATCGCCGGGTATCCGACGCAGGGGGTGCAGGGGACCGTGCGGGCGCTGTGGGCGGCCAGGGAGGCGGCTCCGGCCCAGGCGTTCACCCAGGCCGCGCCGCTCATCGCCCTCGGCAGTCTGCCCGTCGAACGGCAGGCGGAGCTGTTCCGGAGCAGGGACCGCACCGAGCCGCGGATACGGTGAGTGACCGTATGGCGAGAGACGCGCACTCGGGGTAGCGTCAGCCGTGGGACGGCCGCCGTCCGGAGCCCTTCCGTGACACACCGGTACGACGGCCGTCGCTCATCACCGGCACGCCGGTCACAGGCGTCACGCCGTGCGGGCCGTCCCCGTCCCCTTCTCCGCGTCCAGCGCGTACACGCACCGGTCCTTGCTGCACGCGTACACCACGCCGTCCTTGACGACCGGCGAGCCGGTGATCTCGCCGCCCGTCGCCAGCTTCCAGCGCAGGCGGCCGTCGTCGGACTTCAGGGTGTACAGCAGGTGGTCCGTGGAGCCGAAGTGGATACGGCCCTCCGCCACCGCGGGGGCGCCCACGACGTCGCCGCCCGCCTGGAAGCGCCACTTGGGCGTGCCGGTGACCGCGTCCAGGGTGTACAGCCCCTTGCCGCTGCCGACATGGACGTGCCCGGCGGCGACCAGCACCGGCTCGATCGACGAACGCGCCTCTGTCGCGATGCGCCAGCGGTCACGGCCGTCGGTGGCGTCGAGGGCGTAGACGGTGCCCAGGTAGTCCGCCAGGTAGACGCCGCCGCCCGTCACCGCCGGGCCCGGAGCGAAGGCCGGCGGGCTGAGGAAGACCGCGGGCGCCTCGAAGTGCCAGCGGACCATGCCGCTCGCCGCCTCGACGGCGAGGACACGGGTGCCGGCGGAGACGTACACGTACCCGTCGGGGGCGGGGGCCAGGCGGACCGGCACGCCGCCGCAGGAGGCCGCGTCGCCGACCGGGTAGGACCAGCGCTCCTCGCCGGTGCGGGCCTCCAGGGCGCGCAGCCGGGCGTCCTGCCAGACGTAGACCGTGCCCTCGTGGACGAGGGGACCGGCCTCCGGGGACTCGAAGTCGGTCTGGCAGCCGGCGACCTCCCACAGCTTCTGGCCGTTCGACGCCTCCCACGCCTGGACGCCGCCGCCGCGGGTGCCGGTGACGACCGTGCCGTGGTCGGCGTTCAGGGAGTACACCCAGGCGTCCGTGGACAGCCGCCACAGGTCGGCGCCCTCGCGGGCGTCCAGGGCGAACAGGGTCGGGCCGTCGGAGGCGAGGATGCGGCCGTCGGCCACGGCCATGGACCAGGCGACGTCCCGCGTCTTGAAGCGGCGCCGGCCGGTGGCCACGTCCAGGGCGTGCACCTCGAAGGAGGTGACGTAGACCAGGTCGCCGTCGACGGCGGGGGTGCCCCAGACCTCGTTGGACATGCGGAACCGCCAGGGCCGCCAGCCGCTCGCGGTCTCCGGGGGCTGGGGCGGTACGGGCGGCACGTTCGGGTCGGGGCCGGTGACGCCGGTGCGCGGACGGGACCAGCTGGCGACCAGGCCCGCCTCCGGCGGGGGCGCCTTGACGGCGGCGGCGCGGGCGTCGGCGACGCGCGGTCCGGGGCCGATGGGCACCGCCGCGCCGGCCAGCCGGACCGGGCCGGTGTCGGGGGCGCCGACGGGGACGGGGGCCGGGACCGGCGGGTCGTACGGGGGCGGCGGGGGTACGGCCGCGCGGCCGCCGCTCCTCGGGCCGCCGGTCGGGGCCGGGGAGGGCTTGACGGCGGGGCGGCCGCCGCGGCGGGCCTCGATGAGCGCGACCGCCTTCTCGGGCAGCCAGGCGGAGGCGGTGCCGCTGTCGTCCGAGCCGGAGCCGAAGAGGTGGGGCGCGAGCTGGGCCTGGAGGTCGGCCGGGGTGGGCCGGGCGGAGGCCTCCATCTGCATGCAGACGTCGATGAGCGGGCGCAGCTCGTCGGGCAGGCCGGTGAGGTCCGGGCCCTCGCGCAGCAGCATGAAGACGGTCTCGACCGGGTTGGCGCCGTGGAAGGGCGGGTGCCCGGTGGCCGCGAAGACCAGCATGGAGCCGAGCGAGAAGACGTCGCTGGCGCCGGTGACGCTGCGGGAGTCCTTGGCCTGCTCGGGGGACATGTAGGCGGGGGTGCCGACGGCGACGTTCGTCATGGTCAGCCGGGTGTTGGAGACACCGGAGGCGATGCCGAAGTCGATCACCCGGGGGCCGTCCTCGACCACGAGCACGTTGGACGGCTTGAGGTCGCGGTGGACCAGCCCCGCGCCGTGGATGGACTGGAGGGCCTCCGCCACGCCCGCGGCGAGCCAGCGCACGGCCTGGGCCGGGAGCGGCCCGCAGTCGTTCACTATCTCCTCGAGCGAGGGCGCGGGGACGTAGGCGGTCGCCAGCCACGGCACCGCGGCGCGCGGGTCGGCGTCGACCACGGCCGCCGTGTAGAAGCCGGAGACCGCGCGGGCCGCCTCCACCTCGCGGGTGAAGCGGACCCGGAACAGCTGGTCCTCGGCCAGCTCGGTGCGCACCGTCTTGATCGCCACGCGCCGGCCGGACGCCGAGCGCGCGAGATAGACCAGCCCCATGCCGCCGGCGCCCAGCCGGCCCAGCACCTCGAACGGCCCGATCCGCCGCGGATCGTGCTGCGTCAGCTGATCCACCACTTGCCTGCCACCTCCCCGTACGAGCCGCGCCACTCTCCATATGTACGCGACCGAAGTGCAGCGTCTCACCACCGCACCGCCATGGCGGCACGCACCCCAGATTCTTCCTGGCCGGGCCGCTGGTTGCGAACCCGGTGATATTCGGGGTGTCTCAGTACCTACCATGCCAAAGCGGATGGATCAGCGCTGCAACAGCGCGAACGACGCCCCCTGATTGTCGGTGACGACGGCCACTCGTCCGTACGACGTCTCGAAGGGTGGCGCCTGCACCCGGCCGCCGAGCCGCTGTACGGCCCCGAGGGCGTCGTCGAGGTCGGCGACCCGGAAGTGGGTGAGGAAGTGCGGGGGCATCTCGGCGGGGAAGACGTCGGTGACGTCGGCGCGGCCGAAGTCGGGCTCGGCCTCGGTGCCGAACAGGGCGTCGTGGAAGAGGCCGCCGTAGAAGTCGTTGGCGGCCGCGGTGTCCCGGGTGTAGAGCTCGGCCCAGACGAAGGTGCCGGGCTCGTGCCGCCGCTCGAAGCCCCGGTGGCGGCCCGGCTGCCACAGCGCGAACACCGCGCCCTCGGGGTCGGTGGCGAGGGCGGCGACCCCGAGGTCGCCCACCGGGAACGGGGCCATGACCACCTGTCCGCCGGCCGCGGTGATCCGCCGGCCCAGGGCCTCGGCGTCCGGGGTGGCGAAGGACACCGTCCAGACGGTGGGCATACGGCCGTCGATCTTCGGTGCCAGCGAGGCGACGAGCGCCCCGTCCAGCCGGGCCCACACCGAGGAGCCGTAGGCGTCCTCGAAGGTCCACCCGAAGAGCTCACCGTAGAACCGCTTGCCCGCCTCGACATCGGCGAGCTGGGCGTCCACCCAGCAGGGCACACCCTCCCCGTATGTCTCCACTGCCTCTTCGGCCTCTTCATTCCCGGATGCCCTGTTTTCGGCCATGCCGTCAAAGTAACCGGGCCGCACCCACCACGCAGACCAGGCACACCACCCTCAGAGCACCCTTGCACCCCATTTGCAGTCGGCCGAATCGCGCTCCGATCACCCCTCGGTAAGCTGACGGCATGACAGGACAAGTGCGTACCGTCGACGGCCGCGTGGCCGGCCGGCGTGGGCAGGCGACCCGGCAGAAGCTGCTCGACTGCCTCAGCGAGATGCTCAGCTCCTCCCCCTACCGGGACGTCAAGGTCATCGATGTCGCCCGGAAGGCGGGAACTTCACCCGCGACCTTCTACCAGTACTTCCCCGACGTCGAAGGCGCCGTCCTGGAGATCGCCGAGCAAACGGCGGCCGAGGGCGCGGGATTGACCGAACTGCTCCAGGGGCGGTCCTGGGCCGGCAAGTCGGGATGGCAGACCGCCCAGGAACTCGTGGAGGGGTTCCTGGAGTTCTGGCGCAAGAACGACGCGATCCTGCGGGTCGTCGACCTCGGCGCGGCCGAGGGGGACAAACGCTTCTACAAGATCCGCATGAAGATCCTGAACTCGGTGAACAACTCCCTCGCGGAGTCCATCACCGAGTTGCAGTCCAAGGGCAGGGTCGACAAGGACGTGAACCCGGCGGCGATGGCCGGCTCGCTCGTCGCGATGCTCGCGGCGGTGGCGGCTCACCAGAAGGGTTTTTCCTCCTGGGGCGTGAAACAGGCCGAACTCAAGCCGAATCTCGCCCTCTTGGTGCATCTGGGCGTGACCGGGAAGAAGCCGAGCAAGTAGCACACGGCCGAGACATATCCTTTTTTTCCTTGCCCAAGTCCTGTCTGGCAGGCGGTGGTTCATGTGCCTTTCGCGCGCGGTGAATCACCGCCTGCTCCGTTATGCGGGCAGCGGACGGTCCTTGACGACGTGCTTCATCACCAGCGTCGACGTCAGCCGCTGCACTCCCGGCAGGGTCGCCAGTTGCTCGTCGTACAGCCGCTGGAAGGCCGCGAGGTCGGCGGTGGCGACCCGGAGCAGGTAGTCGGGCTCGCCGAACAGCCGCTGGGCGTCGAGTACGTGCTCCAGCTCGCCGACCGCCCGCTCGAACTCGGCGACCGTGTCCCGGTCCTCCTGCCGCATGGACACGAAGACGAGCGCCTCGAAGTTCAGCCCGAGCGCCGCCGCGTCCACCACCGCCCGGTAGCCCTGGATGGCACCGGAGCGCTCCAGCTCGCGCAGCCGGCGGTGGCAGGGCGAGACGCTGAGGCGCACCCGGGCGGCCAGCTCGGTCACGGTCAGCCGCCCGTCCTGCTGCAGCTCGGCAAGGATTTTCCGGTCCACGTCGTCCATGAGGCAGATCTTCCCCCAGAGCCCGCGACGGCGAGCAAACTTCGGGAACACTTTCGCGCCATTCACGCCTAATGTCCCCGTCATGGACTCGGGACTGCTCTTCTCCTTCCTCGCCGTGGACCTGCTGCTGGTGTGCGTACCGGGCGCCGACTGGGCGTATGTGATCGCGGCCGCCCTGCGCCGCGGCTCGGTGCCGCGCGCGGTGGCCGGGCTGGTCTGCGGCTACGCCGTGCACACGGCCCTGGCGACGGCGGGCCTCGCGGTCCTGGTGGCGGGCTCGCCGAGGCTGCTGACGGTCCTGACGGTGGCGGGCGCGGGGTATCTGCTGTGGCTCGGCTGGGGTGTGCTGCGCCGCCCGGCGGTTCCGGGCGCGGCGGACGAGGTCCAGGCCGCCGGCGAGGGGCGCCTCTTCCTCCGCGGCGCCACGATCAGCGGCCTCAACCCCAAGGGCCTGCTGCTCTACCTCTCCGTCCTCCCCCAGTTCCTCACCCTGCGCGGCGCCCACCTGCCCGTCCCGGTCCAGACGGCGGCCCTCGGCCTGCTCCACATGGCCTGCTGCGCGGCCGTCTACCTCGCCGTCGGCGCGTTGTCGCGGGCGCTGCTGTCCGCGCGGCCGACGGCGGCCCGGGCGGTGACCCGGACGTCGGGGGCGGCGATGCTGGGCATCGGCGCGGTTCTCCTGGCGGAGCGCCTGGCCACGTTGTAGGTTCGGCCGTCTTCCGGCCGCGGGTTCGTGGCGGTCGCCCGCGCGGTTCCCCGCGCCCCTCAGGGGGTTTCCGTGATCCGGAACAGGCGGATCTCCCTCGTCACCCGGGCCTGGTACGCGGCGTACGGCGGCCAGAACTCCAGGAGTGCCGTCCAGGCCTGCGCCCGCTCCTGCCCGGTGAGAAGCCGGGCGGTGACGGGGACGTCCCGGCCCTTCCAGCTGATCACGGCGTCCGGGTGGGCGAGCAGGTTGTGGCTCCAGGCGGGATGCCCGGGCCGCCCGAAGTTGGAGCCGACCAGCAGCCAGTTCCTGCCGTCGTCCTCCGGCATGCAGGCCAGCGGGGTGCGGCGGGGCAGGCCGCTGCGGGCGCCGGTGGTCGTGAGGATCACCCCGGGCAGCATCCGGGTGCTGAGCAGGTACCGCCCCCCGGTGAGCCGGTGGACCGCCCGGTCGAGCGCCGGGATCACATGGGGCGCGACCTTCGCGAACCCGCGCGTCGAGGACACCTTCTGCACCATCCGGACGCCGATCACACCGTCACCTCCCCGCCCGCGAAGAGCCCGGCGGCCTCGGCGGCCCGGTCTCGCAGCCGGTGCACCGGTCCGAACAGCAGCTCGTCCCCGGCGGCCCGCTTGAAGTACAGCTGGGCGTCGTGCTCCCAGGTGAACCCGATCCCGCCGTGCAACTGGATCCCTTCGGCGGCGGCCCTGCGCAGCGCCTCCAGGGCCTGGGCCAGCGCGAGCCCACCACTTCGTTCGCCCTGAGCGCCCAGGGACCCGGCACCGGCGCCGCAGGCCCACGCGGCGTGGTACGCGGCGGACCGAGCCGCCTGCACCCCTACGTACACGTCGGCCAGCCGATGCTTCACCGCCTGGAAGGAGCCGACGGGCCGCCCGAACTGCTCGCGCTGTCCGACGTACTCCACGGTCCGCTCCAGCACCCGTTCCGCCGCCCCGACGGCCTCGCAGGCGAGCACCGCGGCGGCCCCGTCACCGAGTGCGGCCAGGGCGGGCAGCACGTCCGCGCTCTCCTCGCCGAGCAACTCCACCCGGACGTCACGGAATTGGACGCGCCCCTGCGGCCGGGTGGCGTCCAGCGCGGTCTGCCGGGCCCGTACGACACCGGGCGCGTTGCCGGCCACCAGGAACAGCAGGGTCCGGGACCGGGCGAAGCCGCCGGTGTGCGCGGCGACGAGCAGCAGCCCCGCGCTGTGCCCGTCCAGCACCTGGTCGGCCTGCCCGTACAGCCGCCAGTCACCGTCGGCACGCCGGGCCTGGACACCCCCGGCCCGTCCGCCGCCTGCGGCGAAGCCGCCGTTGTCGCGGGTCAGGGCGAGTGCCGTGGTGAGGGCCGGGCCGGGGACGGCGAGGGCGGCGGTGAGGGTGCCGGCGGCCAGGCGGGGCAGCAGCTCGGCGCGCTGGGCCGGCGTGCCGAGGGCGAGGATCAGCGGGGCGGTGAGCACGGAGGTGGCGAGCAGCGGGGAGGGGGCGAGCGCCCGGCCGGTCTCCTCGCAGGCGAGGGCGAGTTCGGTGACCGAGCAGCCGACGCCACCGTACCGTTCGGGCAGGGCGAGCCCGGGCAGGCCGAGCTGGTCGGCGAGGGCCGACCACAGGAGGGGGTCGTGTCCGGCCGGGCTGTCGACCGCGGTGCGCAGCTCGGGCGAACCGCACCGCTTGTGCAGCAGCTCGCGCAGGGTGCGGCGGATCTCGTCCTGCTCGGCGGTCAGGCGCGTGTCCATGGCTGGTCCCTCATCCCTCCCGAGCCGATCTGACGGACCGTCATGTTAGGGCGCGAGGGCGGGAATGCCCAGGGTCACGACACCTGCCGCGAGCCGCCATATCTGATGTACCGTCAGATTTATGACGGCTGGGAGCAGGAAGGTCGCCGTGGTCGGTGTGGCCCTCTCCGACTGCGGACGCGTGGACGACGCCACCCCGTACACCCTGCACGCGCAGGCCGCCCGCCGCGCTCTCGCGGACGCGGGGCTCGACCGCGCCCGGGTCGACGGCCTCGCCTCGGCGGGCCTCGGCACCCTGGCCCCGGTGGAGGTGGCCGAGTATCTGGGCCTGCGCCCCACCTGGGTGGACTCCACCTCGGTCGGCGGCTCGACCTGGGAAGTCATGGCCGCGCACGCCGCGGACGCGATAGCGGCGGGCCACGCGAACGCCGTCCTCCTCGTCTACGGCTCGACGGCACGCGCGGACATCAGGGCGGGCCGCAGGACGGGCGAGGTGTCCTTCGGCGCCCGCGGTCCCCTCCAGTTCGAGGCCCCCTACGGCCACACCCTGATCGCCAAGTACGCGATGGCCGCCCGCCGCCACATGATCGAACACGGCACGACCGTCGAGCAGTTGGCCGAGGTGGCGGTCCAGGCCCGGGCCAACGCGGGCCTGAACCCCGAGGCGATGTTCCGCGACCCGGTCACGGTCGACGACGTCCTGGCCGGCCCGATGATCGCCGCCCCCTTCACCAGGCTGCACTGCTGTCTGCGCTCGGACGGCGGCGCGGCGGTGCTGCTGGCGGCCGAGGAGTACGCACGGGACTGCCGTACGACCCCCGTCTGGGTCCTCGGCACCGGGGAGCACGTCTCGCACGCGGCGATGTCCGAGTGGACGGACTTCACGGTGTCCCCGGCGGCGGTGAGCGGACGGCTGGCGTTCGAGCGGGCGGGGGTGCGGCCGCGGGAGATGGACTTCGCCCAGATCTACGACGCCTTCACCTACATGACCCTGGTGACCCTGGAGGACCTGGGCTTCTGCCGGAAGGGCGAGGGCGGGGCGTTCGTGGAGAAGGGCCGGCTGCTGGTGCGGGGCGGCGAGTTGCCGGTGAACACGGACGGGGGCGGCCTCTCGGCCCAGCATCCCGGCATGCGCGGGCTGTTCCTGCTGGTGGAGGCGGTACGGCAACTGCGCGGGGAGGCCGGGGAGCGGCAGGTGCGGACGCGGGACGGGCGGCTGCCGAGGCTGGGGGTGGCGTCCGGGACGGGGGGCTGGTTCTGCTCGTCGGGGACGGTGGTCCTCGGCCGGTGAGGCCTCCTCCTCAATCCTTCTCCAGCAGTCGGCGCCAGATGCGGGTTCGGTGCAGGACGTAGAGGGAGCCGAGCAGGACGACCAGCTGCAGCCCCACGGCGAGCAGCCAGAACTCGTCCCTGGTCTCCAGCCTGTTCGTCAGGAACGTGAAGTTCATGCCGAAGAACCCGGTGATGAACGACAGCGACAGGAAGATCACCGACACGATGGCCAGCCGGTTGATCACGCCGTTCTGCTCGCCCGCGACGAGCGAGGAGTAACTGGCGAAGGCCCGGCGGGTGGCGTCCTGGAGGGACTCGACGTCGGCGAGCACCAGCCGTCCGGCGGTCTGGAACCCCTGGGCACGCCGCTGCCGCTCCTCGGGGAAGGTGGGGCTCATCATCCGGCGGGTGAGGATCTCGTCGGTCGCCTGGAGGTAGGGCCGCAGGGCGTGGTGCAGGAGGGCGGAGCGCCGCCGCAGCTGCGCCAGCCGGTAGACCTGCTCGGGGCGCCGGTCCTCGAACATGTCGTCCTCCAGCTCCTCGGACTGCAGCAGGGCCTGCACGGCCGCCCGGCGGAAGGTGTCCAGGGCCTCCTGGAGCAGCAGGAAGAGCACGGCGACGGTGTCGTCGGGCCGCTCGTGCCGCAACGCCGCGGTGATGCTCCCGGCCAGTCCGGCCTGCCCCCGGTGCACGGTGGCCAGGAACCGCTCGGTCACCACCACGTGGAGGTGGGCGATCTCGTCCTCGTGCACCACCGGCACGACGAAGGCGGCCCGGTCCCCCAGGAACTCCGCCCGCGCGGGCTCGCCCTCCCTGCCGAACCAGTCCAGGTCCTCGCCGTCCAGGCCGAGCTGATCGGCGATCGGCGGGCTCTGCGCCGGCGCGTGCTCTGGCAGCTCGACGTCGACCAGCAGGAAGGAGTCGACGGCCAGCCGCTCACGCGCCTCCGAGAGGTCCGTACAGGTGATGGTCATCTCGGGCATCGACACCACCGTTACGATCATCGCCCCTCACCGTCATTCCCGGGCCCGTGGCTCCGAGCGTCCCCGGGCTCCGGCGGCCCCGCACCCGGAATCACCCGTGTGCGTCGCGGGAGGACTGCCGAACGGATGGCGGCCCGGTCGTCCTCGCCCGCGCCGACGGCGGCCCGGTGGCGATACTCGGCACATGGAAACGGATCTCCACGCACTGCTGACGTCGCTGCGGGTATGGGACCCGGACGTCACGGACCTGCGGCCCTTCGACCCGGACACCGCCCCGCCGACCCCGCTGCACCTGTTCACGAGCTGGTTCGCGGACGCGGTGGCGGCCGGGCAGCCCGAGCCGCACACGATGTCGCTGGCCACGGTGGACGAGGAGGGCAGGCCCGACGTGCGGATCGTGATGCTGCACGGCGCCGATGCGGACGGCTGGACCTTCGGCACGCACGCCACGAGCCGCAAGGGCCGGGCCCTGAGCGCACACCCCCAGGCGGCCCTGGCCTTCTACTGGCCGGTGCTGGGCCGCCAGGTCCGGCTGCGCGGGCCGGTGACCGCGGCGCCGTCCCGGGAGAGCCAGGCGGACCTGCAGGCCCGCTCGACGGGCGCGCTGGCCGCGGCGCTCACCGGTCGGCAGAGCGAGGAGCTGTCCTCACTGGAGGAGTTGCGGCGGGCGTCCCAGGCCGCGTGGGAGCGGGCGCGCGAGAACCCCGCCGAGCCGTCCCCTACCTGGACGCTGTACCGCCTGCGCCCCGAGACGGTGGAGTTCTTCCAGGGGGACGCGGACCGGCGGCACGTGCGGCTGGAGTACCGGAGCACCGGGTTCGGCTGGAGCAGGACGTTGCTCTGGCCTTGAGCCGGGGCGCCCCCGGTGGGCGCTCAGGCTTCCGCCACCAGCCGGCGGGCCAGACGCGCCAGGTCCCGGATCGCCGGGTGTGACGGGGTGCCTCGGTGCCAGGCGAGGAGGAGGGGGACCGCAGGGGCGTCGGTCAGGGGGCGAAAGACGATCGCGAGGTGCGTGTGGACGCCCGGTGTCGCCGTCGTCGTGACGCCCACCGCCCGCCCGGCCGCGATGGCCTGGAGGTGCTCGGCCCGCTCGCGCTGTCCGTCGTCGCCGCGCGCCGGGCGGTGAGCCTGCTGTGGGCGGGGCCGGCGCTCGCCGGAGTCCTGCTGCTCGGGCAGGAGGGCCTGGGGCGGCTCAGTCTGCCCGGCGCCGGGTTCGCGCTCGGCGCGGGGGCGCTGTGGGCGGCGTACATCGTCTTCAACTCGCGGACCGGCGCCCGCTTTCCACGGCTCGACGGGCTGGCCGTGGCGATGGCCGTGGCCGCGCTGCTGAGCCTGCCGCTGGGCGTCGCCTCGGCCGGCACCGCGCTGCTGCGGCCGGGGACGCTGGGGCTCGGGCTGGCCGTGGCCCTGCTGTCCTCCGGGCTGCCGTACACCCTGGAGCTGCTGGCCCTGCGCCGGCTGCCCGCCCCGACGTTCGCGATCCTGATGAGCCTGGCCCCGGCGATCGCGACCCTGGCCGGCTTCCTGGTCCTCGGCCAGACCCTGTCGGCCGCCCAGTGCCTGGCCATCGCCCTGGTGGTGACGGCGAGCGCGGGGGCGGTACGGGCGGGACGCGGGTAGCCCCGCCGGGCGTTCCGGGACCGGGGCACCCTGCGCCGCGGGCGCCCTGGCGCCCCGGCGCCGTCAGTCGCCGAACCGCCACACCGCGAAGTCCGCCACCGGCCGGTAGCCGATCCGCTGGTACAGCCCGTTACTCGTCGGGTTGTCGAGGTCGGTGAAGAGCAGGATCTCCGAAACCCCGGCCTCGCGCGCGGCCCGGCTCACCTCCGCCGTGGCCGCGCCGGCGTATCCGCGGCCACGCAGGGCCGCCGGGGTGTAGACGGGGGCGATGCGGACCTGGCCGGCGATCTCCGGGGTGACTCCGGCCAGGGAGACGGGCGTGCCGTCAGGGGTCTCCCAGAGGGTGACGCCGCCGTGAGCGATCCGGGCGTCGGCCCACTCGGCCCTGTCGCCGCCGGTGGTGTGTTCGATGTCCGTGTCGAACTCGCCCTTCCAGCGGATCAGCAGCTCTCGGTCCTCGGGCCCGGCGATCCGCACCCGCCCCTCCGGCCGGGGCCTCGGCACGGTCAACTCGGCCAGCCGATACAGCCGTTGATGCTTGCGGAGGGTGGCCGACGTACCGGTGCGCCGCCGCCAGGCCGCCACGAAGGCCTCGGCCGTCTCCTGCCGGGCGGAGAGGCCGGGCACCGGGTGGTCCAGGTCCGCGAGCCGGGCGGCCAGCGCGTCGGCCTCCCGGTCGGTGAGCGGGGTGACGTGGAGGTGGAAGGGCGGCGTGTGGAGCAGGGCCGCGCGCACGGTGCCGTCGTCGAGGACGCCGAAACGGGGGGCCTCGGAGCCGTAGATGTGCGGCCCGCGGCGGCGCAGCGCGTCCGTCACGGTCAGCGGCACCGTGTGCAGGGCCGGCCGGGAACGCAGGAAGTCGCCCGCGCGGGTCAGGAACTCGTCCAGGTCTTCCGTGAAATGCCAGTTCTCAGGGCGCATACGTCCCATGGTCGGCGCGAGCCTCCGGGCGGAACACCGGTTTTCCCTCCACGAACGCCACCCGCAGCGGCAGCCCGGCCCGCAGGTCCGCGTCCGCGCACTCCACCACCTGCGTCATCATCCGCGGGCCCTCCGCCAGATCGACCACCGCGGCCACGTACGGCGTGCGCTCACCGAAGGGCGGCAGGTCGTTGCGGTGGACGGTGGACCAGGTGTAGAGCACGGCCCGGCCGCTCGCCTCCTCCCAGGCCACCTCCTCGCTCCAGCAGTGCGGACAGAACTCGCGCGGGTAGTGGTGGGCCCGGCGGCAGGCCCCGCAGCGGCGGATCAGCAGCCGGCCCCGCGCGGCCGCCTCCCAGTAGGGGCGCGTGAAGGCGTCCGGCTCGGGAAGGTCGTAGCGGACCGCGGCCATCAGAACCACCCCAGCCACGCGTCCAGCGACCAGGTCTGCCACGCCATCCCGAAGAACCCGACGAACGAGACGAGCGCCATCATCGAGTTCTGGCCCTGCTCGGCCCAGTCGTGGATCATCAGCACGAAGTAGATCGCGTTCAGCAGCAGTCCGCCCAGCAGCGCGACCGGCGTCAGAAAGCCGAGGACCAGGCCGAGGCCGAGGGAGAGTTCGGCGTAGGCGACGACGTACGCCATGAGCTTCGGGTGCGGCCTCACCAGTGCGTCGAACCCGGTCCGCACCGGCGTCCAGCGGTGCTTCTCCGCGATCTCCGCGGCCCACGCGATGCCGCTGCCCCGCTCGAACCAGGCCTTCTTGTCCTTGTGCCGCCAGCTTTCCAGCCACCACAGACCGAGACCGATCCGCAGCACCGCCAGCCACTCCGCGCCGCCGAGCCATATCGAGTCCATGACACCTGACGGTACGTCAGATCACGGGCGATGCCCACCTGTGAGTCCACCCCGCATCACTCCGGAATCGCACTGGTGGATCGTCGAACCTCGGCCCGTCGGCACGCACTTCCCCCTCATCCGTGTGGGCTACGCCACCTGCGGCGGGCACTTCTCCACACACGTGATCAATCCGCAACCAATTCCGGTCTTGACCGAGACCCATCAACCGGGTGCGTGATTACGCTCCCGAACATGGCCGACTCCCGTTCCGCTTCCGTACAGCTCTCCGCCACGCCCGCCGACCGCCCGGTCTACGTCATCGGCGCCGGTCCGGGAGGTCTGGCCGCCGCGTACGCGCTGCGGGCACGGGGCATACGCGCCGTGGTGCTGGAGCGGGCCGACCGTGTGGGCGCCTCCTGGCACGGGCACTACGACCGTCTGCGTCTGCACACCACCCGGCGGCTGTCCGCACTGCCGGGCCTGAAGATCCCCCGGAAGTTCGGGCGCTGGGTGTCCCGCGACGACGTGGTGCGCTATCTGGAGAAGTACGCCGAGCACCACGAGCTGGAGATCGTCACCGGCGTGGAGGTCTTCCGCGTCGAGCGGGCCGGGGACGGCACCGGCTGGCTGCTGCACGCCTCCGGCGGGCGCGAGCTGACCGGCAGCGCGGTGGTCGTCGCCACCGGCTACAACCACACCCCGCACGTCCCCGACTGGCCGGGCCTGGCGGAGTACGGCGGGGAGTTCCTGCACGCCTCCGAGTACCGCAACGCGAAGCCGTACGACGGCCGCGACGTCCTCGTTGTCGGCGTCGGCAACACGGGCGCCGAGATCGCCGTCGACCTGGCGGAGGGCGGGGCCTCGCGCGTGCGGCTGTCCGTGCGCACAGCCCCGCACATCGTGCGCCGCTCGACCGCTGGCTGGGCCGCCCAGTACACGGGCGTGCTGGTACGACAGCTGCCGGTCGGCCTCGTCGACCGGCTGGCGAAGCCGATGGCCAGGCTGAGCGTTCCGGACCTCTCCGGCCACGGCCTGCCCCGCCCCGACACCGGCCTCTACAGCCGGGTCAACGAGGGGTCGATCCCGGTGCAGGACGTTGGCATCATCGACGGCGTCCGTAGAGGCCGGATCGAGATCGTGCCCGCGATCGAGGGTTTCGAGGACGACAAGGTCCTCCTCGCCGACGGAAGCCGCGTCGGGCCGGACGTCACCATTGCAGCCACCGGCTACGTCCGCGCCCTGGAAGACCTCGTCGGCCACCTCTGCGTGCTCGACACACACGGCAAGCCGGTCGTCCATGGCGCCCGCACGCCAGTCAACGCGCCAGGCCTCTACTTCCAGGGTTACACCAACCCCATCAGCGGCATGCTCCGCGAACTGGCCATCGACGCACGCAAAATCGCGAAGGCCATCGCCCGGGACACCGTAGGACCGTCCCGGCTACCGGGGTGACGGCCTCACGGCATCCGGCCATGAGCCAGGCGCGGTACCCGCACCGCCGCGCAGGAGGAATGCCGGGTCGGACAGTTCGGTGATGTGCCGTCCCTGCGGAACTACCGCCACCGTCCGTCTTGGTCCGCCCGCTGTCAGTACGGCGCCCTAAGATCTGCGCCACATGGGTGACCCCGGCGGAGTACCTGACGGCCTCCGGGCAGGGAACCGAGGTCTACCAACACCCGACGATCCCCCCAGTACATGTAGTGGGAGAGATCCGCTCTGGCGTCCTGGCCGTGATGGGGACCGCCGAAGCCGAACTCCCAGAGCTTAAGGATCCTGGATCGGGCGTCGTCAATCCCGGCGGCGGCTTCCGGGAGACGGCGCTGGACGTCGGGAAGATCGCGAAAGTTGTGGCCGGGCATCTGCGTTCCCGGCGGTGACTTCGCGATCCGCCACCCGGCGGTGTCGTCGGCGCGCCCCACCCGCCGCTGACTTCGCCCGGTCCGACCAGTTCCTGACGCTGCGTCAGTTCAGTAACCTGACAGAGCGTCAGTTTACTTGTGCTGTCTCACAGGAGCGGGCGGACCGATGCTTGGATCAACCCACGGCACCCTCACCACCGACTCCCGCCGGGCCCGGGTCATCGCCTGCGGCGAGCAGCGGCCCGGACCCGCCGTCCACGACCGGGTCGGCGACCTGGACGTCAGCGGGCGCCCGCTGTACGCGGACGTACCGGACCTGAGCCGCTTCTTCCGGCCCGAGTCGGTCGCCGTGATCGGCGCCTCGGACGCGGAGGGACGCCCGAACACCGGGATCACCCGGCAGCTGCTGGCCTGGGCCGAGCGGGTCGGCGCACGCGTGCACCCGGTGCATCCGACCCGCGCCTCGGTCTTCGGCGTGCCCTGCGCCGCCTCCGTCGCCGAACTGCCGGCCGGGCAGGT
This sequence comes from Streptomyces sp. NPDC050743, assembly GCF_044456925.1. Classification (NCBI taxonomy): domain Bacteria; kingdom Bacillati; phylum Actinomycetota; class Actinomycetes; order Kitasatosporales; family Streptomycetaceae; genus Streptomyces; species Streptomyces sp. NPDC050743. Next base: position 110,801 of record NZ_JBITGJ010000014.1, read on the forward strand.
CGACCTGGCCGTGCTGCTGGTGGCCGACCCGCTGCCGGTGATCGGCGAACTGGCCGACGCCAAGGTGAAGTTCGCGGTCGCCTTCGCCTCCGGGTTCGCCGAGACGGGCGAGGCGGGCGCCGAGGCGCAGCAGCGCCTGGCGGACGCCGTACGCCGCTCGGGGATCCGGCTCCTCGGCCCGAACACCAACCTCAACGCCTTCGAGCACTTCCGCGAGGACCTGACCGGCCCGGCGATAGCGCTGATCACCCAGTCCGGCCACCAGGGCCGCCCCGTCTTCTCGCTCCAGGAGCTCGGCATCCGCCTCTCCCACTGGGCGCCCACCGGCAACGAGGCCGACCTGGAGACCGCCGACTTCCTCGCCTGGTTCGCCGAGCAGCCCGAGGTCGGCGCCATCGCCTGTTACGTGGAGGGCCTGAAGGACGGCCGCGCCTTCCTGCTGGCCGCCGACCGGGCCGCTCGCCGCGGGGTGCCGGTGGTCGCGGTGAAGGTGGGCCGCACCGAGACCGGCGCGCGTACGGCCGCCTCGCACACCGGCAAGCTCACCGGCGCCGACGACGTGGTGGACGCGGCGATGCGCCAGTTCGGCGTCGTACGGGTCGACGGTCTCGACGAACTCCAGGACACCGCCGCCCTGCTGGCGCGGGCGCGGGCGCCGCTGGCGGACGGGGTCGCGGTGTACTCGATCTCCGGTGGCACCGGCGCGCACGCCGCCGACCTGGCCACGGCGGCCGGACTACGGCTTCCCCGCCTGTCGGAGGCCAGGCAGGCCGAGCTGCACCAGTGGATACCGGAGTACCTGAGCGTGGCCAACCCGGTGGACAACGGCGGGCATCCGGTGGGCGACTCGCGCGGCCGGAAGATCATCGACGCGATCCTCGCCGACCCGTCGATCGGCGTCCTGATCTGCCCGATCACCGGCCCCTTCCCGCCGTTGAGCGACAAACTGGTGGCGGATCTGGTCGAGGCGGCCGAGCAGACGGACAAGCTGGTGTGCGTGGTGTGGGGTTCGCCGGTGGGCACCGAGGCGGCCTACCGCGAGGTCCTGCTCGGCTCCTCGCGGGTGGCGACCTTCCGCACGGTGGGCAACTGCCTCAAGGCCGTCCGCGCCTGGCTGGACCACCACGCCTTCGCGAGCGGCTACCGCTCCCCCTTCGACGAGGCCCCGCGCACCCCCTCCCCCTCCTTCCGCAAGGCCGAGGCCCTGATGCGCCCCGGCCGGCAGCTCAGCGAGCACGGGGCCAAGCAGCTGCTGCGCGCCTACGGCATCCGGGTGCCGCGTGAGCAGCTGGTGACCAGCGCGGCGGCGGCCGTCCGGGCGGCGGCCCAGGTCGGCTACCCGGTGGTGATGAAGGCCTCCGGCGCCCAGATCGCCCACAAGACCGAGCTGGGCCTGGTGAAGATCGGCCTGACGTCGGCCAGCCAGGTCAGGGACGCCTACCGCGAGCTGACCGACATCGCCCGCTACGAGGGTGTCCCGCTGGACGGGATCCTGGTGTGCCAGATGGTCGAGCAGGGCGTGGAGATGGTCCTGGGGATGACCCATGACGACCTGTTCGGGCCGACGGTGACAGTGGGCCTCGGCGGGGTCCTGGTGGAGGTCCTGCACGACTCGGCGGTCCGTGTCCCGCCGTTCGGCGAGGACCAGGCCCGCGCCATGCTCACCGAGCTCCGCGGCCGGGCCCTGCTGGACGGCGTCCGGGGCCGCCCGCCCGCCGACCGGGACGCGCTGGTCGAGGTGATCCTGCGGGTCCAGCGCATGGCCCTCGAACTGGGCGAGCATATTGCCGAGTTGGACGTCAACCCGCTGATGGTGCTGCCCCGGGGGCAGGGCGCGGTGGCGCTGGACGCGCTGGTGGTGTGCCGATGAGCGAGCTGGAGACCGAGCGCAGCGAACAGGTCGCCCACCTCATCCTGAACCGTCCCGGGTCCCTCAACGCCCTCACGCCCGCGCTGCGGGACGAGCTGATCGACCGCCTTGCCGAGGCATCCGCCGCCCCCGGCATCCGGGCGGTGGTGCTGACCGGCGCGGGCCGGGGCTTCTGCGCGGGCGCGGACCTGAGAGGCGGCACCGGAGGCGACCGGCTGACCGGCGACGTGGCCCGGGTGCTGCGCCAGGGCGCGCAACGCCTGATCGCGGCCGTCCTGGACTGCGAGAAGCCGGTGATCGCCGCCGTGAACGGCACGGCGGCGGGCCTCGGCGCGCACCTGGCGTTCGCCTGCGACCTGGTCCTGGCCGCCGAGTCGGCCCGCTTCATCGAGGTGTTCGTACGGCGGGGGCTGGTACCGGACGGCGGCGGGGCGTACCTGCTGCCCCGCCTGCTGGGCCCCCGGCGGGCGAAGGAGCTGATGTTCTTCGGTGACGCGGTGTCGGCGGCGGAGGCGGAACGCCTGGGCCTGGTAAACCGGGTCGTACCGGACGCGGACCTGGCGAAGACGACCCGGGAGTGGGCGACCCGGCTGGCCTCCGCCCCGACCCGCGCCCTGGCCCTGACCAAGCACCTGGTGAACGCCTCCCTGGAGTCGGACCGGGCCACCGCCTTCGCCGCGGAGGCCTGGGCCCAGGAGCTCAACATGACGACCGAGGACGCGTGGGAGGGCCTGCGGGCGTTCGCGGAGCGCCGGGGGCCGGAGTTCCGGGGGCGGTGAGGGCTCAGTCCCCGGCGCGGTCCAGGGTCCGCAGGGTGCCGGCGTCTGGGTCGCCGAGGAGGACGTAAAGCTGGGGGGCGGACTCGGTGCCGCTGACGGACCAGTGGGTGTCCAGGCCGCAGTCGGTGTCGAGGTGCAGGAGGATGCCGGCGCGGCCGGTGCCGTCCGTGTCGGGGTCGGGCTTCCAGGTGCCGGAGCCCGCGCAGACGACGTAGTCCTTGTAGTCCGGGGCCGACCAGTCGTCGTCCGTGGGTTCGGTGGGGAGTCTGTGGGCCTCGGCCCGGCCGTCGGGGGTGAGACGGAGCTCGGCGCCGTCGTCGCCGCGCCAGACGCCGGTGAGCTGGGCGCGGGTCAACTCGGGCGGCTCGTACTGCGGGATCAGGCCGGCCGCGGAGGCCGCGAGCCCGCCGCCGAGGGCCAGGGCGAAGAGGCCGGCGCAGGCGAGTGCCGAGCGCCACCACACGCCCCACATCGACCAGGGGCGCGTGCGGACGTAGGCGATGCCGAGCGCGGGCAGCAGGCCCAGGGCGGTGAGCACCGAGGCCGTGGTGAGGAAGGGCCGGCCGAAGAGTGCCGTCGCCACCGCGCCCCAGCCGACGGCCGTGACCGCGGCCCCGATCACGCGCCAGGCCCCCTCCGGCCCGCCGAACCGCCGGAGCGCCGGGCGGGCGAGCAGGATCGCGGGCAGCGTCAGCAGGGCCGAGAGGAGCAGGCCGAGGAACGGCAGCAGCAGCGGGGCGAAGACCACCAGACAGGCGATCCCGAGTGCGCCGATGTAGCCGGTCCCGTACTGGTCCTGGCTGCTCAGCCAGATCCACCACAGCAGCCAGGCCGTCGGCAGCTGCGCCGCGTGCACCGGGGCCGCCGCGGCGAGATCACGCCGCAGCGACCGCGGCATCTCCGGGTCACCGGCTCTTTCCCGTTTCTTTTCCCGCCCCATGGCCGCAGATTATGAAGGGCCTGTGCGGACCCTTGTCACCGGACTTCCTATCTGACGGTACGTCAGTTTCAATAGGTGGCGTGATGGGACACGCAGGGGCGGCGGCCGCCGCCGTCCGGTATCTGGGGCGCGGGCCCGTGGAGCCGTTGCCGCGGCCGGAGTTGCGGTGCGTGCGTCAGGACGAGCGGGCTCCGGTGGACCCGGACGAGTTCCGGCGGGTGCTGGGGAGCTTCGCGAGCGGCGTGACGGTGATCACGGCGCCGCCCGCCGAGGAAGAGGGCGGTCCCGCGGGTTTCGCCTGCCAGAGCTTCGCCTCCCTCTCCCTGGAACCGCCCCTGGTCTGCTTCATGGTGGGCCGTACGTCCACCACCTGGCCCCGGATCGCCCGCGCGGGCGTCTTCTGCGTCAACGTGCTCAGCGCCGGCCAGGGCGAGCTGTGCCGGGCCTTCGCGGTGAGCGGCGCGGACAAGTTCGCGGGGGTGGCGTACGACGCGGCACCCGTGTCCGGCTCGCCCCGGCTGGCCGGTGCCGCCGCCTGGATCGACTGCTCCGTCCACGCCGTGCACACCGGGGGCGACCACCTGATCGTGGTGGGCCGGGTGGACGCCCTCGGCACGCAGGAGCCGGGCGAGCCGCTGCTCTTCCACCGGGGGCGGTTCGCCCGGATCCGCAACCCCTAGACCCTGTCCGGCGGTTCTTCCGGGAGCGGGCCCCGGTCGCCGGGCTGCCGATACGCTGCGTGCGGTCCACGACCTGCTGACCGGAAGGCAGTGATGACGCGCGTCTCCAGACCGCCGACCGAGGCGATACTCGCCGCGCTTCCCGAGCTCGCCCCCTACGGGCGTGACGCGGCGGTGCTGCGTCCCGAGCGTGGAAGGCCGGACCGTGGGAGCAGCTCGGTCGGCGGCCCGCTGCTGTGGCCCGGTGACGAGCCGTGGCCGGAGTGCTCCTTGCCCGATGCGGCCGATCCCGACGGCGGGTCCGCCACGGCCATGGTGCCGGTCGCCCAGATCTACCGGCGCGACGTACCGGGCCCCTGGTGGCCGGCCGACTTCGACCTCCTGCAGGTCCTCTGGTGTCCCAACGAACACTGGGACCCCCCGGCCCGGCAGGCCGACGTCAGCCCGGTGGTCGAGCTGCGATGGCGCCGGGCCGCCGAGGTGACGAGCCCGTTGACCAGCCCGCCGGCGCCCTCGCGGTACGACGAGGACGGCTTTCTGCCCCAGGCGTGCACCGTCACTGCCGAGCACCTGACCGACTTCCCCTACCGCGAGGAGCTGCCCGCGTCGCTGCGTCCGCGGCTGGAGGAACTGGTCCGTGACACGGGTGACGGCGGTGACGTCATCACCCGCCTCGCCGGCTGGAAGCTGGGCGGCTGGCCGACCTGGCACCTGGCGCATCCGGTGGTGTTCGCGTGCGGTGAGTGCGGCACCGAGATGACGCTGCTGTTCACCGTGGCCGGCGACGCCGAGTCAGGGGTCGTCGTCGGCCGGTACGGAGAGCTGCGGCTCTTCACCTGCCCCGCCGACCACAGCCACCCCTTCGAGGCAGACCTGCACTGACGCCGTCCGGCCGGTGGACCCCTTCAGGACACGGCGGCCACCGGGGCCGGCGGAGCCGCCCGGCGGATCACCAGGGACATCAGGGCCGCCGCCGCGCACAGCGTGCCGGAGGCGTACCAGACGAGGTTGTAGGAGCCGAAGACGTCGCGGGCGAGGCCGCCGAGGTAGGCGACGAGGGCCGCGCCGACCTGGTGGGAGGCGAGCACCCAGCCGAAGACGATGGCGCTGTCCTCGCCGTAGTTCTCGCGGCACAGCGCGAGGGTCGGCGGGACGGTGGCCACCCAGTCCAGGCCGTAGAAGACGATGAAGAAGAGCATCGGCGGGTGGACGGCGGGTCCCAGCAGCATCGGGAGGAAGAGCAGGGAGAGGCCGCGCAGGGCGTAGTACACCGCCAGCAGGCGGCGCGGTTCGAAGCGGTCGGTGAACCAGCCGGAGGCGATCGTGCCGGCCACGTCGAACACGCCGATGACCGCGAGCAGCGAGGCCGCCGTCGTGACGGGCATGCCGTGGTCGTGCTCGGCGGGCACGAAGTGGGTCTGGATCAGGCCGTTGGTGGAGGCGCCGCAGATCGCGAAGGTGCCCGCGAGCAGCCAGAAGGTGCCGGTGCGGACGGAGGTGGAAAGCACCTTCAGCGTGCGGCGGGCGGCGCCGGTCACCGGCGCGGGCTTGGCCACGAACTCCCGGGCGCCGTATGGCTTCTGGCCGACGTCGGCCGGGTGGTCGCGCAGCAGGATCCACACGAAGGGGACGACGGCGAGCGCCGCCAGGGCGACCGTCACGGCGGCCGGGCGCCAGCCGTGGTGTTCGGTCAGCCAGGACAGCACCGGCAGGAAGATCAGCTGCCCGGAGGCGGACGCGGCGGTCAGGATGCCGCTGACCAGTCCGCGCCGCTCGGTGAACCACCGGTTGGTGACCGTCGCGGCGAAGGCGAGCGCCATCGAGCCCGAGCCCAGTCCCACCAGCAGGCCCCAGCACAGCCACAGCTGCCAGGCCGCCGTCATCCACACGGTCAGGCCCGAACCGGCGGCGATCACGGTCAGCGCGACGGCGACCACCCGGCGGATGCCGAAACGGTCCATCAGCGCCGCGGCGAAGGGGGCGGTGAGGCCGTAGAGCGCGAGGTTGATGGAGACGGCCGCGCCGATCGTGCCGCGCGACCAGCCGAACTCCTGGTGCAGCGGGTCGATGAGCAGGCCGGGCAGGGAACGGAAGGCGGCCGCGCCGATGATCGTGACGAAGGTGACGGCGGCGACGAACCACGCCCGGTGCACACGGCGGCGCCGGGCGGGTGGGGCCTGGACGGGGGCTGCGGCTGGGCTTGTCTGAGTCACGTCGTACAGCGTCCTTTTTTCATGACCGCACATCGAGTGGCCCGAGAGACAGCATTCGCTAGAATCGGGCCATGACTGCTGTCACCGAGGAACCCGAGGGAGCCGCGGGTTTCCGTCCGCATCGCATCGTCGTCCTCGCCCTCGACGGCCTGCTCCCCTTCGAGCTGGGTATCCCGCACCGGATCTTCGGCCGCCCCAAGGACGAGCACGGCCGGCACCTGTACGAGGTGGTGACCTGCTCGGTACGGCCGCCCGGCCCGGTCGAGACCGACGCCGACTTCGCCGTGCACGTCCCGAACGGCCCGGAGGCGCTGGCCGGCGCCGACACGGTGATCGTCCCGGCGTCGTACGAGCTCGGCCCGGTCTTCGAGGAGGGCCGGCTGACCGACGAGCTGGCCGCCGCCTTCGCCCGCATCCGCCCCGGCACCCGGCTCGCCTCCATCTGCACCGGCGTCTACGTCCTCGCCGCGGCCGGATACCTCGACGGCCGCCCGGCGACCACGCACTGGGCCGACGCCGAGCATTTCCAGCGCATGTTCCCGCAGGTCAGGATGGACGCGGACGTGCTGTTCGTCGACGACGGCGACGTGCTCACCTCGGCCGGCGTGGCCGCCGGGATCGACCTGTGCCTGCACATGGTGCGCCGCGACTTCGGTACGGCGGTCGCCAACGAGGTGGCCCGGCGCACGGTCGTACCGCCGCACCGCGACGGCGGCCAGGCCCAGTACATCCACCGCCCGGTCCCGGACCCGCAGCTGGCCACGACGACCGCCGCCCGCGCCTGGGCGCTCGGCCGCCTCCACCAGCCCATCCAGCTGCGGGACATGGCCGAGCAGGAGGCCATGTCGGTCCGCACCTTCACCCGCCGCTTCCGCGAGGAGGTCGGGATCAGCCCCGGGCAGTGGCTCACTCAGCAGCGCGTCGAACGCGCCCGCCATCTGCTGGAGACCACCGACCTGTCCATCGACCAGGTGGCCCGCGAGGCGGGCTTCGGCACGGCCCAGTCGATGCGCCAGCACCTCCAGCAGGCGCTCGGGGTGACGCCGACGACGTACCGGCGGACCTTCCGCACCGGAGTCAGAACGTGAGCACCGCCCGCGCCACCCGCCCCGCCTCGGCGTCCGCGCGGGCCTTGGCGAAGTCCTCCACCGGGTGGACCGCCGTCACCAACTCGTCGAGCAGCAGGCGGCCTTGGCGGTACAGCTCGGCGTACAGCGTGATGTCCCGCTGGGGGCGCGAGGAGCCGTAGCGGCAGCCCAGGACGGACTTGTCCAGGTAGAGGGAGGAGACGCGGAAGGACGCCTCGGCGGCGGCAGGCGGCACACCCAGCAGGACGGCCTGTCCGTGCCGGTCGAGGAGGTCGATCGCCTGCCGGATCAGCTCCACCCGGCCCACGCACTCGAAGGCGTGGTCGGCCCCCGTGGGCAGGAGGTCCCGCACGCCCTGAGCCGAGGTCAGGAAGTCGGTCGCGCCGAACTGCCGGGCCGTCTCCTCCTTGGCCGGGTTGGCGTCCACGGCGACGATCCTGAGCGCTCCCGCGAGCCGCGCGCCCTGCAGCACGTTCAGCCCGATCCCGCCGGTCCCGATGACGACGACGCTGTCCCCGCGGTCCACCCGGGCCCGGTTCAGCACGGCCCCCACGCCCGTGAGCACCCCGCACCCGATCAGCGCGGCCGACTCCAGGGGGATGTCCTTCGGGATCCGCACCGCCTGCACCGCCTTGACGACCGTGCGCTCGGCGAACGCGGAGTTGGAGGCGAACTGGTGCACCGGGTCGACGCCCCGGGTGAAGGGCTTGCCCGGGCGCCCGATGGCCTGCCGGCACATCGTCGGCCGGCCCCGGTCGCACTCCGCGCACGTACCGCAGTTGGCGAGCGTGGACAGCGCCACATGGTCGCCGGGCGCGACATGGGTGACGCCCGCGCCGACCGCTTCCACGACCCCGGCGCCCTCGTGCCCCAGCACCACCGGTACCGGGAACGGAATGGTGCCGTCCACCACGGACAGATCGCTGTGGCACAGTCCCGCCGCCGCGATCGCCACCAGCACCTCGCCCGGCCCCGGCTCGCGCACCGCGAGATCGTCGATCACCTGCACCTGCTCGCCGTCGAACACCACACCACGCATCACACGGCCCCCTTGGGCTCCCTGGGCAGACCGAGCACGCGCTCGGCGATGATCGTGCGCTGGACCTGGTCCGAGCCGCCGTAGATGGTGTCGGCCCGGGAGAAGAGGAACAGGTGCTGGTCCGCGTCGAGTTCGTACGGCGCCGCAGCCGACCAGTCCGTGGGGCCGACGGCGGCCGCCGCGCCCCTGACCTGCATGGCCAGCTCGCCGAGCCGCTGGTGCCAGCCGGCCCAGAGCAGCTTGGCCACGCTGGGCGCACCGGGGTCGTCCGAGCCGCCGAGGGTGCGCAGGGCGTGCCGGCGCATGGTCCGCAGCTCGGCCCACTGCCGCACGAGCCGCGACCGTACGACGGGGTCCGCCGCCGCCCCCGTCTCCACGGCCGCGCGTACGACCTGGGCCAACTCCTCGGCGAACCCGATCTGTTGGGCGAGCGTGGACACCCCGCGCTCGAACCCGAGCAGACTCATGGCCACCGACCACCCCCGCCCCTCCCCGCCCACGACGTGCTCCACGCGCGCGTGCGCCCCGTCGAAGAAGACCTCGTTGAAGTCGCTGGTGCCGGTCATCTGCCGGATGGGGCGGACCTCGATCCGGCCGGGCTGGTCCATGGGGACGAGCAGAAAGCTGAGCCCGTGGTGGCGCCTGGACTCCGGGTCGGTCCGGGCCAGCACGAAGCACCAGTCGGCCTCATGGGCGAGCGAGGTCCAGATCTTCTGCCCGCTGATCCGGTAGCAGTCCCGCTCCCGCACGGCCGCCGTCCGCACTCCGGCCAGGTCCGAGCCCGCGCCGGGCTCGCTGTATCCCTGGCACCACCACTCCTCACCAGCCGCGATCGGCGGCAGGAAGCGGGACTTCTGCTCCCCGGTGCCGTGCGCGACGAGGGTGGGCGCGAGCAGGTTCTCCCCGATGTGCCCCGAGCGCGGGGGCGCGGCCGACCGGGCGTACTCCTCGGCCCAGACGACCTGCTGGGTGAGGGTGGCCGTGCGGTTCCCGTATCCCTGCTCGGGCCAGCCGAGCCCTATCCAGCCGGATCGACCGAGGGCGCGTTCCCAGGTACGGCGGTCGGTGGCCGACTCGGCGTTCGCCGTCAGCCATGCGCGGGCCTCGGCACGAAAGTCCTCGTCCTCGTGACTGAACCCGAAATCCATAAAGCCCCCTCAACTTGAGCGCCCCCGAAGGGGCGCGGGGAACTGCGCGATCAACCACGAACGACGCGCACCCGCCGAACCACAACGCGCCCCGAGCTTTTAGGCGTTCGGCCGAGAATCAGAGCGCGCCGCCTCTTCCATCGCCGAGAGCCGGGACAGCATCGGCATCGGATCCACCCCCACAGACCCCGGCAGGAACTCCGCGATCTTTTCCGGTGTCCAACCGCCGGAGGCATACGCGGCCCGGAGTTCCCTCGGCTGCGCCCACACCGCGATCTTCGGCCCCGCGACGGTGTACACCTGCCCGGTGACCCCCTGCGCGGCGGCCTGGTCGGACAGCAGGTACACCACCAGCGCGGCCACGTCCTCCGGCTCGCCGATCTCCGTCAGCTCCATGGGAACGTTCGCCGACATCCGCGTACGGGCCACGGGCGCCACCGCGTTCGCGGTCACCCCGTACTTGTGCAGGCCGAGGGCCGCGCTGCGGACGAGCGAGATGATCCCGCCCTTCGCCGCGCTGTAGTTGGCCTGGGACACGGAACCCTGGTGGTTGCCGCTGGTGAACCCGATCAGGGTGCCGGAGCGCTGCCCCCGCATCACCGCGGACGCCGCCCGGAAGACTGTGAACGTGCCCTTGAGGTGGGTGGCGAGCACGGGGTCCCACTCCTCCTCGGTCATGTTGAAGAGCATGCGTTCGCGCAGGATCCCGGCCACGCACACGACCCCGTCGAGACGGCCGTACGAGGCCAGCGCCACGTCGGCCACCCGCTGCCCGCCCGCCATCGTGGAGATGTCGTCGGCGACCGCCACCGCCTCCCCGCCCGCCGCCTCGATCTCCTTGACGACGGCCTCGGCGACCTCGCTGGTGGGTGAGGCGCCGTCGACGCGGACGCCGTAGTCGTTGACGACGACCTTCGCCCCCTCGGCGGCCGCCGCCCGCGCGACCGCCCGGCCGATGCCCCGTCCGGCGCCCGTCACGGCGACGACCTTTCCTGCCAAGAAGTTCCCCACGCCCGGCCCCTTCCCGCGGTTTCTGACGGTCCGTTAGATTTTATGGCGCGCCGGACGCGCGGACACAAGCCCCGGGGAGGCACCGGATGGCACTGCCGGAGGAGTTCTTCGAGATCGCCAAGCGCGTGAACAACTGGGGGCGCTGGGGGGCGGACGACGAGATCGGCACGCTGAACCTGATCACCGACGAGACCGTCCGGGAGGCCGCCGCCTGCGTCCGCACCGGCCGCCGCGTCCCGCTCGCACTCCCCCTCCGGCAGGACGGAGTGCAGACCGGCATGATCCCCGGGCGGGTCAACCCGCTGCACGTCATGGTCCAGATCAACCAGGAACTCTTCGGGCCGGGCACCGTGGCGTGCAGCGACGACGCGGTGACCATGGGGCTGCAGGCGGGCACCCACTGGGACGCGCTCACCCATGTCTCGCACTCCGGGAAGCTCTACAACGGCCGCCCGGCGCACACGGTCACCGCGCACGGCGGCGCCGAGTTCGGCGGGATCGACAAGGCGCGGCACATCGTCTCGCGCGGGGTGCTGCTGGACGTGGCACGCGCGCGTGGCGTGGACCGGCTGGCGGGGGGCCACGCGGTCACGCCGGAGGATCTGGAGGCGGCCGAGGAGTTCGGCGAAGTGCGGGTCCGGGCCGGGGACATCGTGCTGGTGCGGACCGGGCAGGTGCAGGTGTACCTGGCCGGGGACAAGCACGGGTACGGCTATCCGTCTCCGGGGCTGTCCCTCCGTACGCCGGAGTGGTTCCACGCCCGCGATGTGGCGGCGGTCGCGAACGATACGCTCACGTTTGAGATATTTCCGCCCGAGTCGGAGGGTCTGTGGCTGCCCGTGCACGCCCTGGACCTGGTGGAGATGGGGATGCTGCAGGGCCAGAACTGGAATCTCGAAGAGTTGTCCACAGCCTGTGGAGAAGAGGGGCGGTACGCGTTCCTGCTCTCGGCGATGCCCGAGCCGTTCGTCGGCGCGACGGGCACCCCGGTGGCCCCTGTGGCCGTCCTCTGACAGCCGGCCCGCACGCGGGGCGTTGACCGGCCGGCGGCGCGCCTCCCCCCACCGTCGCGCGCACGCGCCGCCCACCGGGTGCGACCCACACTCGACGAGGGCCGCCGTCACCCAGGCCCTCGCCGTCCCCTCGCGGCGAATCGTCGCCCACAAGCGTGTTCAGGCGGTCACGAGTCGTCAACGCCGGTACGCGGATTTGTCACGTACGCCCTGTTCGTGACACCCGCGCACGGATGCACCCCCGGCGCCCGCGGCGCCGGTCGCTACACCGCCTCGAAGGCCAGACCCTCGTAGGCGGACAGTCCGCCCCCGTACGCCATCGCTGCGCTCTCCCTGGGCTGTGAACAGCGGTCCAGTTCGCACCAGATGCTCTTGCCGGCGCCTTCCGGACTCCAGCCCCAGCGATCGGCCAGGCAGTCCACCAGGGCCAGGCCGCGGCCGCCGGTGGCGTCACCGCCGACGCAACGCGGCACGGGGGCGCGGGAGCTGCTGTCGGCCACCTCGACGCGCACGGTGACCGCGGCGGGTGCCGTCGGCGCCTCGGCGGTCCCCGTGGGCTCGGCGGTCCCGGCCGGCCCGGCAGCCGCCGTCCGCCCGGCGGCTTCGGCCGGCTCGGCGGTCCCGGCCAGCGTGCCCGGCAGGGAGAGCCGGAGCACGGCCGCGTGGCCGGTGTGCACGACCGCGTTGGTCACCAGCTCGGAGACGAGCAGGATCAGGGTCTCGGCGAGCGGCTCGTCGGCCGTTATGCCGAGCCCGGGGAGCCGCGAGCGGGCCCACCTCCTCGCCCGCCCCACCTCCGTGGGATCGGGCCGGATCTCCAGCTGCACTTGAAGCACCTGCACCGCTCACACCATCCGAACCGGCGGACACATGACCCCACGCCACCCGGCCGCCACGGCCGCTGTGGCCGCGACGACGATCACGAGGGCCACGATCGTAGCCATTTTCTGCATGGCCAGAACAACGGCCAGAGCAAGGGTCACGGAACGTGATTCCCTTGGGAGACAGCATGGTTGACGTACAGTCACCCCAACAAGCGCTTCGGGCATATTCCAGCGCGAAGGAGTACGCGTGCGGCATACTGTGCGACGCTCGTGCGGGGGAGTCGAACAGGCGTCTACCGACGCCCCTACCGCCCCGCGAGCAGCGGCGCGCACCGCGCGGCCCGGTGCCGCCCCAGGGGCACCGTCGGCCCGGCTCGTGCTCGCAGCCACTCGCATCCCACACAAGGTACCGGAGCGGACACCCGACTCCGGGATGTGACGAGCCCGGCGAAGGACACAACCACGTATCGACGCTCCGTGACACCGGTGTGCCACGATCCGCGACATCTTGGGCCAAGGCTTTTCCGGCGGTGCAGTCCAGGGCGTGGTCGTCCCGTCAGGCCACCAGCCGCGCGGCGAGCAGTTCCTCACTCTCCGTACCGCCGCCACCTCGTCGGGCCCGCACCCAGGCCCGCTTCAGGTGCAGATGCACATCCGCCTCCCAGGTGAACCCCATGCCGCCGTGCACCTGGAGGCAGTCACGGGCCCCGCGTACGGCTGCCTCGTCGGCGAGCAGCCGGGCGGCGGCGATGTCGACCGGGTCGGCGGTGACGGCGGCCGCGTACACGGCGACGCGCGCGGTCTCGGTCCGCACCAGCAAGTCCGCGCACAGATGCTTCACGGCCTGGAAGGCCCCGACCGGCTGCCCGAACTGCTCGCGGGTGCAGGCGTGTTGCACGGCGAGCTCCTGCACGCGTACGGCGGTGCCGAGTTGCTCGGCGGCGGTGAGGAGGGCGGCGACGGGGTCGGGGGCGCGACCGCCCGCGTCCGCGGGGGTCCGGTGCAGCGGGGTGAGCGGGTCGACGCAGCGCAGCGGTACGGCCCCGGCCACCTCCCCCAGCGCGACGTCCGCCGCCTCCAGCCACTCCACCAGCTCCCCGTCCACCGCCGTCACCACCGTCTCGCCGGTGGCCGCGCCCGGTACGCGCCCGGCCGCCAGGTGGGTCGCCACGAGCGGTCCGGGCAGCAGGGCCCGGCCCGCCTCCTCGAAGGCCAGCACCGCCTCGGGCAGCCCCAGCCCGACCCCGGCGTCCGCCTCGGGCAGCCGCAGGGCGAAGAACCCCGCGTCCCCGAGCGCCCGCCACAGCTCCCGGTCGAGCCGCCCCGGCGCGTCGACGGCCGCCCGCAGCGCCTCCCGCCCGAACCGCCGGTCCAGCAGCTCGCGTACGCCTGCCTTCAACGCACGTTGGTCCTCGGTGAGTTGGAAACGCATGGTCATCTCCCCTTCGGCAGCCCCAGGATCCGCTCGGCCACGATGTTGCGCTGGATCTGCGAGGTGCCGGCGGCGATGGTGTACGAGAGGGAGGACAGGCGGTCCAGGACCCAGGGCCGGTCCATGTCGAGGCAATCGGGCCCCAGGACCTCGGCGGCGGTGTCGTACAGCTCCTGACGGGCGTGGGAGTAGCGGAGTTTGAAGACCGAACCCCCGGCCCCCGGGACCCCGCCGCTCGCCTCGGCCTCGCTCACGTTCCACTGGGTCAGCCGCCACAGCGCGCGGAACTCCGCCTCCAGACGGCCGAGTCGGCGCCGCAGCACGGGATCGTCCCAGCGGCCGTTCTCCCGGGCCTCGGCCGCCAGCTCGGCCAGCACACGGCGGCAGGCCACCACCTCGCCGACGAACGCCGTGCCGCGTTCGAAGGACAGGGTCACCATGGTCACGCGCCAGCCGTCGTTCTCCGCGCCGACCCGGTTCGCCACCGGTACCCGTACCTCGTCGAGGAAGACCTCCGCGAACTCCGCCGAGCCGGCGAGCGTGCGCAGGGGCCGTACGGTGACGCCGTCGGCGGACATGGGCATCGCGAGCCAGGTGATGCCCCGGTGCCTGGGGGCGTCCGGGTCGGTGCGGACCAGCAGTTCGCACCAGTCGGCGACCTCGGCGTGGGAGGTCCAGATCTTGGACCCGGTGACCACGTAGTCGTCGCCGTCGCGCCACGCGCGCGTGCGCAGCGCGGCCAGGTCGGAGCCGGCGCCCGGTTCGCTGAACCCCTGGCACCACACCTCCTCGCCGCGCAGGATCGGCGGCAGCCAGCGGGCCCGCTGCTCGGCAGTGCCCTCGGCGGCGACGGTCGGGCCGGCATGCAGCAGCCCGACGAAGTTCGCCCCCACATAGGGCGCCCCCGCGCGCTCGGTCTCCTCCAGGAAGATCAGCCGGGTCGTCGGCGAGGCGTCCCAGTGGACGTCGGCGTACCCGGCGTCGTACAGCGTCCGCTGCCAGCCGAGGTCGTACGCCCGGCGCGCGGGCCAGTCGTCGGGGGACGGCTTCGGCGGCAGCGTGGGCAGCACCTTGGCGAGCCACTCGCCAAGGTGGGCGCGGAACGCCTCCTCCTCGGGCGTGTACGACAGATCCACTAGCGGTCCAGGTCCAGGCCGAGCATGCGGATGGCGTTGCCCCGCATCAGCTTGTGGACCGTCTCCTCGTCCAGGCCCTTCACATGGTCGAGGGCGACCTCCTTGGTGTGCGGGAAGGTCGAGTCGACGTGCGGGTAGTCGGTCTCGAAGGTGGCGTTGTCCCGCCCCACCGCGTCCAGCGACGCGACACCGTGCTTGTCGCGGAAGAAGCAGCAGAAGATCTGCCGGTAGTAGTACGTCGACGGCGGCTCGGGGATCAGGTCCCGGACCCCGCCCCAGGCACGGTGCTCCTCCCACACGTCGTCGGCGCGCTCCAGGGCGTACGGGATCCAGCCCATCTGCCCTTCGGAGTAGGCGAGTTTGAGCCGGGGGAACTTCACCAGGACCCCACTGAAGAGGTAGTCCATCATCGAGGCCATCGCGTTGTTGAAGCTCAGCGAGGCCTGGACGGCGGGCGGGGCGTCGGGGGAGGCGGCCGGCATCTGCGAGCTGCTGCCGATGTGCATGTTGACGACCGTGCCGGTCTCCTGGCAGACGGCGAAGAAGGGATCCCAGTAGCCGGAGTGGATGGACGGCAGCCCGAGGTGGGTGGGGATCTCGGAGAAGGTGACGGCGCGGACCCCGCGCGCCGCGTTCCGGCGGATCTCCGCGACCGCCAGCTCCACGTCCCACAGCGGGATGAGGCACAGCGGGATCAGCCGGCCCCCGCTGTGCCCGCACCACTCCTCCACCATCCAGTCGTTGTAGGCGCGTACGCAGGCGAGGGCGACCTCCTTGTCGTGCGCCTCGGCGAAGGTCTGTCCGCAGAAGCGGGGGAAGGTCGGGAAGCAGAGGCTGGCCTCGACGTGGTTGAGGTCCATGTCCTTCAGGCGCTCGACGGGGTCCCAGCAGCCCGGCCGCATCTGCTCCCGGGTGATGCCCTCCAGGGTCATCTCGTCCCGGTCGAAGCCGACGGCGGCGATGTTGCGCTTGTACGGGAACTTCAGGTCCTCGTAGATCCACCAGTCGGTCGGCTGGCCGGCCGGGTCCATGGTGATCCGGTACTTGCCGCCGACGTAGGCCAGTTCCCCGATCCCGGCGGTCAGCGGCTTGGGCCCACGGTCCCGGTACCTGGCCGGCAGCCAGGTCTCGAAGAGGTGGGCGGGCTCGATCACATGGTCGTCGACGCTGATGATGCGGGGCAGTTCGCTGGCCATGGTTCCCCTCCGCCGGACAGCAGCTATCTGATGGTCCGTCAGATAGCATGACAGCTGACAGCCCGTCAGCCAAGCCGGTCAGGGGGCATACGTGAACGAGACCCCGCACACCCTGAGCTCCGCCCGCACGCTGTGGGACCTTGTCGTCCGCCGCGCCGCCCTGACCCCCGACCGCCCGGTTCTCCTCCAGCGGGATCGCACGCTCACCTTCGGCGAACTGCGCGCGCGTGCCGAGCGGGTGGCGGCGGGTCTGCACGACATGGGCGTACGGCCCGGCACGGTCGTCGCCTGGCAGCTGCCCACCCGGATCGAGACCGCCCTGCTGTCCCTCGCCCTGGCCCGCCTGGGCGCCGTGCAGTCCCCGGTGATCCCGTTCTACCGGGACCGGGAGGTCGGCTTCGCGCTGCGCGAGTCGAAGGCGGAGTTCTTCGCGGTCCCGGGTGTGTGGAGAGGCCACGACCACACGGAGATGGCCCGCCGCCTCGGCGCGAAGGGCATCTTCGAGGCGTACGACGATCTCCCCGGGGGCGACCCGTCCGTGCTCCCCGCCCCGCCCGCCGAGGGCACCTCGGTCCGCTGGATCTACTGGACCTCCGGCACGACCTCCGACCCCAAGGGCGTGCTGCACACCGACCGCTCCCTGATCGCGGGCGGCTCCTGCCTCGCCCACGCCCTGCACCTGACACCGGACGACGTCGGCTCGATCGCCTTCCCCTACGCCCACATAGGCGGCCCCGACTACCTGGTGATGCTGCTGCTCTACGGCTTCCCCGCGGTGATGTTCGAGCACTTCGCGCTGCCGGACGCGCTGGCGGAGTACCGGCGGCACAAGGTGACGGTGGCCGGCGGCTCCACGGCCTTCTACTCGATGTTCCTCGCCGAGCAGCGCAAGCGACCGGACGAGAGGCTGATCCCGACCCTGCGCCTCCTGGCGGGCGGCGGCGCGCCGAAACCCCCCGAGGTCCACCACCGCGTGGTCCGCGAGATGAACGTCCAGCTCACCCACGGCTACGGCATGACCGAGGTCCCGATGATCACCATGGGCGACCCCCGGGACACCCCCGAGAACCTGGCCACGACCGAGGGCCGCCCCCCGGCCGGCATGGAGATCCGCATCGTCGACGGGGAGATACGGCTGCGCGGCGAGGCCGTCTGCCAGGGCTATCTGGACCCCGCCCAGACGGCCGCCGCCTTCGACCCCGACGGCTTTCTGCGCACCGGCGACCTGGGCCATCTGACGGACTCCGGCCATCTCGTCCTCACCGGCCGCGTGAAGGACGTGATCATCCGCAAGGGCGAGAACATCTCGGCCAAGGAGATCGAGGACCTCCTCGCCGCGCACCCGTCCGTGGCCGACGTGGCGGTGATCGGCCTGCCGGACGCGGACCGGGGCGAGCTGGTCTGCGCGGTCGTGGAACAGCCTCCGCAAGCCGCCGAGTTGACCCTGCCACAGGTCGTCTCGTACCTGCGCTCCTCGGGCCTGTCCGTCCACAAGCTGCCGGAACGGCTGGAGGTCGTGGAGGCGCTGCCCCGTAACGACACCCTGCGGAAGGTGCTGAAGTACAAGCTGCGGGAGCGGTTCTCCCAACCGCTCCCCTGAACCGCTCGGACGACAGCCCGCTTGCCCTCAGCGGCGTCTGACGACGGCGGTCGCCTTGTGGCCGCAGCACTCGATCTCACCGACCGGTGCGACGGCCGTCCGGGTGATCCGGTCGGCGACGAGGATGCCCCCGTTCAAAAGGGGCGAACTCGCGCAGAACGTATCCAAGGAGTCCGGAAGGGATCGGGAGCGGCACCCCCCGTGCCCGGTCGGCCGGCCGCGCGACCGGGAACCACGGGGACGGCGGGGTTATTCGGGGACGGTGAAGTAGCGGGCGAACGCCGGGACGATCTCCGGTTCGCCCACCATGCCGTCGCCGTCGGTGTCCAGCGCGGTGGCGGTCGCCCGGGCGATGTCGTCCGGCACGTGGAAGACCCGCAGGACGCGCACGGTGTCCGCGACCGTGGCCCGGCCGTCCCCGTCGGTGTCCGCCACGGCCAGGGCCGCGTGCAGGAAGGGGCGGGCGATCTCGGCGAAGCGTCCGGGGTTGTCGCGCAGGCGCTTGACCGCGCCGGTGACGAACTCCTCGCGGGTGATGCGCTGGTCGCCGTCCCGGTCGGCGATCCCCGCCATGCCCTGCCAGAACGCCTCCGCGCCGGCGTACAGGGCCTGCCCCTTGTCGGAGCGTGCGGGCACGGCGAACTCGGCGAGGAGTGCCTTGGCCGCCGCGCTGAAGTCCTCGCGGTCGATCCAGCCGTTGCCGTCCTGGTCGAAGGTGGCGAACCGGGCTGCGATCCTGCGCTCGTAGTCGGTGCTGACCATGTCTGTTCGGGCCGCCTTACGTGTGCGTCGTTCGGGTCGTCCTACGGGTGCGTGAGGGACCTGGCAGGGAGCGTATGACGCGGGTGGCCGTCCGATGGCGGGAATCCGGTGGTTGTGCCAAGACCGGGGGAATTTTGCGACAACAGTGTGGCCGTGTCGCAAGGGGGTGAGGGGTGCGGGCGGCGCGTCAGGCCGAGAGCGGGCCCGCCTCGTCCGTCGTCGCGGACTCGACGTCGGGCCGGACGTCGAAGAGCCGGCGGACACCGAGCGCGCCGAGGACCCGGTTGACGTGCGAGCCGTCGTCGGCCCCGCGGTCGGGCAGTATGAGCCGGAGCCGGCCCTGGCAGGAGCGGATCAGCCTGCGGGCGGCGACGAGCACGCCGACCCCGCTGGAGTCGCAGAAGAAGACGTCGGAGAGGTCCACGACCAGGCTGTGATGCCCCTCGGCGACGACGTCGTGCACACGTTGACGCAGGACCGGGGAGGTCATCAGGTCCAGTTCCCCGGACACCCGGAGCACGGCCCATTCGCCCTGTTCGACACCCGTCACCTTGAATGCCACGTCCCTGCCCCTCCGCTCGCCGGAACTCCCGGAACCGCCCGGAAACGGAAGCAGTTCCTACGCTTGCTTCCGCGCGGCTGCCCAGCGGCCGTTCCCTGAAACGTCGAGCCACAAACCAGACGTGATCGACAAGGGGCTTTTTTCGGTCACTATCGATCCCGTTCGGTCACAGATATGGCCACCTCGTGTGAAGGTTATGTGGAGGGGGCACTATCACCTGCAGCCCTTCCGGGGGCGCGCATCGACACAAAGGGGCGTGCACGGTCCGACGTGCCGACTACATTCGAGAAGACGGTGCAGACAGGCTGGACGGGCCGGACACGGGTGAGGGGAGGGGACCGCATGGCCACCAAGGACGCACCACCCCGGTGGGACCGCAAGATGCAGCAGCGACTCGCCCGCGGTGAGGCCGCCGCCCTGGGCGAGCTGTACGACCGCTTCGCCTCGCTCGTGCACGGCCTCGCCCACCGCGTCCTCGGCGACGAGAAGGCCGCCGACACCCTCACCCGCGAGGTCTTCACCCACCTCTGGGAACACCCCGAGACCTACGATCCCAAGAAGGGCCCGCTGCGCACCTGGGTCGCCGGGGTCACCCACCGGCTCGCCGTACAGCGGCTGCGCGACAGCGAGGCCGCCGCGCTGCCCCGGGGCGGCGGCTCCGTGGCGGACCTGGAGCGCAGGGTGCGCCGCGCCTCGGTGGCCGCCCGCGCCGACTACATCGTCCACTCCATGCCCGCCCCGCTGCGCGCCGCCCTCGACCTGGCCTACTTCCAGCGCCGCGACTACCGCCAGACCGCCACCGACCTCGGCGTCACCGAGGACGAGGCCCGCCGCCGGCTCCGCCTCGGCCTGCAACTGCTCTCCACCGCCCATGACGCCGGGACACCACCGGGACACGGGGGTGCGGTGTGAGCGAAGCGGGACGGTTCGAGGCACACGACGGGCCCGAGGGACCGGGAGACGAGGAGCGGCACGCGGGGCAGCCGTACGAGCGCGAGGGGCAGCCGTACGAGGGTGAGGGCGGCCGGCGTGAGAGCGGCCACACCGGCGACGGCGCGGGCGGCGGTTCGGGGCAGGACCCGGACGGCGCTGGCGGGCCCGGGCCGGACCGGCCGGCGCGCATACCGACGCCCCGCGCCTCCGTCGAGGACGGCGGGCGCCCGCTGCCCGACCTCGCCGATCCGGACGACCTCGCGCCCGCGCCGCTCGACCTGCCGCACGACGTCCTGAAATCGCTCCTCGGCGCCTGGGCGCTGGCCGCCTGCTCGGCGGCGGAGACGGCCGCCGTCGAGGACCACCTGGGCTCCTGCGGAAGCTGCGCCGACGAGGCCCGCCGGCTGCGCGAGGCGGTCGGCCTGCTGCACCAGCCCGAAAGCCTCGACCTGGACCCGGGGCTGCGCACCCGCGTCCTGGCGAGCTGCCTGGAACGCCGTCCGCCGCGCATCCCGGTCCCCGACTGGGCGGGGCCGTACGACGCCGAGACCGCGCGCCTGGACGCCCTGCTGCAGGACTTCGGGGACGCGGAGTGGCACGCGCCGGTGCGGCTGCGGTGGTTCGAGTCCGACGCGGCGAAGAGCCGTCGTACGACGGTGGCGGGGGTGATCGCGCACCTGCTGTCCGTGGACGGGCTGGTCGCGGTCGGGCTCGGCCTGGAGGACCCGCTGACCGAGGTCGTCGGCGCGGCCGCGCGGCAGGCGGTGGGCCCGGCCGAGCGCACCGAGGCGTTCTGGCGGACCTCCCACTTCCCGCCGACCCGCTCGGTGCGCGGGCCCTGGCGGGAGCAGAGCCACGGCCTGGTGCGGACGGTGTCCTTCACCGGCGGGCAGGCGGGCGGACTGGCGGTGTCGTACGGCGACTTCGAGCTGCCGCTGCACGACGCGATGCTGGACCGGGCCTTCGAGTGCTGGGTGCACGCCGAGGACATCGCGGAGGCGGTGGACTACCCGTACCAGCCGCCCGCGCCGCGCCACCTGAACAAGATGATCGACCTCGCGACCCGGATGCTGCCCACCGCGCTGGCCACGCGGCGGCAGACCGGGCTGGCGTCCCCGGCCCGCGGCCGCCACCTCGGCCTCGCCGGCGAGCCCGGCCGCAGCCTGCGGCTGGAGATCGAGGGTGCGGCGGGCGGCGAGTGGCTGATCCCCCTGGACTCACCGGCGGCGATGGCCTCCGCGGACCTGGAGGTGGCCCACGTGGCGCTGGACGGCGTGGAGTTCTGCCGCCTGGCCGCCGGCCGGGTGTCGCCGGAGGAGGCTGCGGCGGGGCAGGTCGGTGACCGGGAGGCGATCAGGGACGTGCTGTTCGCCACGGCGGGGTTGAGCCGGCTGTAGGGGCCGTATCGCCGTGCGGCTCCGCCACGGGGAAGCCGCTAGGCGAACACCACCGTGCGGCGCCCGTTCAGCAGAATCCTCCGCTCCGCATGCCACTTCACCGCCCGCGCCAGCGCCTGGCACTCCACGTCCCGGCCGATCGCGACCAGCTGGTCCGGGGTCACGTCATGCCCGACCCGCTCGACCTCCTGCTCGATGATCGGCCCCTCGTCGAGGTCGGCGGTCACATAGTGCGCGGTCGCCCCGATGAGCTTGACGCCCCTGGCGTGCGCCTGGTGATACGGCTTCGCGCCCTTGAAGCTCGGCAGGAAGGAGTGGTGGATGTTGATGATCCGGCCGCTGAGCTGCTTGCACAGGTCGTCGGAGAGGACCTGCATATAGCGGGCGAGGACGACCAGCTCGACGCCCTCCTCGCGCACGATGTCCAGCAGCTTCGTCTCGGCCTGCGACTTCGTGTCCTTCGTCACCGGAATGTGGTGGAAGGGAATGTTGTAGGAGCCCACCAGCTCCTCGAACTCGGTGTGGTTGGAGACCACGCCCACGATCTCCACCGGCAGCGCACCGATCCGGGCCCGGAACAGCAGGTCGTTCAGGCAGTGCCCGAACTTGCTGACCAGGAGCAGGATCCGCATCCTCTCGTCGGCCCGGTTGATCTGCCAGTCCATGTGGAAGGAGTCACCGATCGCCGCGAAGCTCGCCCGCAGCTTCTCCACCGTCACCGGCGGCTCGGCCGAGAAGTGGACGCGCATGAAGAACAGGCCCGTGTCGTGGTCGCCGAACTGCTGGCTGTCCTCGATGTTGCAGCCGGTCATGAAGAGGTAGCTCGACACGGCGTGCACGATGCCCTGCTTGTCCGGGCAGGAGAGGGTGAGGACGTACTGGTCGGCCGGGGCCGCGGGCGCGGGCTGCTCGTTCATGCACTACAGGTTCTCACGCCGACCGCCCGCCGTGGGTGATCGTCCCGCAGGGCGGAACGGCGGGGCGGCCGCACAGGGCCGGATGACGGGGCGGGACGCCTAGGCGGTCCGCGTCAGGATCCGCAGCACTTCCAGGCTCTTCGGCGGCGCGTCCGGGTCGTCCCCGTCACTCGTCGCCATCCGGACGTGCGCGTCCCGCGCCGCCCGCACCGCCTCCGGCCACCCCTGGTGGTCGAGATAGGCGGCGACCGGCGCGTCCGGGCCGACCTGGTGCATGATCCGCAGCACCCGCAGCACGGCGCTGTCCACCAGCGCCGCCTCCTGCGAGTCGCGGAATATCGTGCCGACGTATTTCTCCGCGGACCAGTTGTCCAGCCAGGTGTCCTCCACCAGCCGGTAGACGGCGTCGGTGACGTCGCCGTACCCGTCCACGCCGGCCAGCCAGACGTCCCGCTGGAAGGGGGGATCGGAGAGCATGTGCAGCGCCGAGCGCACATTGCTGCGCCAGCGCCACCACGGCATGTCGCTTAGGGGCATGCCGCCCATGGTGGGGGAGCGACGGCCACGACGGGAAGGGTTCTCCGAAGCTTGCACGGTGATAGATCGTACGATCTCCGCCACACCAGCCTCACAGACCCCTGGAATTCACCTTGCTGTCACCCCTCGTTGACTCAGGGTCACTCGCCGGTTCGTCATGTGAGGGAATCGTGTGTGCACATGACCGGCAGGCGACGCACTTTTAGTACATTCCTCCATTCGTCCTTCCGCCCCGGCAGAGCTGCCGCCCTGACCGCGGGCGCCGTGGCCCTCTGTGCGTCGCTCACCGCCGGATGCGGGGTCATCCCCGGTGCCACGGGGGGCTCCGGGGATGACCCGGTCAAGGTGATGACCTGGGCGCCGCAGGACACCGACGCCACCAACAAGCCCGGCATGCCCGCGATGGCCCTGGCCTACGCCAAGTGGATCAACGCGCACGGCGGCATCAACGGCCGCAAGCTGAAGGTCCTGACCTGCAACGACCACAACGACAGCGTGGGCGCCGCCAAGTGCGCCCGGTACGCGGCCGACGAGAACGTGGTCGCGGTCGTCGGCTCCTACAGCCAGTTCACCGACTCCTACTCCGCCCCGCTGGAGGGCGCCGGCATCCCCTACATAGGCGGCTACGGCGTCACCAACGACGAGTTCACCGGCCAGATGTCCTATCCGGTCAACGGCGGCCAGCCCGCCCTGCTCGCCGGTCTCGGCAAGGCCCTCGCGGCCTCCTGCGGCAACATCTCCCTGGTCCGCCCCGACAGCATCGCCGGCGACGAGCTGCCCGTGCTGCTCGACGCCGGCCTGCAGTCGGGCGGGCACGCCAAGGCGGGCGACCAGCTCGCCGAGGAGGACTCCACCGAGTACGGCGACCAGGCCGACGAGGCGCTGCGCTACGCCGGCAGGGACCTCGCGAAGAAGGGCTGCGTGGTCCCCGCGCTCGGCGACCGCACCGACACCTTCCTGGACTCCTTCCGGCGCATCCGCGGGAACTTCCCCTCCGTACGGCTCGCGACCGTGCTCGGCAGCGTCGACCAGACCGTGATCAACTCCACCGGCGGCGCGTCCGGGCCGTACGAGGGGGCGTACATCACCGGGTGGTACCCGCCGGCCTCGGACTCGCGGTGGGACCCGATGAAGAAGGTGATCAACGAGGAGGCCTTCGGCGACACCCGCATCGACCCCGCGGACGCCGGAGTGCAGACCACCTGGATCGCCTACACCGTGCTGAAGGCCGTCCTGGACAAGATCGGCGACGGGGACGTGGCCGCCGACTCCGTGCGCCGCACCCTCGACGACGGCCTGCGGGTCTCCACCGGCGGTCTCACCCCGACCCTGCACTGGACCCACTCCAGCAAGCTGGCCGCGGTGGGCTTCCCGCGGATGGTCAACGCCGACGTCACCCTGCAGGTGGTCCAGGACGGCAAGCTGGTCGCGGCCCGCAGGGGCGTCGGCGGACTCGACGGCACCACCGACATGACGCGGACGCTGGAGAACGCCGACGTGCAGTGACGCCCGCCAGCGCGCTCCTCAGGCACCCGTCACGGCCGGGTGCTCACAGCTGGGTGGGCTGGCGCTGGGTCAGGCCGTACTTCTGCGCGATCGCGTTCCACAGCGCCGCCGCCTTCACCTTCTGCGCGCTGGCGGTGCCGCTCGCCCGGTTGCCGGCCTGGGCCTCGCCCGTGGTGCGGGCGTGGCCCTTGCGGCAGACCTTGCGGTTCTTAGCCTGGTCGGCCCAGGCCGCGTAGTGGTTGTCGGCCGCGGCGGACGCCTGCCAGGCCTGGGTCAGCGCGGCGGTGAGGTCGCCGTTGTTCGGCAGCTTGTCCACAGACAGCTTGCCGAGCCGGGTCACCAGGTCGTTGCGCTGCCTGGCCGCGTCCCTCAGGTTCGAGGCGGCACCGTCGAGGTTGTCGCAGTTCTTGACGTCGGCAACCGACTTGATCACCGTGGCGCGGCTGCTGCCGCTGTCGGCGAGCAGCCTGTCCAGCGCGACCGCCTGCTGCCGGGCCGGGTCGGCCGCCGCCGAGGAGCCCTGGCTCGGAGCCGCGGAGGTGGCCGCGACCGTCTTGCCGTCAGTGCCCTGGTCCTTGCCGCCCCCGCCGCTGAGCAGGGCGCCGACGCCCACGCCGACGACGACGATGCCGACACCGATCGCGGCGATCAGCGGCACCCGCGACCGGCTCCGGGGCCCCTCGTCGTCGTGTGCGGGGTCGTACGAGGGCTGCGGGGCGCCGTACGAGGGCTGCGGGGCGCCGTATTGCGCCGGGCCGTGGTGGGCGTCCGGCTGCTGGACGCGCGGCATCTGCTGGGTGGCCCCGGCCGGGCCGTCGCCCGCCGGGCCGCCCCGGAAGAGGTGGTCGAACCCGTCCGAGGGCTGCTGGTTCCCGCCCTGCGACTGGTTCTGCGCCTGCGCGGCGTACGGCGGGATGTACTGGGTGGCCTGTGCATCAGGCGACGCCTGCGCGGGCGCCTGCTGCTGGACGCGGCCGAGGTAGCGCGTCTCCTCGCCGCCCGACTCGGGCGGCAGCGCGCCGGGCGCCACCGGCGGGATGTACTGGGTCGCGCCCTCGTCGGCGGGGGCGGCCGGCACGGGCGGCAGGTACTGCGTGGCGCCCTCGGGTGCGGCCGACGCCTGCACCGGCGGTATGTACTGCGTCGCGCCCTCGTCCGCCGGGGGCAGCGGGGCCGGGTAGGCGTCCGGCACGGCTGGCGGAAGCGGCGCGGCGGCGCCCGACGGCTGCGGATACGACTGCTGCTGATGCTGCTGGTACGGATCGGGTGCCGCGCCGTACCCGGGCTGCTGACCGGCGTCGTAGCCACCGCCCTGCGCGCCGGAGTGGTCGTACGACGGCGTCTGGCCGTACGACGGGGCCGGGGCGCCCTCCGGGGGCAGCGGGCCGGGGTTCGCGGCGGGCGGCTGCTGGTGCACGGCGTCCGGGGTGTGCCACTGCGGGGCCGCCGCCGGGGGCCAGCCCTGGCCCGGCTGCGGTGCCTGCTGCTCGGGCCCCCAGGAGCCGCCCCAGGCCTGCCCGCCTGCCGGGGCCGCGGGGGCGGGCGCGCCGGTCATGCCGGGCAGCAAGGGCTCGCCTCCGTCGGAGGGCAGCACGATGCCTTCGCGCGCGGGCCGCGCCGACGGCTCCTCGCCCTGTCCACTCTGCGTCACCGGGACTCCTACCAATGGGGGACCTTGTGAATCGGGCTCACGCTACCGGGTCCCCCGAGCCGGGTGCCATGCAGCTCAGGGCGCGATCTTCTTCCCTGTGACAGCGGTAACAAAACAGCCCCGCGGCGCGCAGGCCCGACACCCTCACGGATCCGGGTGCCGTTCGCCGTGCGTTCACGCAGCCGCGGGGCCGGTGTTCACGCGGCCTGCTGGAGATCGAGGCGCGCCCCGAACTCCCGTACCACCGCCTCCTCCCGGAAGGGTTCCAGGCGCTGCTGGAGATCTTCCAGATACTCGGCGCCCCGGTTGGAGCGGAGCGTCTCCAGCAGTTCCACCGCCTTCAGGCCGGTGCTGCAGGCCTGTTCGACCTCCCGCTGCTGCACCTGGGCCGTGGCGAGCAGCACATAACCGATGGCGCGCCGCCTGGCCCGGGACTCCGGGTGCCCGGCCAGCGACTGCTCGGCGTACCGGGCCGCCTGCTCGGGCCGACCGAGATCGCGGTGGCAGTGCGCCAACTCGTCGGCGAGATACGCCTCGTCGAAATGCCGGATCCACACCGGGTCGTCGCCGCAGGAGCCGTCCACCTGCTCCATCGCCGTCACCGCCCGCCCGATGGACGCCTGCGCCGCGCGCGCGTCGCCGAGCAGGGCGTGCCCGCGCGCCTCGGCCGCGTGGAACATCGCCTCCACGCGCGGGGTCACCTGCCCGCGCGCCCCTTCCTGCGCCGCCCGCGCCAACTGGGCGATCTCCCGCGGGTTTCCGAGCTGGGCGGCGAGGTGGCTCATGGACGCGGCGAGGACGTAAGCGCCGTACCCGCGGTCACCGGCGGCCTGCGCGAGCCGCAGCGACTGGATGTAGTACCGCTGGGCCAGCCCCGGTTGGCCGGTGTCCACGGCCATGTACCCGGCGAGTTCGGTCAACCGGGCGACGGACGCGAAGAGTTCCCGCCCGACCGTCTCCCGGTAGGAGCCGGCGAGCAGCCCGGAGACGACGCCGTTGAGGTAGTGCACGACGACCGGGCGCACATGCCCGCTGCCGAACTGGTGGTCCAGGTCGGTCAGCGCCTGCGTCATGGACCGTACGGCCGCCACGTCGGCCTGCCCCACCCGCGGGCCCGCCTGCCGGGCCACCTGGGCGTCCGGCGCCGAGATCAGCCAGTCGCGGCTGGGCTCGACCAGCGCGGAGGCGGCGACGGAAGAGCCGGACAGGAAGTCCCGCCGGCCCACGTCGCTGCGCCACAGCTCGCAGACCTGCTCGATGGCCCCCAGTACCGTCGGCGAGAACTGGAGACCGACCCCCGAGGCGAGGTTCTTGCCGTTGGCCATGCCGATCTCGTCGATCGTGACCGTACGGCCGAGCTTGCGCCCGAGCGCCTCCGCGATGATCGCCGGCGCGCGGCCCCGTGGCTGCTGTCCGCGCAGCCAGCGGGCCACGGACGTCTTGTCGTAGCGCAGATCGAGGCCGTGCTCGGCGCCGCACATGTTGACCCGCCGGGCCAGCCCGGCGTTCGAGCACCCCGCTTCCTGGATGAGTGCCTGCAGCCGTTCGTTCGGCTGCCTCGCCACGAGAGGCCTTGCGGCCATGGACTACCCCCTGCGTTGCGACCCCCGGAGCGTGAGGTTCCGGCCGAGTGGTCGGTGACGATCCGTACGGGAAGATCACTGCCCAGTTGACATACCGTCAATGCGCGACATGTGCGGTTTGCCGGGGTAAAGGCGCATGCCAACCCCACCCCTGGCTACCCAGGTCAGGCCCCGCTTCCTCCCGCGCGCCCCCGCCCGTGCACCCATGCGCCCCGACTGCCGAATCGATGCTCCACCCCCGCGCGCGCTACGGCCGTAACTCCAGGTGGGTGCGGGAGTTGAGAGGGGCGTGGAAGAGACGATCGCGGGCGCCGAAAACATTCAGATTGCCGGTCAGATTCCGCAGCAGCGCGGGGAATCGCTGCTGGAGACCGCCGTACGCTACGTCGAGGACCGGCACTGGGACGTGTTCCCGGGCACCTGGCTGGAAGCGGTCGCCGGAGTCCAGCGCTGCTCGTGCGGCGACGCCTCCTGCCCTGCGCCGGGTGCGCACCCCGCGCGCCCCGACTGGGCGACGCAGGCGACCGGCAGCGCGACCGTCGCGCGCCGGATGTGGCAGAAGCAGCCGACGGCTTCGATCCTGCTGCCGACGGGCCGGACGTTCGACGCGTTGTCGGTCCCGGAGAGCGCGGGGTTTCTGGCGCTCGCCCGGATGGAGCGGATGGAGTCGACCCTGGGGCCGGTCACGCTGAGTCCGGATCGGCGGATGCACTTCTTCGTGCTGCCGGGCGGGTCGGTGAAGGTGCCGGAACTGGTGCGGAAGCTGGGGTGGACGTTGTCGTCCCTTGATCTCGTGGCGCTGGGTGAGGGGGCGTACGTGGCCGCTCCCCCGACGCGGTTCGGGTCTCGCGGGGCCGTGCAGTGGGCCTGCCGGCCCACCCCGGCGAATCGGTGGTTGCCGGACGCGGAGGAGCTGATCTCGCCGCTCGCGTACGCCTGCGGGCGGGATCGGTAGCCGCGCGCCGTCGTCCGCGCGGCGGAGCCGCATACCGGGCCCAGCCCCGCGCCCCTACCGGGCGCCGCACTGGTCGTAGCCTTCCTCCATGACCGAAGTCGCAGTACGCGTACGAGGGCTCTGGAAGCAGTTCGGGCAGCAGGTCGCCGTCGGGGGGATCGATCTGGACCTGCCCGCCGGGAAGTTCATCGGGCTGGTCGGGCCCAACGGGGCCGGGAAGACCACCACCCTGTCCATGGCGACCGGGTTGCTGCGGCCGGACGGCGGGACCGTCGAGGTCGTCGGGCACGACGTGTGGCGGGATCCCGTGGCCGTCAAGGCGAGGATCGGCGTCCTTCCCGAGGGGCTGCGGCTGTTCGAGCGGCTGTCGGGGCGGGAGCTGCTCGGGTACTCGGGACGGCTGCGCGGACTGCCGGGGGCCGAGGTCGACAAGCGGGCCACGCAACTGCTGGACGTCCTCGACCTGGCCGGCTCCCAGCACAAGCTCGTCGTCGACTACTCGACCGGCATGCGCAAGAAGATCGGGCTCGCGGCCGCGCTCCTGCACAACCCCGAGGTGCTCTTCCTGGACGAGCCCTTCGAGGGCGTCGACCCGGTGTCCGCCCAGACCATCCGGGGCGTCCTCGAGCGGTACACCGCCTCCGGCGCCACCGTCGTCTTCTCCTCCCACGTCATGGAGCTGGTCGAGTCGCTGTGCGACTGGGTCGCGGTGATGGCGGCGGGACGCATCCGCGCGACCGGCCCGCTGGCCGACGTGCGCGGCACGCACCCGACGCTCCAGGCGGCCTTCCTTGAGCTGGTCGGCGCGACCGGCCGGGACGCCGGGTCCGATCTGGACTGGCTGGGCGGCGGGGCGGCCCGATGACGAACCTCACCTCCACCGTCGTACGGCTGAAACTGTCACTGCTGAAGAACGGGCTGCGGCAGTCCGGGGGCCGGCGGGCCGCGTTCGTCGTCTCGGCGGTCATCGCGGTCCTGTTCGCCCTGCTGCAGCTGCTGGGGCTGCTCGCGCTGCACGGGCACGCGCACGCCGACGCCGTCGCCGTGCCGGGTACGGCCGTGCTGGCGCTGGGCTGGACGGTGCTGCCGCTGTTCTTCCCGACCGGTGACGAGACGCTGGACCCCACCCGGCTGGTGATGCTCCCGCTGCGCCCCCGCCCGCTGGTCCGGGCACTGCTCGCGGCCTCCCTGGTCGGCATCGGCCCGCTGTTCACGCTGCTGGTGCTGGCGGGCTGCGCGCTGTCCCTGGCCCAGGGCGCGGCCGGGTACGTCGTCTCCGTCGTCGCCGTGGCCCTCGCCCTGCTGGTCTGCGTGGCACTGGCGCGGGCCGTCGCCACGGCCAACGTACGCCTGCTGACCAGCAGGAAGGGCCGCGATCTGGCCGTGCTGAGCGGACTGGTGATCGCGATCGGGGCGCAGCTGGTCAACTTCGGGGCGCGGCAGCTGGGCTCGGCCGGGCTCGGCCAGTTGCAGCCGGTCGCGGACGTGCTGTCCTGGGTGCCGCCGGCGTCGGCGGTGGCGGCGGTGCGCGCGGCGAGCGAAGGGTCGTACGGCGTCGCGGCCGCCCAACTCGCCGTCACCGTCGCCGGTCTGGCGGCGCTGATCGTCGTGTGGGCGCGGAGCCTGACCCGGCTGATGACCGCGCCCGACGCCTCCACGCTGCAGCCGGCCGACGCCGCGGTCCGCAGCCGCTCGGCCACCGGACTCGGCCGGCTGCTGCCGCGGGACCGCACGGGTACGGTCACGGAACGCAGCCTGCGCTACATCTGGCGGGACCCCAAGACCAAGGCCGCCTGGGTGACCTCGCTGGCCATCGGGCTGATCGTGCCGGTGTTCAACGCCGTGCAGGGCACCGGGTCGATCTACTTCGCGTGCTTCGCCGCCGGGATGCTCGGCATCCAGATGTACAACCAGTTCGGGCAGGACACCTCCGCGTTCTGGATGGTGGCCATGACCATCTCCTCACCCCGGGACGCCTACGCCGAGCTGCGCGGCCGCGCCCTCGCCCTGCTGCTGATCACCCTCCCCTACGCGGCGCTCGTGACGGTGGTGACGACGGCCCTGCTCGGCGCCTGGACGCGGCTGCCGGAGGTGCTCGGGCTGTCCTTCGCGCTGCTCGGGGCGATGCTCGCGACCGGCGCCTGGACCTCGGCCCGCTTCCCCTACTCCATCCCCCAGGAGGGCCACAAGAACGTCGTCCCGGGCCAGGCGGGCCTCGCCTGGATCTCGATCTTCGGCGGCATGATCGCGGCGGCCCTGCTCTGCTCCCCCGTCATCACCCTCACCGTCTGGCTCCACGTGAGCGCGGGCGGGGAGGACTGGCGGTGGCTGCTGCTGCCGGTGGGGGCGGCGTACGGCGCGACGCTGACCTGGCTGGGCCTGCGCCTGGCGGCTCCGAGGACGGCAGGGCGGCTGCCGGAGATCCTCACGGCTGTCAGCAAGGGGTAGAGCAACTCCTCAGTCCCCGAGGACCCGATCAAGAAACGGCTGGACGGCTCCTCGCCAGGCCCCCGGCATGTCGTAGTGCGCAAGGTGCCCGGCATCGGAGACCTCCGCGTACTCCCCGGCCGGCAGCACCCGCACCATCTCCTGCGCCTCCGCCCGCCCCAGCTCCCCGTCCACGCCACGCACCACCAGCGTCGGGCACCGCACCTGGGCCAGTTCCTCCCAGTGCGCGTCGTACACCCAGGTCTCCCGGGACCGGAGCATCTGCTCCGGCTCGAACACCGGTCGCCAGCCGTCGGCGCCCTCGTGCATCACCTCGGCGTAGAACTCACCACGCGCCGGATTCGGCCGCTCCACCCAGGGATCGTCCTCACCGAACCACTTGCGCACGTCGGCCAGCGTGGCGAAGGGGACGGGCCAGGCCCTGAACCAGTCCGCCCACTCCCGCTGCGAGGCGGCGCCCAGGGCGGAGGCCCGCATGTCGCAGATGATCAGGCCCCGGACCAGTTCGGGGCGCTTCGCGGCGAGCTGCCAGGCGGTCAGCGCGCCCATGGCGTGGCCGATCAGGAGCGCGGGGGCGAGGCCGAGCTGTTCGAGGGCGGCCTCGGCGTCCTCGACATAGGCCTCGCGGGTGTAGGCGGCCTGTGGGGGCTTCTCGCTCTGGCCGTGTCCGCGCTGGTCGAGGGCGACGGCACGGTGGCGTGCGGCGAGCCAGCGGGCGGTGGAGGCCCAGTGGGAGGCACGGCCCATCAGGCCGTGAAGTAACAGCACGCCCGCGGCGCCGGGCGTCGGACCTGGCGGCGCGTCCGCCCGGCCGCCCGCCCGGCCGCCCGTCCGGTCGTCCGGATCGAGTCCCGTCTTGGGAGGGTCGGCGAACTCCCAGGCGGCGAGGCGCACCCCACCCGCTCCCGTCACGTCGATACGCCGTGCCATCGGCCTGGCACCCCCCAGCTCCGCCTGCCTCGTACCGGTGTACTGCCGTACTCGCTCGTACTCGCTGCTGTCGCTGTCGTGCTTGTCGTCGTGCTTGTCGTCGCGCTCGCCGTCGTGGTCGTCCTGCCGCCGCAGACTATCGAATACTTATTCGAAAAATGCGTATCTGCGGACAACACCCCTCATTCGAGTGACACCCCTGAAGGAATGATCGCCGCCACCGAGGGGATCACTTCTGCGGGAGGCGGACCGCTCGGGGAAAAACGGTCCGAGGGGAATGACCCTGAGAGCTCGGGGCTCCGGGTCAGCACAGGGGAGGACAGGCCCCGGCGCCGCAAGGCGCCGGGGCCCTCTCCCGCTCAGCGCTTGGCCACGAACACATGCGAGGCGACGTCCGCCTCCAGCTCGGCCGCCTCGCCGCCGCTGCCCACCAGCACACCGCCCGCCGACTCCGTCACACTCACCACGGACCCGGGCTGCACACCCGCGCGCCGCAGCGTGTACATCAGCTGCGCGTCCGTCTGGATCGGCTCCCCGATACGGCGGACGACGACCGTCTTGCCGTCCGTGCCCGCGTCCAGGTCGGCCAGCGAGACCATGCCCTCGTCCAGGAACGGATCGGCACCGTCCTTCTCGCCCAGCTCCTCCAGGCCCGGGATCGGATTGCCGTACGGCGACTCGGTCGGGTGCCGCAGCAGCTCCAGCACGCGCCGCTCGACGGCCTCGCTCATCACGTGCTCCCAGCGGCAGGCCTCCGCGTGCACCTGCTCCCACTCCAGGCCGATCACATCGACGAGGAGACACTCGGCCAGCCGGTGCTTGCGCATCACGCGCGTGGCGAGCCTGCGCCCCTCGTCGGTCAGCTCCAGATGCCGGTCGCTGGCGACGGAGACGAGCCCGTCGCGCTCCATACGCGCCACCGTCTGGCTCACCGTCGGCCCACTCTGGTCCAGCCGCTCCGCGATGCGGGCGCGCATGGGGACGACGCCTTCCTCTTCGAGTTCGAGGATGGTGCGGAGATACATCTCCGTGGTGTCGATCAGTCCGGACATACGTGCCCCTCGATTACCTCTGCCGGCAGCCCGGCGCGTGCGCTGGCCCTGGCACCAATTCTGCCGGATCCGACTGACAAGCGGGGGCCCCCGGGAAAACGGGCGGCCACCGGGGAGTCCGGGGCCGCTGCCGGGTACGGGTCCGCGGGCCGCTGGTCGCGCAGTTCCCCGCACCCCTTGGGGCGCTCAATCTTGTGGGGCCAATCTTGCGGGAACAGGATGTGGGCTGAGTCACGTTCCAGTTAGATGAAGCCCAGTGAGCGAACCGTGCGCCGTCAGCGCGCCGACGCAGCCTCCAGGGGGTCCAGGTGAGTGCTTCCCGGCGGAGTGGGACCACCGACGCACTCGGGCCGGACGAGCCCGGTGAGTCAGGCGGATCCGATCTGCTCGCCGCACTGCTCGACGGCATGGACGCGGCCTTGTGCGCCTTCGACGCCGACGGGGTCGTCACGCACTGGAACCGGGAGGCCGAGCGCATCCTCGGCTGGACGGCCGCCGAGGCCGTGGGGCGGCACGGGTTCGCCGGATGGGCGGTGCGCAGCGCCGACGCCGAGGAGGTGCAGACCCGGCTGATGTCGGTGATGCAGGCGCCCGGGCGGCAGGTGCACGAGTTCGCGCTGGTCACGAAGGACGGCGGGCGGGTGCTCGTACGGACCCAGTCCGCCGCCGTACGCGGGCCCGACGGCAAACCCGCGGGGGTCTACTGCGCGTTCAGCGAGGTGCACACCCAGATCGACCTGGAGCGGTCGATCGCGCTGAGCGAGGCGCTGTTCGAGGACGCCGCCTGGGGAGTCGTGCTCATCGACGCCGACCTGCGGCCCGCCGTCGTCAACGCGCACGCGGCCCGCGCGCTCGGCATCGGGCGCACCTCCGCGCTGGGCCGGCCGCTCGGCGAACTGCTCGCGCAGGGGGTGGAGGAACTGGAGGCCGCGTTGACCCATGTGCTGGCCGAAGGCGCGCCGCCCGCGCCCGCCGAGATGTGGGTGACCGTGCGCACCCAGGGGAGCGAGAAGCGGCGCTGCTGGCGCAACGGCTTCGTACGGCTGTCCTCGCCGCTCGCGGAGGAACCCGTGCCGCTCGGCGTCGGCTGGCTGTTCCAGGACGTCACCGAGGCCAAACAGGGCGAGCAGGAGGCGGCCCTGCTGCGCTTCCGCTCCAACCAACTGCACCGGGCCGCGCGTGCCGCCGCCGAGTGCGAGGACCCGGCCGAGGCGGCCACCGTCCACCTGGACTTCGCCCTCGCCGGCTTCGCCGACCACGCGTTGATCGACCGTATGGTGCCTTCCCCGCGCTCGGAGGATTCCCAGGGTCCCGAGGGCGAGGGGACGGCCGTACGACTGGTACGGCTCGCCGCGACGCCCGCCGGAGCGCCGGGACCGAGCCTGCTCACCGGCGCGGCCGGGCTGCCCGTGCGCTACGAGCCGGGCCATCCGGCGCTGCAGTGCGTGGAGCGGGCCGGGGCGGTACGCGCGGACGCCGGATCGGTCCCGGAACAGCGGGCGCGGGAGTGGGCGCTGGCCCGGCAGTGGCCCGGCGACGCGGTGCACGCCCTGTGCGCGGTGCTGCGCAGCCGGGGGCGGACGCTGGGCGTGGTGACCTTCCTGCGCGGCTCCGGCCGCAGCCGCTTCGAGCGGTCCGACACGGCCTACGCCGAGGACGTGGCGGTCCGCATCGCGGCGGCGCTGGACCTGGCGGACGCGGTGCGGGAGAAGTAGCCCCTCCCGCCGCGGCTCGCCGGTGGGCTCAGTGCCGGTAGAAGATCCGGTCGCCGTACTCCCGCATCACGCGGCGGTTCCACTCGTGGCCGCCGTCGACGTTGCCGGAGCGCAGGAGCGGGGGTTCGATGCCCCGGTCGGCGAGGGCGGCGGCGGCGGTCGCCATGACGGCCTGCATCAGGGCGGCGGTGACGACCGTGGAGGCGGGGGCGAAGGGCGCCGGGATGGTGTCCAGGGTGAGCTCCGCGTCCCCGACGGCGATCTTCGAGTCCAGGACGATGTCGCAGTGGTCCTTCAGGAAGGTGCCGGAGGAGTGCCGGGACGTGGTCTGCGAGGCGTACGCGACCGAGGTGACACCGATGACCTTCAGGCCGAGGCCGCGGGCGTTCACTGCCATCTCCACGGGCAGGGCGTTGCGGCCGGAGAGGGAGATGATCACCAGGGCGTCGCCGGAGCGGACCGGTGAGGTGTCGAGGACGGCACCGGCGAGGCCGTCGACGCGTTCGAGGGCGGAGCCGAGGGTGGC
Source organism: Streptomyces sp. NPDC050743 (assembly GCF_044456925.1). NCBI lineage: Bacteria > Bacillati > Actinomycetota > Actinomycetes > Kitasatosporales > Streptomycetaceae > Streptomyces > Streptomyces sp. NPDC050743. The sequence goes on from NZ_JBITGJ010000014.1 coordinate 146,244, forward strand.
CGGGGTGACGTCGACGCCGACGACGCCGGGGACGGCGAGCAGGTTCATCAGGGCGAGGCCGCCGGCGCGGTAGACGACGTCCTGGGCGGCCAGGGAGGAGTGCCCGGCGCCGAAGGCGAACAGGCGGCCGCCGGCGGCGACGGTGTCGGCGAGCAGGTTGCCGGCGGCGGCGATCGACTCGGCCTCCTCCTCGCGGACCCGTTGCAGCAGGCCGATGGCGGCGTCGAAGAACAGGTCGGCAGGCGTGCCGTCGCTCATGCGGTGCCCCTTCGCAGCGTCTGTGTCGCGGATCACCGTGCGGTCTGGACCAGCGCGGTGTCAATACGGCCGCCTGCCATCCGGGCCGGTCACGCGTTCGGGACAGCCGGCCGGTGCGATCTCGGGAACCCGGATCTCCGTCTCCGCCGGCGGCGCATCGGAAAAACACTTGAGCCCTCCCCGACCGCTTCCTAGGCTGTGCCTTACGTGGAAGGGAGGTGATCGGGTAAATGAGTGAAACCCGGACGCGCGAGGTGGCTGCGGGCTAGCGGCTCGCCACCACACCAAGTGCGGTGCCGGACCAGCGTGTGTGCGAAACACGCAGCTGGCCAAATCCAACGCAGTCACCCGACCCGCGGGCTGCCGGTACGTCCGGCCGGCTCCTCTCAGAGGAACCCAGCCCGCGGGTCGTCTGCGTTCACGGGGCGCCCGTGCTCTCAGGGGGCGAGGCGCTCGACCTGCCAGCCGCCGCCCGGCTGGGCGACGTAGCGCAGGCGGTCGTGGAGGCGGTCGTGCCGGCCCTGCCAGAACTCGATGGTCTCCGGGGTGATGCGGAAGCCGCCCCAGTGCGGGGGGACCGGGACTTGTTCGTCCTCGGGGTAGCGGGCCTGCAGTTCGGCGTAGGCGGCGTCCAGTTCGGTGCGGGAGGCGATCACCGAGGACTGGGCGCTGGCCCAGGCGCCCAGCTGGGAGCCGTGCGGGCGGGTGCGGAAGTAGGCGGCGGTCTGGTCGCGGCCGGTGCGGTGGGCGGTGCCAGTGACGATGACCTGGCGGGCCAGCGGGTGCCAGGGGAAGAGCAGGGAGATGTGCGGGTTCTCGGCGAGGTCGTGGGCCTTGCGGGAGCCGTAGTTGGTGAAGAAGACGAAGCCCTCGGTGTCGAACTGCTTCATCAGGACCGTGCGCGAGCTGGGGCGGCCCGCCGCGTCCACCGTGGAGACGACCATCGCGTTGGGCTCGTAGATGGTGCCGTGCAGGGCCGCCCGGGCGGCGTCCTCGAACCAGCGGGCGAACTGGTCCATGGGGTGCGCGGCGAGGTCCTGTTCGGCGAGTCCCTCCGCCCGGTACTGCTTGCGCATGGCGGCGGGGTCGAGGACGGGATCCAGGAGCGGGTCGCGGTCGGTCACGCGGTCATCTTGCCGTATCGAACGCCACTGGCACTCAGTGTCGTACAGACTCCCCAACCGTGGCACTGGGAGTTATCGTGCAGGTTCCCTTGCGGTTTGGGTGACCACCGGCCGATCGGGGCATCACCGGGGTGACCGCCGCCGACACTTCACGAGGAGCCGCCTGATGTCCGATTTCGTACCCGGACTCGAGGGAGTCGTCGCGTTCGAGACGGAGATCGCCGAACCGGACAAGGAGGGGGGCGCCCTGCGCTACCGGGGCGTCGACATCGAGGATCTGGTCGGTCATGTCTCGTTCGGGAACGTGTGGGGGCTGCTGGTCGACGGGGCCTTCAATCCGGGGCTGCCGCCCGCCGAGCCGTTCCCGATCCCGGTGCACTCCGGTGACATCCGGGTGGATGTGCAGTCGGCGCTCGCGATGCTGGCGCCGGTGTGGGGGCTGAAGCCGTTGCTCGACATCGACGAGCGGCGGGCGCGTGAGGACCTCGCGCGGGCCGCCGTGATGGCGCTGTCGTACGTGGCCCAGTCGGCGCGTGGGCAGACGCTGCCGATGGTGCCGCAGCGGGAGATCGACAAGGCGAAGTCGGTGGTGGAGCGGTTCATGATCCGGTGGCGGGGGGAGCCGGATCCCAAGCATGTCGCCGCGGTGGACGCCTATTGGACGTCCGCGGCCGAGCACGGGATGAACGCCTCGACGTTCACCGCGCGGGTCATCGCCTCCACCGGGGCCGATGTCGCGGCCGCGCTGTCGGGGGCGGTCGGGGCGATGTCCGGCCCGTTGCACGGGGGTGCCCCCTCTCGGGTGCTCGGGATGATCGAGGAGATCGAGCGGACGGGGGACGCGGAGGCGTACGTCCGGCAGGCCCTGGACCGGGGTGAGCGGCTGATGGGGTTCGGGCACCGGGTGTACCGGGCGGAGGATCCGCGGGCGCGGGTGCTGCGGCGTACGGCGCGGGAGCTGGGGGCGCCGCGGTTCGAGGTCGCCGAGGCTTTGGAGAAGGCCGCGCTGGAGGAGCTGCACAATCGCCGGCCCGACCGGGTGCTCGCCACCAACGTGGAGTTCTGGGCGGCCATCGTGCTGGACTTCGCCGAGGTACCGGCGCACATGTTCACGTCGATGTTCACGTGTGCCCGGACCGCCGGGTGGTCGGCGCACATTCTCGAGCAGAAGCGGACGGGGCGGCTGGTGCGGCCGTCGGCTCGGTATGTGGGTCCCGGGCCGCGTCGGCCGGAGGACATCGAGGGGTACGAAGAGATCGCCCGCTGAGAGAGGGGCTCAGGGGCGCGGGCGACCGCGGGTCTGCCGTGGTTGCCCGCGCCCCTGAAAACCGGGCCCTTCGGGCCCGGTTTTTTCATGCAGGGGTCAGCAGATCCGCATGGTGCCGCTGCGCCACCAGCGGGTGTGCCCTCAGCTTGCCCTTGAGTTCGTTGTAGCCGTACTCGGCGTACAGGGGGTTCGCCGGGTCGGTGGTGATGCCGGGGGCCTCGGAGGCGTGCGGGAAGGGCAGCGGCTCGACCTTGGCGTCCAGGCGGGGGTTGTAGAAGAACGGCACGGAGAAGCGTTGTGTGGCTCCGGGCGGGCTGACCACGCGGTGGTTGGTGGCGATCAGGTAGCCGTTGGTGGCGACTTCCAGGAGTTCGCCGAGGTTGACGACGAAGGCGCCCTCGATGGGCGGGACGTCGTGGAAGAGGCCGTCCTCGCGCTGGACCTGGAGGCCGCCGACGGTGTCCTGCAGGAGCAGGGTCAGGAAGCCGTAGTCCTTGTGGGCGCCGACGCCCTGGTCGGTGCCGTCGTCGGCGCTGCCGGGGTAGCGGACGAGCTTGAGATGCGGGTGGGCGTGGGTGCCGAAGACCGGGTCGTAGAAGTCGGCGGGGGCGCCGATCGCCGTCAGGAGTTCGTGCAGGAGGCGGTTCGCCACTGCGCTGAGCCTGTCGATCCAGGCCAGGGCGGCGGTGCGCAGTTCGGGGAGGGCGGTGGGCCACTGGTTGGGGCCCTGGAGCCACCAGTACGGGGGTTCGCCGGGGGCGGGGACGCGGGCGGGGCGTTCGGCGCCTATGTCGAGCTGGTCGCGCCAGTCGCGGGCGCCGGCGGTGCGTTCGTCGCCGGTGCGGGTGTAGCCGCGGAAGTGCGGGGAGTGCACGTTGTCGAGGGCGAGCCGGTCGGCCTCGGGGAGGGCGAAGAAGGCGCGCATGGCGGTGAGCAGCGCGTCGGTCTCGGCCTGGGTGACGCCGTGTCCGACGAGCTGGAAGAAGCCGACGTCGTGGGCGGCGCTGTGCAGCTGGGCGTGGAGCTCGGCGCGGGCCTGGGGGCCGCGGTCGGCGGCCGACAGGTCGATGATGGGGAGCTGGTCGTAGGACGGGGTCGCCGTCTCGGTGTGCGTGGTCATGGTGCGTCCGCGGGTGTACGGGGCACGGTGGCCGCCGAGGGGTGTGACGGCCCCCGGGTGCCGGAAAAGGACCGGAAAAAGAAGTGAGGAGGGGGCTGGATCAGGCGGGCAGGCGCCGACAGCCCATGCTCGTGACGCGCACGTAGTCCACGTGGCGGCGGCGGACGAGCATCGGAAGCATGGGCCAAGAGTACTGCCCTGTGCCGGATACGGGTGTGGCCCGGCTCACCCGGTCAGAACTTGCCCCACACGCACACGGTGCGGTGGCCGCCCAGCGCATCGGCGAGCAGGGTGCGGAAGTCCTCGCCGAACTCGGGCCAGTTCCAGAACTCGAAGCCCAGGTGGGCGAAGGCGAAGTAGTCGTGGGCCCAGGTCCAGTCCGGGAGCGGGACCGGGGTGGCGCAGGCGGGGCAGGTGACGTCGGCCGCTCCGGTCGCGTGCCAGCGGTCCATGGCCGTGCCGTACGGCTCCCAGGCCGCGTCTATTCGGTCGTACTCGTCGGTGTAGAGGCGGGTGGTGGTCGTGCAGCGGGGGCAGCGGACCCACTCGGGCTCGCCTTGGCCGCCGTGGAAGATCGTGCGCCCGGTGTACACGGTCAGGCCGTCGGACGGTTTCCAGTCGGCGTCTGCCGGGTCGACCGCCCGGTGCCAGTGCGGGCCGGGCAGGTGGTGGCCGAAGGAGCGGTCGGTGCGCTCGGCCAGCACGATGCCCTCGGTCACGAGCCGGTCGAGGACGTGCTCGGCGAGCCGCGGTGCCTCGGCGGCGGTGGCGTCCAGGTCGACGATGGTCTGAAAGTGGTCCCCCATGCCCGCAACCGTAGCCGCCGCCACTGACAACGGCTCAGCCGAGGGCCTGTTCGAGCAGGTCGGCCCACTGGGCGACGACCCGTGCGCGGCGGGCGGTGTCGTCGGTGAGGAGGTTGGCGAGACCGAGGCCGCGGGCCATGTCGAGGAGGCCCTGGACGGTTTCGCGGACGCCGGGGCGCCTCTCGTCTGCGCCGAGGAGGTCGACGGCGATGCGGTGGGTCTCGCGGCCGACGCGGGCCTCCAGTTCGGTCACGCGGGTGCGCAGCTGGTCCTCGTTGGAGGCGGCGACCCACAGGTGCAGGGCGGCGCGGAAGAGGGGGCCGGTGTAGAGGTCGACGAGGGCGGCGACGACGGCGCGGCGGTCGGCGGGGCCGGCCGGGAAGAGTTCCCGCAGGGCGGTGGAGCGTTCTTCGGCGACGTATTCGACGGCGGCCGTGAAGAGGTCCTCGCGGGTCGGGAAGTGGTGCTGGGCGGCGCCGCGGGAGACGCCGGCGCGTTCGGCCACGACGGCGACGGTGGAGCCCGCCCAGCCGTGTTCGGCCAGGCAGGCCACGGCGGCCTCCAGGAGCCGCTGCCGGGTGGCCCGGCTGCGGTCCTGTTTGGGGCTGCGGTCCGGCTTGGGGTTCGGGTCCTGCCGGGCCACGCCGTCGCGTTCCGCCGTCGTGCTCATCCGGTCACACCACCCATGCCGCGTCCCGTCTTTCCAGGAAGGCCGTCATCCCCTCCCGGGCCTGGTCGGAGGAGAACAGCCGGGCCGAGAGCGCGGTCAGCGCCGCCGCGTCCCGGTCGAATGTTTCCAGCACCCTAGCCGTGAGCAGCTGTTTCGTCTCGGTCAGGGCCTGCGGGGAGGAGCGGCGCAGGCCGTCGAGGATGGGGGCGAGGGCGTCGTCGACGTCGTCGGCGGTCGTCGTCAGCAGGCCGAGGCGTACGGCCTGAGCCGGGTCGAAGCGCTCGCCGGTGAGGTAGTGGCGGGCGAGGGCACGGGGGTCGGTGCGCGGGATGACCGGCAGGGAGATCACCGCGGGGGCGACGCCGATGCGGACCTCGGTGAAGGCGAAGGTGGCCGTGGTGGAGGCGGCGGCGATGTCGCAGGCGGCGAGCAGGCCGAGGCCGCCGGCGCGGACGTGGCCGGTGACGCGGGCGACGACCGGCTTGGGCAGTTCCACGATCTGCCGGAGCAGGGCGACCAGGGCGTCGGGGTCGGGCGGGTCGCGCAGGTCGGCGCCGGCGCAGAAGGTGGAGCCGGTGTGGGTGAGGACGACGGCGCGTACGCCGGGGTCCTCGCCGCAGTCGGTGAGGGCGGCGGCGAGGTCGGAGACGAGGGCGGCCGAGAGGGCGTTGCGGGTGTCGGTGGCATCGAGGCTGAGGGTTTCGACGGCACGCGCGCGCGTGCGGCTGATCGATGTCACGGCAGCTCCCTCAGTTCCCGGCGCAGGATCTTGCCGGAGGCGGCGCGGGGGACGGCGTCGATGAAGGTGACCCGGCGCACGCGTTTGTAGGGGGCCACGCGTTCGGCGACGTACCGCATGATCTCGTTCTCGGTCGGTTCGCCGGCGGTGTCGGCGCGGCGGACGACGAAGGCGTGCGGGACCTCGTTGCCGTCGCCGTCGTAGGTGCCGATGACGGCGGCGTCGGCGATGCGTGGGTGGGTGAGCAGCAGGGCCTCCAGTTCGGCGGGGGCCACCTGGAAGCCCTTGTACTTGATGAGTTCCTTGACCCGGTCCACGACGTACAGCCAGCCGTCCTCGTCGGTGTGCCCGACGTCTCCGGTGTGCAGCCAGCCGTCGGCATCGATCATCGCGGCGGTGGCGTCGGGGCGGCCGAGGTAGCCCTTCATCACCTGGGGGCCGCGGATCAGGATCTCGCCGCTCTCGCCGGTGCCGAGGTCCTTGTCGGGGTCGTCCAGGGAGACGATCCGCATCTCGGTGCCGGCGATGAGCCTGCCGACGGTGCCGGCGGGGGCGTCGTGCAGCCGGTCGAGGGGGACGACGTGGGTGCCGGGGGACAGTTCGGTCATGCCGTAGGCCTGGCCGATCGGGGGCAGGCCGAGGCGCTGCGAGCAGGCGCGGGCGAGCTGGGCGTCCAGCGGGGCGGCGGCGCTGATGACGTACTTCAGGCCGGAGAGGTCGTAGCGGGCGACCGCCGGGTGCTTGGCGAGGGCGAGGACGATCGGCGGGGCGACGTACAGGCCGGTGATGCGGTGCTTCTCGATGGCTGCGAGGAAGGTCTCCAGGTCGAAGCGGGGCAGGACGACGACCGTGGCGCCCTGGCGCAGGGGCGCGTTCATCAGGGCGGTGAGGCCGTAGATGTGGAAGAACGGCAGTACGGCGAGGATGCGGTCGCCGGGGGCGGCCGGTACGGCGGGCGCCAGCTGGGCGAGGTTGGTGGCGATCTGGCGGTGGGTGAGCATCACGCCTTTGGGGATGCCGGTGGTGCCGGAGGAGTACGGCAGCGCGGCGACGTCCTCGGCCGGGTCGAACGCGATCTCCGGTTCGGGGGCGGCGGTGGCGAGCATGTCGGTGAGGGAGCGGTGGCCGGGCGCGCTGTCGCAGACGAATATCTCCCGTATGCCGCCCGCGAGTTCGGCGGCGCGGCGGGCAGTCTCCAGCAGGGGTGAGACGGTGACGATCCAGCGTGCCCTGCTGTCGCCGAGCTGCTTGGCGAACTCCTCGGGCGTGGCGAGCGGGTGCACCGTGGTGACGGAGGCACCCGCGCGCGTGGCGGCGTAGAAGGCGGTCGGGAAGGCGATGGTGTTGGGGCTGTGCAGGGCGAGGACGTCGCCCTTGCCGACGCCCGCGTCAGCGAGTCCGGCGGCGACGCGCCGGTGGAACCGGTCCACCTGCTGGTACGTGAGTGTGGTGCCGTCCGTGCCGTCGATGAGCGCGGGGTGCTCGCCGAACTCGGCGGCACGTCCCAGGACGGCCTCGTGGATCGGGAGTGTTACGGGCGGAACGTCTGCGTACTCGCTGCGGAACACGGTTCCTCCAGGACGGTCGGCGCGGTCGCCTAGTACGACTTGGGCAGGCCCAGGGTCTGGTGAGAGACGTAGTTGAGAATCATCTCCCGGCTCACCGGGGCAATACGAGCCACGCGCGCGGCCGTTATCAGCGAGGCGAGTCCGAACTCGCGGGTGAGCCCGTTGCCGCCGAGGGTGTGCACGGCCTGGTCGACGGCCTTCACGCAGGCCTCCCCGGCCGCGTACTTGGCCATGTTGGCGGCCTCGCCCGCGCCGATGTCGTCGCCGGTGTCGTAGAGGTGGGCCGCCTTCTGCATCATCAGCCGGGCCAGTTCCAGGTCGATGTGGGCCTGCGCCAGGGGGTGGGCGATGGCCTGGTGGGCGCCGATCGGGGACTTCCAGACGGTACGGTCGCGGGCGTACTCGACGGCCTTGGCCAGGGCGTAGCGGCCCATTCCGATGGCGAAGGCGGCGGTCATGATCCGCTCGGGGTTCAGCCCGGCGAACAGTTGCAGCAGTCCGGCGTCCTCGTCGCCGACGAGTGCGTCGGCGGGCAGCCGTACGTCGTCCAGGACCAGCTCGAACTGCTTCTCGGCGGCGCCCAGTTCCATGTCGATCGGGCGCCTTTCGAAGCCCTCGGCGTCCGTCGGGACGATGAACAGGCAGGGCTTGAGGCGTCCGGTGCGGGCGTCCTCGGTACGGCCGACGATCAGGACGGCGTCCGCGATGTCGACGCCGGAGATGAAGACCTTGCGGCCGGTCAGCAGCCAGTCGGTGCCGTCCTTGCGGGCGGTGGTGGTGATGCGGTGGCTGTTGGAGCCGGCGTCGGGTTCGGTGATGCCGAAGGCCATGAGGCGGGTGCCGTCGGCGATTCCCGGGAGCCACCGCTGCTTTTGGGCCTCGGTGCCGAAGCGGGAGATCACGGTGCCGCAGATGGCGGGCGAGACCACCAGCATGAGCAGGGGGCAGCCCGCTGCTCCCAGCTCTTCGAGGACTATGGAGAGTTCGGCGATGCCGCCACCGCCGCCGCCGTACTCCTCGGGGAGGTTGACGCCGAGGTAGCCGAGCTTTCCGGCCTCGGTCCACAGTTCGGTGGGGGGTTTGCCCGCGGCGACGGCCTGGACGAGGTAGTCGCGGCCGTAGCGTTTGCCGAGGGCGGCCACCGCCGAGCGGAGGGCTTTGTGCTCTTCGGTTTCGATGACGGGAGACATGAGGCTCCTAAGAAGAGGTTTCCTGCACTACGGCGAGCAGGGTTCCTGGTTCCACCTGCCGGCCGGTCCTGGCGTGCAGCGCGGTCAGCGTTCCCGTGACCGGCGCCGAGATCCGGTGCTGCATCTTCATCGCCTCCAGCCAGATCAGCGGCTGGCCCGCCTGGACGGCCGCCCCCTCCTGAAGGCCCTCGGCGACGCGGACGACCGTGCCCGGCATCGGTGCCAGCAGGGAACCCGGTGCGAGCTGGGCGGTGGGGTCGGGGAAGCGGGGCAGGGCGGTGAGGCGGGTGGCACCCACGTAGACCTCGTCGCCGTAGCGGGCGACGGTGTACTTCCGTTCCACGCCGTCCACTTCGAGTACGACCACGCGCGCGTCGGCGTGCACGACCCGCACTCCCTCGGCCGCGAGGCCGTCCCTCGCGTGCCGGTAGCGGACCTCGTGCTCCTCCCCCGCGACCGCGTACCGCTTCACCTGCGGCTGTGAGGGAACGTTGCGCCAGCCGCCGAAGCGGGAGCGGCCGTGGGCGTCGGCGAGGGCGGCGGCCAGGGGGGCGTACGGGTCGGGCGCCGGGGTGGCCAGGGCGGGCAGGTGGCGGTCGTAGAAGCCGGTGTCCATGCGGCCGCTCGTGAACTCCTCGTGGCGCAGGGAACGCACGAGGAGGTCCCGGTTGGTGAGCGGGCCGTGCAGATCGGCCCGCTCCAGCGCGCCCGCGAGCCGGCGGATGGCCTCCGCGCGGGTGGGCGCGTGGGCGACGACCTTGGCGAGCATCGGGTCGTAGTGGACGCCGATGGTGTCGCCGTCGGTGTAGCCGGTGTCCAGGCGGACCCCGTCCGGTACGGCGAGGTGGTGCAGGGTGCCGGTCTGCGGGGCCCAGTCGTGGGCGGGGTCCTCGGCGTACAGGCGGGCCTCGACGGCGTGGCCACGCGCGCGTGGCGGGTCTTTTTCCAGGGCCCCGCCCTCCGCGATGCGGATCTGCTCGGCGACCAGGTCGATGCCGAACACCGCCTCGGTCACGGGGTGTTCGACCTGGAGGCGGGTGTTCATCTCCAGGAAGTGCGCGCGGCCGTCGGCGACGAGGAACTCGACGGTGCCGGCGCCGGTGTAGGCGACGGCGGACGCGGCCTGTACGGCCAGCGCGTACAGGTCCTCCGTGAGCTGCTCGGACAGGCCGGGCGCCGGGGCCTCCTCGACGACCTTCTGGTGGCGGCGCTGCAGGGAGCAGTCGCGGGTGCCGAGGGGCCGGATCGTGCCGTGGGTGTCGGCGAGGATCTGGACCTCGACGTGGCGGCCGTGCTCCAGGTAGGGCTCGATGAACACCTCGCCGTCGCCGAAGGCGCTCGCGGCCTCGGCGCGCGCGGCCTCCAGGGCGGCGCTCAGCTCCTCCAGGCGGCGCACGATCCGCATCCCGCGCCCCCCGCCGCCGGCGGCCGCCTTCACCAGCACCGGCAGGTCGGCCTCGGTGACCTCCTGCAGGGGCGTGAGGCCCATCAGTTCCTTGGCGCGAGTCTTGGACGCCATCGCCTCGATGGCCTCCGGGGAGGGGCCGATCCAGGTCAGGCCGGCGTCGAGGACGGCGCGGGCGAAGTCGGGGTTCTCGGAGAGGAAGCCGTAGCCGGGGTGCACGGCGTCCGCGCCCGCGGCGAGGGCCGCCTTCACGAGCAGGTCGCCGCGCAGATACGTCTCGGCGGGCGCCGCGCCCGGCAGCCGTACCGCCGTGTCGGCCACGCGCGCGTGGAGCGCGTTCTCGTCGGCGTCCGAGTGCACGGCGACCGTCCGGATCCCCAGCTCACGGCAGGTGCGGAAGATCCGGCAGGCGATCTCGCCCCGGTTGGCGACGAGCAGTGTCGTAATCACGTGATGCCTCACATCCGGAAGACGCCGAAGCCGCCGCGCACGCCCTCGTAGGGCGCCGTGTGGAGGGCGGACAGGCACAGGCCGAGGACGGTGCGGGTGTCGCGCGGGTCGATGACGCCGTCGTCGTACAGCCGCCCGGACAGGAACATCGGCAGCGACTCGGACTCGATCTGCTGCTCCACCATGGCGCGCAGAGCGGCGTCCGCGTCCTCGTCATACGGCTGTCCCTTCGCCGCCGCCGACTGGCGGGCGACGATCGACAGCACGCCGGCGAGCTGCTGCGGGCCCATGACGGCGGACTTGGCGCTCGGCCAGGCGAACAGGAAGCGGGGGTCGTAGGCCCGCCCGCACATGCCGTAGTGCCCGGCGCCGTACGACGCCCCCATGAGCACGGACAGGTGCGGGACCCTGCTGTTGCTGACCGCGTTGATCATCATCGAGCCGTGCTTGATGATCCCGCCCTGCTCGTACTCCCTGCCGACCATGTAACCGGTGGTGTTGTGCAGGAAGAGCAGCGGGATGTCGCGCTGGTTGGCGAGCTGGATGAACTGGGCGGCCTTCTGCGACTCGGCGCTGAAGAGCACGCCCTGGGCGTTGGCGAGCACCCCCACCGGGTAGCCGTGCAGGGCCGCCCAGCCGGTGACCAGGCTGGTCCCGTAGAGCGGCTTGAACTCGTCGAAGTCGGAGGCGTCGACGATCCGGGCGATGACCTCGCGCGGGTCGAAGGGGATCTTGAGGTCGCCCGGGACGATGCCCAGCAGTTCCTCCGGGTCGTACTTGGGAGGCTCGGCGGGGCCGGGATCCGGGTACGCCTTGCGGTGGCCCAGCCGGGCCACCACACGGCGGGCCTGCCGCAAGGCGTCCGGCTCGTCCACGGCGAAGTAGTCGGCGAGGCCCGACACGCGCGCGTGCATCTCGGCGCCGCCCAGGGACTCGTCGTCGCTCTCCTCGCCGGTGGCCATCTTCACCAGCGGCGGCCCGCCGAGGAAGACCTTCGCCCGCTCCTTGACCATGATCACGTGGTCGGACATGCCCGGGATGTAGGCGCCGCCGGCGGTGGAGTTGCCGAAGACGACCGCGATGGTCGGGATGCCGGCGGCGGAGAGCCGGGTGAGGTCGCGGAAGATGGCGCCGCCGGGGATGAAGATCTCCTTCTGGGAGGGCAGGTCGGCGCCGCCCGACTCCACCAGGGAGATGCAGGGCAGCCGGTTGGCGAGCGCGATGTCGTTCGCCCGCAGGGCCTTCTTCAGGCTCCACGGGTTGCTCGCGCCGCCGCGCACGGTCGGGTCGTTGGCGGTGATCAGGCACTCCACGCCCTCGACCACGCCGATGCCGGTGACCAGCGAGGCGCCGACGGTGTAGTCACTGCCCCAGGCGGCCAGCGGGGACAGCTCCAGGAAGGGCGTGTCCGGATCGAGCAGCAGCTCGATCCGCTCGCGCGCGAGCAGCTTGCCCCGCTTGCGGTGCCGCTGGATGTACTTCTCGCCGCCGCCCGCGAGCGCCTTGGCGTGCTCGGCGTCGAGTGCGGCGAGCTTGGCGAGCATGGCCTCGCGGTTGGCCCGGTAGTCGGGACCGGCCGGGTCCAGGGCCGAGGTCAGGACGGTCACAGCAGGGCCTCCGGGATGTCCAGGTGGCGGGAGCGCAGCCATTCGCCGAGGGCCTTGGCCTGCGGGTCGAAGCGGGCCCGCGCGGCGACGCCCGCGCCGAGGATGCCCGCCACGACGAAGTTCAGGGCGCGGAGATTCGGCAGCAGGTGCCGGGTGACGGGCAGGTCCCGGCTCTCGGGGATCAGCTGCCGGAACCTTTCGGCGGTCAGCTCGTGCGCGAGCCACCGCCAGGCCTCGTCGCTGCGGGCCCAGACGCCGACGTTGGCGTTCCCGCCCTTGTCCCCGCTGCGGGCCCCGGCGACCAGCCCGAGGGCTGCGCGACGGGTCGGACCGGGCGGGAGGGGGTCAGGGAGCGGTGGGGCTGGTACGTCGTCCAGGGGCTGAGTGTCCTGGGGCACCGGCACAGGGATACGGCGTCCGTCGTGGAGGACGGCCAGATGGGCGACGGCACCATGGGGGACGTACACATCCTCGAAGACCCCATAAGGCGAGCCCTTCCCCGGTGGGGAGAGCACATGGAAGCCCGGGTAACTGGCCAGCGCCAGCTCCACGGCCGCCCCGCTCAGCGCCCGACCGACGACCCGTTCGTCCGGATCCCGTACGACGAGCCGCAGCAGGGCGCTCGCGGTCTCCTCGGTGTCGGCGTCGGCCCGGTCGGTGCGGACCAGCTCCCAACGGACCTCGTCGGGCGGCGACTTGGCGAGTGCGTCGGTGAGCTGCGCCCGCACCAGCGCGGCCTTGGCCTCGATGTCGAGTCCGGTGAGGACGAAGACGACCTCGTTGCGGAAGCCGCCGAGCCGGTTGAGCCCGACCTTCAGCGTGGGCGGTGGCGCCTCGCCCCGCACGCCCTCGATCCGCACTCGGTCCGGCCCGTCCTGGCTCAGCCGTACGGTGTCCAGCCGGGCGGTGACATCGGGCCCGGCGTACCGGCCGCCACCGGTCTCGTACAGCAGCTGCGCGGCGACCGTGCCGACGTCGACCAGGCCGCCGGTGCCGGGGTGCTTGGTGACGACGCTGCTGCCGTCGGCGTGGACCTCGGCGAGCGGGAAGCCGGGCCGGTGTACGTCTCCCTCCCGGAAGAACGCGTAGTTCCCGCCGGTGGCCTGGGTCCCGCACTCCAGCACATGCCCGGCGACGACGGCGCCCGCGAGCCGGTCGTGGTCCGTGGGGCCCCAGCCGAAGTGGGCGGCGGCGGGCCCGGTGACGAGGGCCGCGTCGGTCACCCGTCCGGTGACGACGATGTCCGCACCGGCCCGCAGGCACGCGGCGATACCGAAGCCGCCGAGGTAGGCGTGGGCGGCGAGCGCGCCGGGGTGGGAGGCGGCGATGTCGTCGCCCTCGACATGCGCGACACGGACCGGGATGCCCAGGCGGCCGGCCAACTCCCGGACGGCATTCGCGAGTCCGGCCGGATTGAGTCCACCCGCGTTGGTGACGATCTTCACTCCGCGCTCGTGGGCGAGGCCGAGGCAGTCCTCCAGCTGGCGCAGGAAGGTGCGGGCGTAACCGGCGCCGGGATCCTTCAGCCGGTCGCGGGCGAGGATCAGCATGGTGAGCTCGGCGAGGTAGTCGCCGGTGAGGACGTCGACCTCGCCGCCGGTGAGCATCTCGCGCAGGGCGTCGAAGCGGTCGCCGTAGAAGCCGGAGAAGTTGCCGATGCGCAGCACTGTCATGCCGGGGCCCCCTTCGGCGGGCGGCCGCCGCCGGACGGACCCGCGAAGGCCTGCGCGATGTCCAGCCAGCGGTCGGCGTCCGGGCCGACGGCGCTCAGGGCGAGGTCCACGCGGTGGGCGCGCTGGGTGACGAGGAGGCAGAAGTCGAGGGCGGGGCCGGTGACGCGCTGCGGGGCGTCCTCGGGGCCGTACGCCCACAACTCGCCCGTCGGCGCCACGAGTTCCACGCGGAACTCCTCCGCGGGCGGAGTGAGCCCGTGCACGGTGTGGGCGAAGTCCCGGGTGCGAACCCCGAGTCGGGCCACATGCCTGAGCCGGTCGGTGGGGGTGCGGGCCACACCGAGGGCGTCGGCGATGTCCAGGCCGTGGGCCCAGGTCTCCATGAGGCGGGCGGTGGCCATGGAGGCGGCCGACATGGGCGGGCCGTACCAGGGGAAACGGGCGCCGGGCGGGGCCTCGCGCAGGGCCCGGTCGAGGGCGATGCGCCCCTCGCGCCAGGCCGCCAGCAGCTCGGCGGACGTGCGCCGGGCGCCTTCCTCCGCCCCCTCGTCCACGAAGGAGTCGGGGGTGGCGAGCGCCTTGCCGACCAGTGCGCGGAAGGCGTCCGCGTCGGTGACGGCGATCAGCGCCGACCGGTCGGTCCAGGCGAGATGGGCGATCTGGTGGGCGACGGTCCAGCCGGGGGCCGGGGTGGGCAGTGCCCACTGCCCGGGGTTCAACTCGGCCACGAGCAGGTCGAGTTCCTCGCTCTCGGCACGCAGGTCATCGATGACGGGCGTCGGGTCGGCCATGGGGGGAGCATGGCAGTGGACACAGAAACAATCAAGCGTGCTTGCATGAATTTGGGCGGCCGGTTTCGCCCGCTTCCCGGGAAGGGGCCCTCACACCGCTTCCACCGGCGGATACACCGGCTCCCAGCGCGCCGCGCGCACCGCCGCCTCGACGTCGGCGCCGTCCAGACCGGCCCGGGCGACGCCGTCCGCCATCGCCGCGCGGACCACGGCCACGGCGACCGCCTCCGACGTGCCGCGCAGGTCCCGGATGGGCGGCAGGACCGGCGCGTTCAGCCGGGCCACGTCGCTGTCGCCGGTCCGGCGGGCCACCGCGTCCGCCGCCGCGCGGAGCATGCGGTCGGTGATGCGGGAGGCCCGTGCGACGATCGCGCCGAGGCCGAGACCGGGGAAGACGAGGGCGTTGTTGGCCTGCCCGATCTCGTACGTCGTCCCGTCCCGCTCGACCGGCGGGAAAGGGCTGCCGGTGGCCACCAGCGCGTGCCCGTCCGTCCAGTCGAGCAGGTCGGCCGGGGTCGCCTCGGCGAGGTGGGTGGGGTTGGACATGGGCAGGATGATCGGGCGCTCGGTGTGCCGGGCCATCTCGCGGACGATCGGCTCGGTGAAGGCGCCGCTCTGGCCGGAGGTGCCGATGAGGATGGTGGGACGGACCCTTCGGACCACCTCGTCGAGGGGGATGCCGGGCAGGCTGTCGTCGCGCCGCCAGTCGGCGACCTCGTCGGCGGGGCGGGCGTAGGGCTGCTGGAAGTCGCGGAGCTTGTCGCCCTGGCCGTCGGTGAGCAGCCCGTACCGGTCGACGCACCAGAAACGGGCGGTGGCCTCGGCCGGGGACAGCCCCTCGGCGACCAGGGCGTCCCGGAGCTGGTCGGCGACGCCGATGCCGGCGGTGCCCGCGCCGAAGACGACGATCCGGTGCTTGGGCAGGGGCACACCGGCGGCGCGTACGCCGGACAGGACGGCGGCGAGGTTCACGGCGCCCGTGCCCTGGATGTCGTCGTTGAAGGTGCAGACCCGGTCCCGGTAACGGTTCAGGATCCGGCGGGCGTTGGCGGTGCCGAAGTCCTCCCAGTGCAGCAGGGCGTTCGGGAAGAGTTCGGTCGCGGCGCTGACGTAGGCGTCGATGAACGCGTCGTAGGTCTCCCGGTCGGCGCGGGGGTGCCGGTTGCCGAGGTAGAGGGGGTTGTCGAGGAGTTCCTTGCGGTTGGTGCCGACGTCGAGCATGACCGGCAGGGTGCGGCGCGGGTCGATGCCGGCGGCGGCCGTGTAGACGGCGAGCTTGCCGACCGCGATGTCGATGCCGCCCACGCCCCAGTCGCCGATGCCGAGGATGCCCTCGCCGTCGGTGGCCACGATCAGATCGACGTCGTCGGCGCCGCGACCGCTCGCGCGCAGGGAGCACTCGATGTCATCGGGGGCGTCCACGGAGAGGTAGATGCCGCGCGGGCGGCGGTACTCGTGGCTGTAGCGCTCGATGGCCGTGCCCACGGTGGGCGTGTACACGATGGGCAGCATCTCTTCGAGGTGGTCGCCGACGACCCGGTAGAAGAGCGTCTCGTTGCGGTCGTGCAGCGCGGCCAGATTGACGTTCTTGGCCAGGTCGCTCGGCTGCGCCCGGTACTGGGCGTAGGCGCGCTCGGCCTGCTCGTCCTGGGTGAGCACGTGGGGCGGGACCAGCCCGACGAGGTCCAGGGCCCGGCGCTCGGTCTCGGTGAACGCCGTCCCGCGGTTGATCCGGGGGTCGGCGAGTACGGCACGGCCACGGGCGGTGATCTTCAGCGGACGAGGAGCGGGATCGCTGTTGCCGGTCACGAGACCACTTTTCCACACATCCGGCTCCGGTGTGCACCGCAATGGCTACTCTCTGTTACTGAGCCGGTCAGGCGGACCGGGTGGTCCGGGCCGCGCGGGCATACGGCGGTGATCGGACGGCCGCGCAGCGGGGCCCATTAGGATGCGCTGCCTGCGGTGCATGCCGGGTGCGTCGCGTGGGGGAGGGATCCAGTTGAGATTGAAGGCTCCCCTCCCTTGAAGGGAGGGGATTGGTCACCCTCCAGGGCTGAGCGGGGATTTACGGCTCAGGCCGCCACCGGAGCCGGCGGCTCGGGTGGTCTTACGCCCTCGGCACCGTCCGGGTTCCAACCTGCCCGGACCAGCATCACGCGGGCGGAGTTCTTGTCCCTG
>NZ_JBITGJ010000015.1:0-147717 GCF_044456925.1 Streptomyces sp. NPDC050743
GAACAGCCGGCCGAACGGAGCAAGCACGCCACCCCGGCCTGCTGGCCCCGCACGGACATCGGGTGGGCATCACCTCATTACGTGATGACTCTTAGCGGCGAAAGCCCAGCAGGCCAAGGCCATGCCGCCGCCCTCCTCGACCACCAGGCTGGAGCGGGCGAGCAGCTGGTGGACCGTGACACCGCCGGGGTACGGCGTGGCCGCGTCGTGCGTCGCCTGGAAGAGCAGCACCGGCGGCAGCTTGGCGTTGGCGATGTTCACCGGCGTGCGCTTCGCGGTCGGCCAGAACGCACACGGCGCGTTGTACCAGGCGTTGTTCCAGGCCATGAAGGGCGCCTTGCCGTACACCTCCCACGTCTCCGCGCGCCACCGGTTCCAACTGCCCGGCCATGACGTGTCACGGCACTGCACCGCCGAGTAGACGCTGTAGCCGTTGTCCCCCGAGCCGTTCACCGCGCCGAAGTTCCGGTACGCCTCCACCAGCGGCCCGGTCTTCCGCTCGCGCACGTACGCCGCGAACGCCTCGGCGAGGTAGGGCCAGTAGCCGTTGTAGTAGCCGCCGGGGATGAAGGTGTCCTCCAACTCGGAGGCGCCCACCTTGCCGTCGGCCGGCTGCTTCGCCAGGGCCGCCCGCATCGCGTACCACTCGGCCTCGATCTTCCCTGGATCCGTGCCCAGGTGGTACGTGGAGTCGTACCGGGCGATCCAGGCCATCAGCGCGCGATGGCGGTCGTTGAACGCGTAGTCCTGGCCGAGGTTGTCCGCGTACCACACGCCGGCCGGGTCGACGACCGAGTCCAGCACCAGGCGGCGGACCCGGTTCGGGTACAGCTTCGCGTAGACCGCGCCGAGGTAGGTGCCGTAGGAGTAGCCGAAGTAGCTGATCCTCGGCGCGCCGAGCGCCCGGCGGATGGAGTCCATGTCGCGTACGGCGCTGACGGTGTCGATGTACGGCAGCACGCCGGCGTACTTGCGGCCGCAGTCGGCGGCGAAGGACCTGGCGCGGGCGAGGTTGGTCCGCTCCAGCGCGGCCGTGGCGGGCAGGGTGTCCGGGCGCACCGTCCTGAAGTGGCCCGGCGCGCGGTTCAGGGCCGGGCTGCTGCGGCCCACCCCGCGCGGGTCGAAGCCGACGACGTCGTACTGCGCGGCGACGCTCCGGGGCAGTGCGGAGGCGACGAACCCGGCGAGCGTCAGTCCGCTGCCACCGGGCCCGCCGGGGTTGACCAACAGCGGTCCCTGCGAGGTCTTTGCGGTGTGCGGGACGCGGGAGAGGGCGAGCGTGATCTGCCGGCCGGACGGCTTCGCGTGGTCCAACGGCACTTTCAGGGAGGCGCACTGGAGCGTGGGATAGTCGCCGGTGCCGCACTTCTTCCAGGCGAGCCGCGCGGCGGGGGCGGCCGGGGCCCCGTGCGCGGGCAGAGCGGTGACCGAGCCCGCCAGCACTGCGGTGGCTGCGTACAGCACGGCTGCGCGTGTTCTCATGCGTCCTCCCGGGACAGCGGTGGCGGCGGACAGCGAGGTCACATCTTCCGCCGCATCGCCCCGGAATCGGCGCTCTGAAGAACGCGTTATAGGCATAGTTGACCCGATTGGGGTGACCGAGGTCCTCGAAACGCCCTCACCCGAGGCCGGGCACCGCTCTCACTCGGGGGACGTGCTCACATGAGGGAGAGCTGGGTGGGTTCGGCCACGGCCGGGGGCTCGGCCGGCTGCGCCGGGCGGATCCGGCGGGCCAGGCCCGGGCGGCTGGGCCCGATGCCGTACTCCTGGGCCAGCTCGTGCACCTGACGGGTGATCCGGCGCTGGTACCACTTGGGCGCGTAGGCGCCCTCCGCGTACAGCCGCTCGTAACGCCGTACCAGGTAGGGATGGTGCTGCCCGAGCCATGCCATGAACCACTCCCGCGCGCCGGGCCGCAGATGCAGCACCAGGGGAGTGACGGAGGCGGCCCCGGCCGCCGCGATCTCCCGTACGGTAGCGCGCAGTTGAGCCGGATGGTCACTCAGGAACGGGATGACCGGGGCCATCAGCACCCCGCAGCCGATGCCGTGCTCGCCCAGGGTGCGTACGACCTCCAGGCGGCGTTCCGGCGCGGGCGTGCCCGGCTCCACCATGCGCCACAGCGCGGGGTCGAGGAAGCCGACGGAGACCGAAATGCCGATGTCCGTCACCTCCGCCGCCCGGACCAGCAGGTCCAGGTCGCGCAGGATCAGGGTGCCCTTGGTGAGGATCGAGAACGGGTTGGCGTGCTCGGTCAGGGCGGAGATGATGCCCGGCATCAGGCGGTAGCGGCCCTCGGCGCGCTGGTAGCAGTCGACGTTCGTGCCCATCGCCACGTGGTCGCCCTGCCAGCGGCGGGAGGCGAGCTGGCGGCGCAGCACCTCGGGCGCGTTCACCTTGACGACGATCTGGGTGTCGAAGCCGATGCCGGTGTCGAGGTCCAGATAGCCGTGCGTCTTGCGCGCGAAACAGTAGACGCACGTATACTTCCGGGAGTGACACCATTTCAGAGGGGCGCCACCTACGAGCGGATCTCCAAGGCCGACGCAGGTGATGAGGACGGGGTCATTCGCCAGGGGGAGGACACGGCCGAACTCGCCCAGCGGCGCGGCATCCCCATCGAGGGCCGGCGCTTCCGTGACAACGACAAGTCGGCCACGCACGGCAAGCACAGGCCGGACTACGAACGCCTCATGGCTGCCGTGAAGCGCGGGGAAGTCGACGTCATCATCGTCTACATGCTCGGCCGGTTGTGGCGAAACCGGCGAGAACGGGCCGAAGGGATGGAGATCCTCCGCAAGCACGGCGTGAGCGTGCTGTGCGTGAAGGGCCCCGAGCTGGACCTGACGACCGCCGCGGGTCGCCTGCTGGCCGGACTCCTGGGCGAGGTCGACACCTTCGAAGTCGAGCAGATGTCGGAGCGCGAGCAGCGCGAGATGCGGCAGCGCGTCGAGCGCGGCCAGGTCCCCACCGGGCCACGCTGCTACGGATACACCGCGGATGGCTCCGAGGTCATCGACAGCGAGGCCGCCGAGGTGCGCAAGATGTTCGAAGCCATCGCGGCCGGTGCCACCCTCTCGGGTATCGCCACAGACCTGAACAGGCGTGAGGTCCTCAACCGCAACGGCAAGCCCTGGTCTCACAACTCCGTGCGCTACATGCTTCAGAACGAGCGGTACGCGGGCCTGCGCGAGTACAACGGCACCACGTACGCAGGGAAGTGGCCGGCCATCGTCACCGAGGACCAGTGGCGCCAGGCGGTCGCCATGATCACCGACCCCTCGAGGAAGACCTCGCCTGGTCCGGCCCGCAAGTGGCTGCTTTCCGGGATCGCCCTGTGCGCGATATGCGGTGACGGCACGACCGTGACCAGCGCCCAATCCGTATCGAGCGCCGGCGGGAAGTCGTACGCCTCCTACCGCACCTACAAATGCCGCGGCCCGGTGAAGCACTTGAGCCGCAAGGCCGACCCGATCGACGGGCTGATCGCTGGCACGGAACCGGGACAGCCGCTCGGCATAGTGCCGCGGCTCCTGGTGAGGGAAGACGCGGCGGGGCTTCTCCTGGACGACGAACGCCCGGACATGGAGGAGCTGACCGCGAAGGCCGCGGCGCTCAGGGCTCGCCTCAGGAACATGACCGATGCGTTCGCCGATGACGACGAGGCCGACGCGCTGGAGTTCAAAAGGGCTGTGCGCCGGGTGAAGGATCGGCTGGCGGAGATCGAGCAGCAGATGACCAGTCCGGCGCGTGCGGCCGTCCTGGGCGACCTGGTCCGCTCGGATGACCCTGTGGCGATGTGGGCCGCCCTGCCCTTGGATCGCAAGCGAGCCGCCGTCGACATGCTGATGACCGTCACGATCCATCGGGGCAAGCCAGGCAGGGGCTTCGACCCCGAGAGCGTCGAGATCGTTCCGAAGATCGGATAGCGCAGAGGCCCCTCCTCGATCGATCCCATGAGACCGTCCAAGAGGGGGCCTGGATCTCACGCCAGGAGTCGCAACGACGCCTGCGTCCTGACGACCGCGCCCACCGTGGCGCCGAGGTAGACGGCTCGGCTGGGCTTGCCGCGAGCCTTCCCGGGCGGCACGGAAGGCTTCCCGTGACCGGCTTTCTGACCGGGCGTGCCGCCTTGGCCGGGAGGGGTCGCCTTGTGCCTGTGACCGGCCGGAGTCGCCTTGCGTGTCGGGCGGTGCGGAGGCGTGCGACGCCTGCCGCGTCCGCGTCTGGCCGGGGGCGCAGTCTGGGCAGGCGCCGAGCTGCCGACCGGCGGTACGCCCGGCGGTGACGGGCTGGTGCTCGGCGAACCGCCAGGAGAAGGCTCAGCGGTGTCCGGCGGCGTGGCGGTCGGGCTGGTGCTGGGCGTGCGTGGCGGTTTGTGCCGCATGGGCGGCGGCGTGTAGACAGCGGTCGGCATCGCCGTGGGCGCAGAGGCCGGCGGGTTGCTGTCGTCGTTGCTCCAGGGCTGCACCGTGATCAGAGTGACCGTGGCCGCGGTGACGGCGGCACTTGTCACCGCGGCGGCGACCTGGACACCGTGGTGGCGCAGAGCCCGTCGGCTGCCTGCGCTGAAGGCGGCAAGGGCCGCGACGCCGCCGCCGATGTAGAGCCCCAGATGGCCTTTGCGGCGCACCGGCCGGGGCGTGTCGGGCGGAGACTCGGCCGGGCTGTGGCCGTTGACGACGGCTGCCTGTGGCAGCGGCTCGTCATTCGCCGCCGTGGTCGCGTTCTTCGTCCACTGGCGCGCCGAGAACCTGGCAGGCAGCTCCGCCGCCTACGGACCCTGGCCTTCCCGCTGTCCCAACAGGATGAGCACGACGCTGCGTTCGACGGAAGAGGTGTACGCTCGAAGCGGCTGTCCCGTCGGGGGATGGCGTCACCTGCGTCCTATCGGAGGACACCATGGCCCTTTCCAGGTTTGCCCGTGACTTCGCTGCAGAAATTGCGCAGCACGATTGGTCCGACGCCCCCTATCGGCGGGACCGAGCGGGCCACGACCGCTCCCGCGACTCGAAGAGCGGCGCGCAGGTTCTGTCGGACTCTGAAATAGAGAGTCTCCTGACGAACGTCATGTGGGTCACGGCCCAGGTGCTGGGCTACCACGACCCGAACTTCGACGTCTTCGAGTTCGCCGAGGCGTGCGGAGTGAACATCCGGACCAGTCGCGGGGCCAAGAGCGGCGTCATCGATGCTGGTCTGCGCGCGCCATACGGACGCTACATGCGGCCGGGCACCTGGGAGTTCGACCCGGTGACTGAGGTCGTCACCACGGAGACCAGCGACTTCTACCACGCCACTGAGAAGTGCTGGGACTTCCAACGGGGCTACCGCGGGGCACGGCTCATCAAGTTCAACGTCGAGGAAGTCCCGGCGCGGTGGAAGCCGTGCAAGTGCATGACGGTCGATCAACTCTGACATCGAAGCAGCCCCCGTCGCCTTCGGGCGACGGGGGCGCTTTCGTGTGCCTCGGCTACTTTGCTTCCTTGGCCTTCAGTTTCTCGTCCATCCAGTTGTAGGCCGCGGCGCTGCCCTGCTTGCCGGGGGACAGCTTGACGATCGCGTGGTCTTCAGGCTTCCCGCTGAGGTACGCCTCGGTGATCACGTACGGCGTGCCGTCCAGGCGGAAGCGGACGCTGCCGTCGGAGTAGGCGCGGATGCGGACGGTGCGGCCGTCGGGGAGTTCGATGGGATCGGTCGCGTACACGCAATCGACAGTCTCGTCAGCCATAACAGACCTCCTCAGGTCATAACAGGCCAGTCGTTCAAGGGGCGGACGCTACTCGTGATCGCGTTTCAAGAGCAATGGCCCTGATAGTGGAGCGCGAGATAGACGGACGGGCGACTGCGCTACGCCGACGCGCGCTTGGTGTTCCGGTCGATAGCCCGGCAGTGGGGGCGCAAGAGTTGGGCGCCGCGCCCGTATCGGCAGGTGCTGGCCGCCCGCTATGGCGTGGTCAGTGAAAAGCCTGGTCGATCCGGTCTCTCGACGGGACGATGTGGCCATGGCCAGATCTAGACGGGAACGCAAGGCTGATCGGCGTGAACTCCGGGCCATGCACGAATGGCTTACGCAAGATGCCGTGATGCGAGGAAGGCCGGCGCCCCCGCCGTTGTCGCCGACCCTGAGGCAGCTCGTTGCGGCATACGTGCATCACTGGAGGCGAGCAGCCAGGAAGTCGGCCGAGGACCCGACCAAAACAGTGGTCGTCGGGATCGTCGCGATCAAGTGGATCGGGGCTGCCCTGTTCCTGCTGGCAGTAGCCATCGGGGTCGTCTACACCGTCGTCACGGGCAGCTGACCCAGAGACCACACTGACGGCCGGGCAGCCTCAGGGCAGCTTCGGCTCGTCGATGGGGATCTCGTAGGCGATCTCCCAACGCACGTCCGGCACAACGATGTCGGCCGTCTCCACGGGCCGCCCGTCGCGGTCGTAGTAGGTGCGCTCGATCCGCGTGAGCAAGTCGCCGACGCTGATACCGAGCAAGTTCGCCTCTTCCTGCGTGGCCCGGCCCGGGCGCGGCACCTCGACCGCGATATCGATGGCGACGCCGATGGAGCGCATGCGCTCGACGACGCCCATGCCGGCGAGCGGCCCCATCTCCGGCAGGACGATGGGCGTGCCGTCGGTGACGGCCATCGGCTCCCAGGACTCCGACAACTGCACAGGCTGCCCGTCGGCGAGGAACTCGTAGTTGGTTCGCACACAGGGGTCACCCGGCTCGATGGCGAGGCGCTGCGCGATGTACTCGGGGGCCGGGACGCGGGCCTGGCTGCGGGACTCCCAGCTGCCCCGGCGGCCCTGCTCGCTCATGTCGGCGCGGAAGGGGCTGCCGCCACGCTGCTCGCGATGGCGTGAGCGCACCATCCGCAGCCGCTCACGCGGGGCGCACACGTAGGTGCCGGAACCAGCCCGGCCTTCGAGGATGCCTTCGATGATCAGGCGTTCCATCGCACGCTGGGTGACGTTGCGGCCGACCCCGTATTCCTCGGCGAGCTGGGCACGTGACGGCAGGCGTTCGCCGACGGCCCACTCGCCCGCGCGGACGCGGCGGCGCAGGTCGTCCGCGACGTGGCGATACGGGGCCTCTCGCGGCATGCGGCTCTCTCCGTGCTGCCCCGCCAGTGCAGGGGCGTGGTCCGGCTTGCGTCGACGTTGACAAGCTACTGCATCAGGTGGAAGCTACTTAAGTAGAAATACCGTACGTGATCAAGCGCTCACCTGGGAGACCCGTGCGTCCGAAGGTTGAAAGCATCGCCGCGCGACTGGCCGCGGCCACGGGCTCCGAGGTGCACCGCGAAGAGATACCGGCCGGCGTCCGCCTGGTGGTCGATCTCCCGCCAGAACTTGGGGAGGTCGAACGAAAGGAAGTGCTGGCCGCCCTGGCCAGCGCCGACGAGTACGGGCACCGACGCACTGACGGCGGTGACTCCGTGTGGGCGCTGGTCCATAGCGACACCACCGAGCACAAGCCCGGCGACCGCGTGACCGGTCCCGGGAGTGGCCAACGCTCAAACCAGCGAGGGAGCGTCGACATGACGAACGGTACCGCCCGGCCCCCGGCGAGCGCACGGGGCAGCGGAATGACGATGCGGGTCTATACCGTGAACCGCTACGGCGTGATCACCCGGGTCCGCGGCATGGTCACCGTGGCGTTCGGCAATCAGCCGCTGCCGGTGGGCCTGGACACCGAGTTCCCGCCATGCACGTGCCCGCGCTGCCGGGCCGGACAGGCGGTGAACCGGTGAACGCCGCGGTGAAGCAGGACAACGATACGGCCCTGGTCGACATCGAGACGATGCGCGAGACCGCGGCCCTACTGCTCGGTCCCGACGACGGGCCCGACGCCCTGCCGCCCGTCCCCACCGAGCTGGACACCCTCACCACGATGCTGCGCGGCCACCTGGCGCTGCTCATCCCCGAGGTCGAGGCGAAGGCCGGGCGGCTGCCCAAGGACAGCGTCCCCCGGTACACCGCGCTCGCCTGCGCCGGAGAGGCCCGCAGGAAGCTCGGCGTCGGCGACGGATGCACACCGGCCGTCCGCGTGGCCGTGGCGCGCAAGTTCGCCCGCTCCCTCAACGCCCTGTGCCGCCACTACGAGCGGCTGGACGGCCAGGCCCCGACGGGCGAGCAGTCGTGAAGACGATCATCGGCCTGCTCGTGTACGTGGCCGCCGTCTCGGCCCCAGTCCTCGCCCTGGTGCTGGCGCGGACCCCGCACTGACGCACCCCCATGGCGGCCGCTCCGGGTCAGGGCCGCACCCCAGACCCCGTCTCGCCGGTCTCCGCAAGAGCCGGTGAGGCGGGCCCGCCCGCCCCGCTGGTGTCCCGCAAGACGCCGGCGGGGCGGGTTCGCCATTTGTGGCTCACCGACGGCCCGTGCGGCTGGTCGTGCGGGCGCGCAGGAGCAGCCATCCTCGGTCTCCGGTGCCTTCCTCCTGGCGGATGGTTGGCCCGTCGAGCAGGGAGGCGTAAGCGGCCGCCCCTGCTTGCTTATCGGGGGCCTGATTCGGAGCCGAGGTGCTAGGTATCGCCCACGACATGTCCTTCCAGGCCCTGTCTGCACCTGTTGAGCTGGGCATGGAACCTCCCCAGAGAAATAGTGTCATTGAGCGAAGTGCACGTACGCGTGCGTGCAGCCCCGGTACGGGTTCACGGTCCACTCGAACGGCATGCGCGAGGCCCCCGGCACCCGGTTGAGCACCGAGCGCGCCCGGACCTCGTGGAAGGTGATCCCTCTGAACTCGGGCGTGTCGAAGGTGCGGGTGGTGACGGCGTCCGCGCCGAACAGCGCGGTCTCGGCCCGGCCGTGTTCGCCCTCGCCCGTGAGGTTCTCCCAGCGCATGACGCCTCCTCGCTAGCACTGCGCACACAATAGAACATATGTTCCCATGATCGTGCGACCCCAGGTGAGGACCCTTGGCGGCGGCCCCCGATTTGGGCGGCCGGGCACCGGGGTGGTTGGCTTTCCCCAACCCCGAGAAACCAGGTGTGGAGGAACGCAATGGCGCAGGTCGAGGCCACTACGGAGCGGGTCGTCGCGGCGGACGCGGAGAAGGTGTTCGACGCCCTCGCCGACTACCGCGGCACGCGGCAGAAGCTGCTGCCCGAGCACTTCAGCGAGTACGAGGTCCGCGAGGGCGGCGACGGCGAGGGCACCCTCGTCCACTGGAAGCTTCAGGCCACCAGCAAGCGGGTGCGCGACTGCCTGCTGGAGGTCAGCGAGCCCACCGACGGCGAGCTGGTCGAGAAGGACCGCAACTCCTCCATGGTCACCACCTGGCGCGTCACCCCCGCCGGCGAGGGCAGGTCCCGGGTCGTCGTCACCACCACCTGGAAGGGTGCCGGCGGCATCGGCGGCTTCTTCGAGAAGACCTTCGCGCCCAAGGGCCTGGGCCGGATCTACGACGCCGTGCTCGCGAGGCTCGCCGCCGAGGTCGAGAAGTAGCTCCAAGGCTCCACCGGTGAAGGGGTGTTGTGCCCCTTCACTGGTTCGAGTGGATCTCTCTTCCGCCTGGAACGATGCCGTAACTCGTCCCAGTTGTTCACAGTTGACGCTTGATGCGGGAAATGTGGCAGGTGTGACGAGGGGAGCGGTACGTGGGCGGCACGACACTCGCGGAGCAGGGGCCGGTGGTGACACCGGCCGAGGGCGATACCGTCGCCGCGCCGCAGGCTCCCGCTCCGGCCGCCGAACTGGGCGCGCCCCGCGTGCGGTTGGTGTTCTTCGGGTTGATGCTCGCCCTGCTCCTCGCGGCGCTCGACCAGATGATCGTCGCGACCGCGCTGCCCAAGATCGTCGGCGAACTGCACGGCCTGGACCGGATGTCCTGGGCGATCACCGCCTATCTGCTCACCTCCACCATCGGCCTGCCGCTCTACGGCAAGCTCGGCGACCTCTTCGGCCGCAAGGGCGTCTTCCAGTTCGCCATCGCCGTGTTCGTCGTCGGCTCCGCGCTCGCCGGCCGGGCGCAGTCCATGGACCAGCTGATCGCCTTCCGCGCGATCCAGGGC
Source organism: Streptomyces sp. NPDC050743 (assembly GCF_044456925.1). Lineage (NCBI taxonomy): Bacteria > Bacillati > Actinomycetota > Actinomycetes > Kitasatosporales > Streptomycetaceae > Streptomyces > Streptomyces sp. NPDC050743. The sequence goes on from NZ_JBITGJ010000015.1 coordinate 10,013, forward strand.
GTCGGCGCGGGCGGGCTCATGATCGGTGTGCAGGCGATCATTGCCGACGTCGTGCCGCCCCGGCAGCGCGGCCGCTACATGGGCCTGATCGGCGCGGCCTTCGGCCTCGCCTCCGTCGCCGGGCCCCTGCTCGGCGGTTACTTCACCGACCACCTCTCCTGGCGCTGGTGCTTCTACATCAACGTCCCCTTCGGGCTGGTCACCCTGGGCGTCGTCACCCTCGTCCTGAAGCTCCCCAAGCCGCCGAGCCGGGGCCGTCTCGACGTCCTCGGCGCCCTGCTGCTTGCCGCCGCCTCCACCTGCCTGGTGCTGCTGACCAGTTGGGGCGGCATCGAGTACGCGTGGGGATCCCGGCAGATCATCGGCCTCGGGGCGGGCGCGTGCGCGGCCGTCGTCCTCTTCCTCGTCGCCGAGCGCTTCGCCGCCGAACCCCTCATCCCGCTGCGGCTGTTCCGCGACTCCGTCTTCAACGTCAGCGCACTGGTGGGCCTGGTGATCGGCGTCGCCCTGTTCGGCGCCGCCAGCTATCTGCCGACCTTCCTGCAGATGGTCGACGGGGCCAGCGCCACCGAGTCCGGGCTGCTGATGCTGCCCATGATGGCCGGGATCGTCGGCGCCTCCATCATCGGCGGGCAGCTCATCAGCCACACCGGCCGCTACAAGATCTTCCCTGTGCTCGGCGGTGCCGTCTCGGCCGCCGGCATGTGGCTGCTGTCCCGGCTCGAAGTGGACACCCCCAGGCTGCACTACAGCATCTGGATGGCCGTCCTCGGCGCCGGCATCGGCATGGTGATGCCCGTCCTCGTCCTCGCCGTGCAGAACTCCGTACGGCCCGCCGACCTCGGCACTGCCACCAGTGCCAACAACTATTTCCGGCAGATCGGCGGCAGCGTCGGCGCCGCGATCTTCGGCACCCTCTTCGCCGACCGCCTCGCCTCCGCGCTGCACAAGGAGCTGCCCTCGCGCGCGGGCGCGGCGCTGCCCGACCCCGAGTCCATCACCCCGCAGCTCGTCCACGCGCTGCCCCCGGCGCTGCGCGACGCCTACATCCGCGCCTACGCCGACGCGATGCCCCGGATCTTCCTCTACCTCGTCCCGGTGCTCGTCCTCGGCCTGCTCATCGCCTTCTTCCTCAAGGAGAAACCTCTGGTGTCCCACCCCACCGCCGAAACCGAGCCCGAGACCGTGAACACACCCATCCCCCCACAGGCCCGTGCGCCCCACGCCGCCGGAATCCCCGTCTGCGGCACGGTCCAGCACCACGACGGCACCGTGGTGCCCCGCGCGGCGCTCACCCTCATCGACGTCGCCGGGCAGCAGATCGGGCGCGGCGCGAGCGGCGAGGACGGACGGTACGCGCTCAGCACGCCGGGCCCCGGGTCGTACGTGCTGATCGCCGCCGCCGGCGGCCACCAGCCGCAGGCCGTCTCCGTCACCGTCGGCGAACGGCCCGTCGAGCTCGACGTCGTGCTCGGGGGCGCCGGACGCCTCGCCGGCAGCGTGTTCACCGCCGACGGCACCCCCGTGCGCGACGCCACCGTCACCCTCACCAATGTGCACGGCGAGGTCGTGGCCACCACCCGCAGCGGCCGCGAGGGCGGCTACGTCATCACCGAACTGGTCGCCGGCGAGTACACCCTCGCCGCCAGCGCCCCCGTCTTCCGCCCGGCCGCCCTCCCGGTCACCGTGCAGGCCGCCCGGGAGACCCGGCAGGACGTCGAACTCGCGGGCGGCGCCGTGCTGCGGGGCACGGTCCGGGCGAGCGGCGGCCGGCCCGTGGAGGACGCGCGCGTGACGCTCCTGGACGCCGCCGGCAACGTCGTCGACACCCTCACCACTTCAGCGGACGGAACGTTCCGGTTCGTCGACCTCTCCTCCGGCGAGTACACCGTTATCGCCGCCGGTTACCCGCCGGTCGCCACCGTGCTGCAGGTGGCGGGCGGCGGCCGTACCGAACGGGACCTGCAGCTGGGACACGAGGACTGACGAGGGCTGACGAGGACTGACGACGACACGGGCAGCGGCGCTTGCAGGCCGCTGAGCTGCGCGCCGGTGCGATCCGGTGAAACCAATTCCAGGATTGCCACACATCGCGACCGGCCGCCGCCGTACCGTAGTGGCGGGCGGCACAGATCGTTTGCGTACAGCCGTGGGGAGAGAGGGCCTGGGCCATGGACCGTGGCAGCGAGCGGGACACACCTCCCGGCCGCGGTGTCGGCGACGCGGCGGCGGGCCGGATTCCGCTGGCCGTGGTCGTCGTCGACCGCGAGGGCCTGGTGTCCCACTGGAGCAGCGGCGCACGGCGCCTGTTCGGCGTCGTCAGGGAGGAGGCCGTCGGGCGGGCCGCGGCCGACCTGCTGCCCGTCGCGGGTGCCCTCCCCGAGGACATGCACGGCGAGGCGATGCCGGACGCCTACGAGCAGTACGACGGGCTCGGCCCCGACTTGGAGGCCTCCCTCGGCGGGCACACCGCCTACGCCACCGCCGGCCGCGCCCGGCTCTTCCCGCACGAGCCGGGCGAGGGCGGCGAGCGGCTCGACGTGCTGTGGTGGGCCTATCCGCTGGTCGGTCCGGGGCCGTCCCGGCTGCTCGTGCTCGCCGCCGACGCCACCCGGCTGCGCGACGAACGCGGCTACGACGACGAGACCGCCGAACGCATCTCGCCCGGCTTCGCCCGCCACACCGAGCTGCCCGCCTCCGACGAGCTCGAACGCCGGCTGCCCGAGATCCTGCCCAGCATGGGCCCGGGCCACAGCGGCCGAATCGTCTCGCAGATGCTGGAACTGGGCTATCCGGTCCTGGAGTTCAGCCAGTTCGACCGGGTGCCCGTCACCCCGTACTGGGGTGTGCCCCGCCGTCCCGGGCGCAAGCGCACCGAGGCCGTCGTGCCGCAGCGGCGGACCCCGCCGGCCGGCGCGGTCCCGGAGGGCGCCGAGCAGGACCTGGAGTACGCCGCCGTGCGCGAGCGGCTGGAGTTCCTCAACGAGGTCAGCTCCGCCATCGGCACCTCCCTCGACCTCGGCGAGACCATCCGCGAGGTCACCAGCGCCGCCGTACCCCGGTTCGCGGACTTCGCCGGCACCCATCTGCGCGCGGCCGTCCTCGCCGGCGAGGGCTTCCCGGACGGCCCGCCGGACGGGCAGACCGTGATGTTCCGGGTGTGGGTCGAGCACAACGACGAACCGGGCCGCTGGGACGACACCGTGCCTGTCGGCGAGGCCTTCGCCTTCCCCGAACACACCCCGTTCTACAAGTGCATGGTCACCGGTGAGCCGGTCCTCGTCCCCAGGGTCACCGAGGAGCTGAGCGAGCGCATCGCCGGCGAGTTCGAGAAGCGGGACCTCAGGCCCCTCATCGGCGGGCGCTCCCTGCTGATCGTGCCGCTCAAGGCCCGCAACGTCGTCCTGGGCTTCATGGTGCTGATGCGCCGCCCGGACCGCCCGGCCTTCGACGACATGGACCGCACCACCGGCGCCGAACTCGCCGCCCGCGCGGGCCTCGTGCTCGACAACGCCCGCATGTACACCTACCAGGAGAACGTCGCCGACACCCTGCAGGACAGCATGCTCCCGCAGGTCACCCCGCGGATGGCGGGCTGCGACATCGCCACTCGCTATCTGCCGGGCACCCGGCTCGGCCGGATCGGCGGCGACTGGTTCGACACGATCAAGCTGCCCGGCTCGCGCACCGCCCTGGTGGTCGGCGACGTCATGGGCCACGGCCTGAACTCTGCCGCGATGATGGGCCAGTTGCGCACCGCCGTACAGACCATGGCCACCATGGAGACCCCGCCCGCCCAGCTCCTGCGCAACCTCGACGACCTCGCCCGCAGACTCGGCGACACCTACCTCGCCACCTGTCTGTACGCCGTCTACGACCCGATCCGCGGCGAACTGCACCTCGCCAACGCCGGACACATCCCGCCCGTGCTGGTCCGCGCCGAGGACGGCTCCAGCGAACTCCTCGACCTGCCCACCGGCGCCCCCATAGGCGTCGGCGGCGTGCCCTTCGAGGCCATCCGGGTCAAGGTCTCGCCCGGCGACCGGCTGGTGCTGTGCACCGACGGCCTGGTCGAGGTGCGCGGCTCCGACATCGGCGAGGGCCTCGCCGCGCTCTGCGAGTCCGCCGCACACCCCGCCGCCTCCATGGACGACGCCTGCGACACCATCATCCGCGCCCTGAACACGCGCGGCGGCCGCAAGGACGACGTCGCCCTGCTCATGGCCCGCCTCAACGGCATCCCCGACGACCACGTCGCCGAATGGCGGCTGGACGCCGACCCGCGCGAGGTCGCCTGGGCCCGCCGCCTGGTGCGCGAACGGCTCCTCGCGTGGGGTCTGCCGCAGGCCGTGGAGACCGCCGAGCTGCTGGTCAGCGAGGTCGTCACCAACGCCGTACGGCATGCCGTGAGCGAGCCCGTCGGGCTGCGCGTGGTCCGCACCGACGCCCTGCTGTTCGAGGTCACCGACGACGAACCCGGGCTGCCCGAGATGCTGGCCGCCGAGCCCTGCGACGAGTCGGGCCGCGGTGTGCGCGTGGTCAGCCGGCTGGCCCGGGAGTGGGGCGCCAGCGGCAGCGGGCACCGCAAGACCGTCTGGTTCGAACAGGCGCTCGCCGGAAGGGAATGACCAGGGGGGCGTGCGCTCTGCCGGTGCGCGCCCCCGCAGGTTGGCCGGGGTCCGTACATCCGGTGAAGGTGGCCTCCAGCCCCTTGCCCGGTTCCAGGGCCGCGCGATATCCCGATCACGGAACCGAACCGTGGGGAGAACGCATGAACGTCTCGGACAAGTACCGCAGCAACTGGGAGAGTTACTGGAGCGAGACCTCCGACGAGGCGGGCGAGGCGATCTGGGACTGCGATCCCGCCCTGTCCGCCGAGCCGTACAGCGACCTGCTCCTGCCCCACGCGGACCCGGCGCGCACCATCGTCGACCTCGGCTGCGGCAACGGCACCCAGACCCGCTACCTCGCCACCCGGTTCGCGCGTGCCCTCGGCGTCGACCTCTCGCACGCCGCCGTCGAGCACGCCCGCCGCGCCACGCGGGACGACGCCGTGGAGTTCCAGCAGCTCGACCTCACCGACTCGGCGGCCGTACGCGCCCTGCACGAGCGCCTCGGCGACGTCAACGTCTTCATGCGGGCCGTCATCCACCAGAGCGAGCCCGCGGCGCGGCCCGCGGTCGCCGCCGCCGTAGCCGAGCTCATCGGCACCGAGGGCCGCGCGTTCGTCGTCGAGCTGACCTCCGGCTCCCGGGACGTGCTCAAGCGCGCCGCGACCCAGGAGGGCGGCCCGGGGCCCAAGCTGCAGCGCGTCTTCCACCACGGGCTCAAGCCGGCCGACGCCGACGACACGGAGATCCCGCGCCTGCTCGGCGAGGCCGGTCTGAAGGTCCTCGCCGAGGGCGAGACCACCCTGCCGCAGACCGAGTACCTGACCGACGGCACCCGCATCGACCTGCCGGCCCACTGGTTCGTCCTCGCCGGTGCGTAGGCCCCGCGACCGTGGAAACGGGCGGGCCCCCGGCCGCTCCTTCGGAGAGCGGCCGGGGGCCCGCGGCGGTTGTGGTACGGGTCAGCGCAGGGCGCCGACCTCGGTCGCCGAGAGGGTCCGCGGGTAGACGTGGACATCGGCGACGGAACCGGGGAACGCCAGGTACGGGGTGGGGGCGGAGGCGCTGTTGACGCAGCCGCCGATGGTCAGGGGCAGGGACGAGTCGTACTGGGGGCTGAGGTTCTTCGCCGTTCCCATCAGGGTGCCGTCCTGGTAGAGGGACATCGTGCCGGTGCCGGAGTCCCCGGCCACCGGTGCCTTATAGGTGGCGACCAGGTGGGTCCAGACACCGACGACGCCGGTATTGGCGTCTCCTTCCGCCGTGGGGAAGTCGGAGCTCGGGTCGTTGCTGGTGGTGGTCTGGAACATCCAGCCCTGGTTGCTCTTGTCGTAGGCGAGATAGAACGCCTGGTGCGTGGTGGTTCCCTGACAGATCGCGGCGGTTCCCAGCGCCGAGTTGATTTTCACCCAGGCCGAGACGGTGTAGTCACCGAGGGTGTTCACCGCGCTCTGCTTGCTCTTGAGGAAGCCGGTGCTGCCGTCGAAGGCGACACCGCCGGACAGCCCGCTCGGCGCGTCCGTGCCGAAGGTGGCGCTGCCGGAGGCGGTCAGCGGGTTCAAGGAGGTCGTGTCGGTGCCGCTCGTGGACAGCTTCCACTCGTCCTCCGGCATGCCCTGGTTCCAGCCGGCCGGCACGATCACGCTGTTCGTGCCGGCCTCGCTCGCGGTCATGGCGTACGGGTAGACCTGCACGTCGGAGACGGAACCAGGGAAGGCGTTGTACGGCGAGGTCGCGTCGGGGCTGTTGACGCAGCCGCCGATGGTCAGGGGCATGGAGGAGTCGTACTGCGGCGTGCGGTTGATCGCGGTGCCCATCAGGGTGCCGTTCTGGTAGATCGACATCACCCCGGTGCCGTCGTCTCCGTCGACGGGTGCGGTGTAGGTGACCAGGAGGTGGGTCCAGGTACCGAGGGCGCCGGTGCCCGCGTCTCCTTCAGCCGTGGGGAAGTCGGCGGTGTCGTCGTTGGTGGTCGTGGTCTGGAACATCCAGCCCTGGTTGGTCCGGTCGTATCCGATGTAGAACGCCTGGTGCTGACTGGTGCCCTCACAGACGGCCGTGGCGGGATTGTCCGCCGAGTCGAGCTTCACCCAGGCGGAGACGGTGTAGTCGGCGAGTGTGTTGACCGCCGTGTGGTCGCTCTCCAGGAACCCGGTGCTGCCGTCGAGGTGTGTGGCCGTGGTCGGGGCGTTGATCGCGTCGGGTCCGGCCGAGTCGAAGGTCGCCCCGCCGACCGCGGTGAAGGGGTTGTCCCCGCGCGCGTCGGTGCCGTCGGTGGCCAGGTCCCATGCGTCGTCGGGCGTGTCGCCGGCGGTGGCCTCAGGGACGATCAGGTTCGGCGCGATGCTGACGACCTGGGTGTTGGTGTCGTTGAGGTACCGGGCGCCGAGGTCCGCGTAGTACGCGTCGGACGGGTTGCCGCCCGAGAGGTCCGCCGCCTTCACCGTGGAAGAGGTGGCCGTGCCGTCCGTGGAGACCGCCGCGGCGAAGTCGATGACCTGCGTCGGGAAGTTGTCGAGCAGGTAGCCGTTCACCTGCTCGCGTGCGGACTCCTGGGTCGCCGTGCCCGGGTGGGCGGCGGTGAACGGCGGGATGGTGGTGAGGTAGACGGTGATGTTGGAGTTCTGCGTGACCGGCTGCCCGTTGGCGTAGGCCTGCCCGTCGTCGGTCGCGTACGAGCTCAGCTCACTGTTGAGCGCGGCCAGCCCGTTCTCGACCTTGACGGCACAGGTGTTGGCGTCGCTGGTGCAGTTGAGCAGGTCGGCGGCGCCGGTGGAGACGAGAACGGTACGTACGTTCCCCTGGGCCAGCACATTGCGGTCGACCGGGTTGAGCGCGTTGGTCGGGGTGTCGCTGCTGGTCTGCGGCAGCAGGTTGTTGTTCAGGCTGGTGCTGTTGGTGCCGGCGTCGAGCACGCCGTAGTCCACGGTGCCGTCCCCGTTGGGGTCGCCCATGATGGCGTCGGTGACGGCGTCGCTGAGGTGGTGCCGGCCGTCGCCGCTCGCGGTGTCCCCGTTGACGCTCTGGTCGCCGTAGAGGACCAGTGAGCCGGTGGGGGCGGAGGTGGGCGTGGTGACGTCGATGCCGGCCAGGTACGGCAGACCGGTGTACGTCGTCTGGGTGAACCTCGTGGCCGCGGTGTCGCCGGTGCGGTTGGCCGCGTCGCTGACCCACACCGGTGTCCGGGCCGTGGCATGACCGGGCATGGCGGACACCGAACCGTGCACCTGCAGGCTGACCAGGACAGTCGCCTGCTGGTCGACGTGCAGCGTCACCGGGTCGCTGGTGGCGTCGCCGCCCGCCGGGATGGTGACGGAGGCGGCGCCGCCGAAGGCCAGCGGCACCGGTGCCGCGGCCGCCGTGGCGCCGCCCGCGGTGCCGTCCTGCAGGGCGACGGAGGCGGCGTCGAAGGTCACCGGGCCGGTGCCCGTGGCGTTGGACAGGTGGATGCGCACGCCGTCCCCGGCGTCGGTGCCGATGCTGACGTGGGCCGGGATGCGCAGGGTCTGCCCGTTGACGGTGGCGGTGGTGCCGCCCGACTGCTGCACCTTGGCGGTGTCCGGTACGGAGGACCAGGTGCCGACCCAGTGCTTGGCGCCGGCGAGGGTCAGGGGCCGCACGCCCATCCCGAGGATGTGCAGGCTGGGCTGTCCGGACTGGACGCCGTTGGTGAACAGGGGCAGTGAGATGCTGCTGACGACCGAGCCGGGGCAGGCCAGCGGAACGCTGATCGCGTAGATCTTCGGGCCGCTGCCGGGGCTGGTCTGGGTGTTGTCCTTGTGGTTCTCGTGGACGAGGGTCAGTGTGGCCGCGGAGGCGGGCCCGCTGATCCAGTCGGGCACGGTGTCCAGTTGGTAGGACTGGTCGGCGGGGTTGCCGTCGGGATCCAGGCAGTTGTTCTTGCCGTAGGTGATGGTGCCCGTGGCGCCCTTGGCGGCGCCGCCGGTGGCGAAGGCGAGGAAGACCACGGCGTCACCGGTGTTCACCACACCACTGCCCGGCACGGTGATCGTCTGGCCGGAGGCGAGCATGTTGTCGTAGGTGCCGGTGCCGAACTTCGGCAGCGTGACGGTGGCGCCGTCGACGGTGACGGTCTTCCCGCTCTGCCAGCCCGACGTACCCGTCAGATCGGCCGAGTTGATGCTGTTGCCGCTGCCGTCCGCGTCGGCCGGGCCGGTCGTGGTGGTGAAGGTGCTGGTGGCGGTGTTGTTCTGGCAGCTGCCGGTCGAGTTGACCGCGCAGGACAGCGCCGGTGCGAGCCGAAGTACGTCGATACCCGCCTGGTAGCCGGTGGACGCGGTGTTCTTGCCGCTCAGGCCGAGGGTCAGGGTGTGCACCCCCTGCTTGAGGCTGAGCAGCCGGCCGCTCGAGTCCCTGGGGATGCCCAGGTCGACGTAGCGCGTGGTGACGTAGGAGTTGTAGGCGTCGAAGTCGCTGATCAGGGTGGCCTGGGTGGACGTGCCCGCGTCCAGGACCAGACTGTAGGTGCCGTAGTCCTTGGCCTTGGTCAGGTTGGCCCCGAAGCTCCAGGGGCCGTCCTTGGGGATGTCGAAGCTGAAGGTGGCGCTGTCACCGCTGATCACCTTCGAGGTGCTGCTCTTGTTGGCGAGCATGGCCTGGTAGCCGTCGGCGAACTCGTAGCCACTGCCGGCGGCCTGGGTGATCAGCTGGCCGCCCTTGGTGGTGGTGGTCGCCTTGGGCACGACGGTGGTCGTGCCGTCGCTGTTGGTCGCCGTCCAGCCGTTGACCATCTTGTCGCCGTAGGCGTACGTCGGTGAGCTGGTGCCTGCGTAGAAGGCGTAGGCGGTCTGGGTGACGGACGTAGAGCCGGCCTGGTCGACGGCCTTGGCGTACAGCGTGTGCGGTCCCGCCGTGCCGGGGGTGAACTTGGGGGAGGCGCTGCCGTTGACGACCGAGGTGCCGGTACCGGCGCCGTTGTCGGAGGTCACGTAGTACACATGGCCCGCTGTGACCTTCGTGCTCGACGTCACGTGCGTGACATTGGTGCTGGTGTACACCGTGTTGCCGAGCGTCGCGTCCAGCGAGAACAGGTAACCGGTGATGTTGTTCGTGTGGTTGTTGCCGAGCGTGAACGTGCCCGTGTCGCCGAACGCGGCGCCGATCTGCCGGGCCGGGAACTGGCTGGAGGTCACCGTCGGCGCGGGCGGCGCGCTGGTGTCCACGGTGAAGGTCTGGGTCTTGGTCCAGATGCCGGAGCCGCTGTTCGTCCAGTAGCCGGCCGCGTTCTGCGCGGTGGCCTTCCACGTGTAGGTGCCGTCCGGCAGGCTGGGGGTGGTCCAGTCGCTGCCGTTGGTGTTGTACCGGGGGCGCTTCTTCGAGTCCGTGCTGGGACCGTAGCCCGTACCCACCAGGGTGCCGGAGGAGTTGTAGACGTCGTACAGGATCCGCACCAGTTCACTGCCGCCGGCCAGGTCGGGGTCGACCGCACGGGCGGACAGTGTCGGGGTGTGGGTGGTGGTCATCGTCTTGCCCATGCTCACCGTGGACGGCTTGATGGCGGGGGTGCCGGTACCGTTCTGGAGCCTGGGCCGGTAGGTGTAGGTGACCGACATGGTCGCGCCGCCGCCGTAGGCGAGCTGTTTCCACTGGTGCGGGTCGTCCATGTCGGGTGACTGGACCATCAGCGTCATGCTCTTCCAGCCGCCGGCCGCCGCGCTGCGCGCCCGGGACGTCACGTCGAACTCGAGCGACGGCGGGCTGACCCAGGAGTTGGAACCGTCGGTGACCGGGCAGGTGCCGGCCTCGTGGCTCTTGGGATCGGTGCCGAGCGAGCCGGTACGGCCTCCGGGCTCGTGGCCCCAGTACAGCGACGAGGAGCTCCACCCGGCCGGGCGGTCGGTGCCGTAGACGGCGGCCGGCGTGTCGTAACAGGAGGCTGCGGAGAGCTGCTTCACGTACAGCGAGGCCTGGGTGACGACGGCGCCCTTGATGCCGCTGGTGTTCATCTGGTAATAGGTGCGGGCCCGTTCGCCGTTGCCGGGATAGGAGTTGTCCCATCCTTCGCGGGCGTTGGTGGACCCCGAAGTGGACGTCGAGTTGTAGACGTTCCAGCCGTTGTCGGAGATCCGTGCCCAGTCCAGCTGGGAGGGCCTGCCGCTCCACTCCGGGTCCACGTACACGGGGTAGGAGGTGCTCTTGGCGGTGAGCAACTCCCTGTCCACTCCCAGAAGTTGTCTGCCATGGCGTAGGGTCACGCGGACCAGGGAGCGGTGCTTGCCGACCCTGGCCGCCGCCTTGTGCTCGGCCTGGGCGGCGGAGGCGTTCGCGGTGTGGGCCGAGGGCTTGCCTGCGGCCTTGTGGCCGGCACTGTCCCACATGAGCGCGGTGTCGCTGTGGAAGACCGTCTTGCCCGTGCGCTTGTCCGTGGCCTGGGCACCGCCGTCGCGGGTGCCGGTCAGCGTGAGGTTGGCCGAGGTGGTGTTGAGCGCGAGGCTCCGCAGGCGCGGATCGGCCGCCGCCTTCGGCGACTTGATCGCGAGGATCGAGGAGTATCCGGAGGCGTCCGCGGTCAGTTGCAGGTCGACCTGGGGCAGCACGTCCGGGTAGGTGGCGGTGTCACCGAAGACCACCGGCTTCGGTAGTGCGCCCGGCCAGGAGAAGCCCAGTTTGTCCGTGCCGCTGCGCATGGTGACCAGCGCGCCGGAGCCGCCGCCGGAGAAGGCCACGTCGGTCACGGCGGCCTTGGGCGCCCAGCTTCCGTCCGCCTGCCGCACCAGCGTGGTGTCGATGGGCACCCACTTCCCGTGCTGCCGCGTGCGCTCGGGCATCGAGGAGTCGGTCAGCGTGAAGGTGCCGTTGGGGTTGGCCACCACCAGCGTTCCGGTGTCGGTGAGTTGATCGACCGTCACCGGCTTGCCGGTGGCCTTCGCCCGGGCGGACGCCGCCTCCGTGGGGTTGAGATGCCGGGCCGCGGACTGCGCACGCGGCGGGTGCGATGCCGGCTTCGGGTGGGACGAGCGGGTGGGGGCGGTGGGTTCCGCGTGAGCCGTCACCGTGGCGGTCAGCGAGCCCGTGGCCAGGGCTGCGACAACGGCGACGGCGATGGGTCTGGACGCGGGCCGTCTGGACGCGCGCATGGGTGTGCCAAAGGCGGACATCGACGTTGGGATCCTTCGCAGGTGTCAGGCGGTCCCCCCGTGGGTCCGCGCCGCTGTGCATTCTCAGCGTCGACCGTCGCGGGGGTCCATCACGGACTGATCGCTCGCCGTTCCCGCGCGGTCCATTTTTGACGGGTACGGGTCAACTTGACGTCCTGGCGAGGTAATTCCTTTGCTCTTCGCGTGGAGATCCTTTGCGTCTTGTGTCGATCACAAGCCCTAGCGTGAGGGTTCCGCGGGGGCGTTCGATCTACGGTGCCTCCTCTTGGCGCGCCCTCAATCGCCGCTTGTTCAGGGCGAGTTGGGTGTCCATGGTTCGGGGAGGGGAACGCACACCATGGTGCGAAGAACGGGGTTCCGTCGTACGACACTGGCCGCGGCCGGCGCTCTGATCGCGGGGTTGCTGCCCACGGGCGTGGCCACGGCGGCCACCACGACGCAGCACCACGTGTCGGCTCCCGTCGTGCCCCACGACAAGCGGATCCCCTTCACCCATAAGGCGCCCAAGCGGGTCCCCCCGCACAAGGGCTTCGAGCACTTCGACCCCACCACGCACGCCACGTTGCCCGCACCGGGCAGCGCAGTGGTCACCCTGCCCGTCGCGCCCGCCACCACGCGGCTGACCGCCGAGGCGACCCAGGTACGGGCCGGAAAGACGCCCGTCCTGCTGGGTGCCGGCGCGGGAGCGCGGCCCCAGGCGACCGCCGTCACCGGATCACAGCGCGTGCGGGTGACCGTGCTGGACCACAAGACCGCACGCGCCGCCGGCGTCCACGGCCTGCTCTTCACCCTGCGGCGCACCGGCCCCGGCAGCGGGAAGGTCTCGCTGCGGGTGGACGACTCCGCGTTCCGCTACGCCTTCGGCGGGGACTTCGCCGCGCGCCTGCACCTGGTCCAGCTGCCCGCGTGCGCGCTGACCACGCCGAAGCTGACGAAGTGCCAGGCCCAGACCGCGGTGCGTACCGCGCCCGGAACGCCGCTGTCCGCGCAGGTCTCCGTGCCTGCGGCAGCACCCGCCGGTCCGGGAGACGGCGTTGCCGCCCGCTCGGCGACGGCGTCGTCCACCGCCATGGTGGTCATGGCGGCGACCTCCGGCACGTCGGGCTCCTCCGGCGACTACTCGGCGACGAGCCTGTCGCCGGGTGGCTCCTGGTCGACCTCAGGGAACACCGGCGCCTTCACCTACAGCTATCCCATTTCGGTACCCCCGGCGACCGGCGGCGCGGCACCGAACGTCGGTCTGTCCTACAACTCCTCCACCCAGGACGCGCGCACCGAGGGCACCAACAACCAGTCCTCCTGGCTGGGAGACGGCTGGAGCTCCACCGAGAACTACATCGAGCGCACCTACAAGTCCTGCAAGGACGACTCCTCCTCCGGAGCCCCGGACAACGACGGCGACGAGTGCTGGGCGGGACAGATCCTCACCCTCTCGCTCAACGGCAAGTCCACCGACATCGTCTACGACGACGCCACCAAGACCTTCCGCCCCGCCGGCGACGACTCCACCACCAAGATCGAGGACCTGACCGGTGCCACGAACGGCACCGACAACAAGGAGTACTTCAAGGTCACCGAGGCCGGGGTGCAGTACTTCTTCGGTCTGAACCGGCTGCCTGGCTGGTCCAGCGGCAAGGACGAGACCAAGTCCGCGTGGACCCAGCCCGTCTACCACGCGCACAGCGGGGTGTCGGCGTGTCCGGACAGCACGACCTTCGCCGACACGGCCTGCACGCTGGGCTACCGGTTCAACCTGGACTACGTGGTGGACTCGCACGGAAACGCCACCGCCTGGTACTACAGCCCGGAGACCGGCTACTACGGCGCTGACACGAAGGACACCGCCGTCGCCTACACGCGCGGCGGCACCCTGTCCCGGATCGACTACGGCATGACGTCCTCGACGATCTACTCCGGCACCACACCGGAGCAGATCCTCTTCGACACCGCCGAGCGCTGCATCCCGGGCGCCCCGTCGGGCAACACGTGCGCGGACAGCCAGTTCAACGCGGCGAACGCCGCCTACTGGCCGGACGTGCCGATCGATCTGAACTGCGCCTCGGGCTCCAGCTGCACCAACCACAGTCCCAGCTTCTGGTCCCGTAAGCGCCTGACCGCCATCACCACGCAGATCCAGACCGGCGGGACCACCCAGCAGGTCGACAAGTACACCTTCACCCAGTCCTTCCCCGACGGCGGCGACCACGCCCCCACCCTGTGGCTGGACTCGGTCCAGCACACGGGCCTGGACACCCTGGGCGGCGCGTCGGGCAGCACTTCGACACCGGCGGTGAGTTTCGACCCGCCGCTGCAGCTGCCCAACCGGGTCGGCACGATCCCGCAGATGCCGCTGATGTACCACGACCGGATCCAGACGGTCACCACCGAGACGGGCGCCGAGACGACGGTCACCTACGACCGGCCCGACTGCGCGGGCGCCCCGGCCAGCGACCCGAACGACCCCACCGACGCGGCGGCCCGGACGTTCGCCTCCACCAACACCCTGTCCTGCTTCCCGGTGTACTGGACCCCCGACGGGCAGCCGGCGCCGTGGATGGACTGGTTCTACAAGTACAAGGTCACCTCGGTCGTCACCACCGACCCGCACAACTCCTACCAGGACGGCACCCAGCCGGAGCTGGAGACCGACTACACCTACAAGGGCAACCCCGGCTGGCACTACGACGACAACGAGGTCGTCAAGGCCAAGAACCGCACCTGGGGCCAGTTCCGCGGCTACCCGGAGGTGGACGTCACCACCGGTGACCCGAACGTGTTCCACTACACCGACGGCACCAAGGTGCACGACCAGAAGACGCTCACGAAGTCGTACTACTTCCTGGGCATGAACGGCGACACGCTGCCCGGCGGCAAGACCCGTTCGGTGCCGGATCTGACCAGCCAGGACGGCGCGACCTCGGTCGCGGACGACGACGCGCTGGCCGGCCAGACCTTCGAGACCGACACCTACTCCGCCTCCGGCGGCAGTCTGGCCAAGGCCGTCGTCAACGTGCCCACGATCATCGGACCCACGGCCGGCCGCAACCGCAGCGGTCTGCCGGACCTGACGGCTCAGATGGTCCGCCCGGCCAAGACACTGACCCGCCAGGCGGTGTCGTACGGCTGGCGCAAGACCGAGACCGACACCTTCTACAACCGGACGCTGGGCAAGTCGACCACCGGCATGCCGGTGCAGGTCGACGACCGGGGCGAGACCACCGACAGCGCCAACGTCTCCAAGTGCACCTACACCCGCTACCTCACCGGCAGCCCGAGCACCCTGGTGCTGCCCGCAGAGGTCATCTCCACGTCCCAGGACTGCTCCAGCGCCGGCGCCACCCCGAGCGGCACCCTGCTCTCCGACGTCCGTACTTCCTACGACCACAACGCCTTCGCCTACGACGGCGACGGCCAGCAGAATCCGGCACTCCCCGAGATCGGCGACGCCACGCTGGACCAGCAGGCGTCCGCCGCCGGCGGCGCCACCGCCACCGCGTTCGTGGACCAGGCCGCGACCACCTACGACTCCTACGGCCGCACCATCAAGGCCACCCGTACTCCCCACTCGGTCTCCCCCGACGGCAAGAGCCTCGCCCAGACCGTCTACACCTCCTACACCCCCGCCACCGGCGCGCTCCCCACGAGCAGCACGACCATCACCCAGGTCACACCCGGCGCCGACTGCTCCACGGTGACCGTGTCGTCCAAGGACTGCCAGCTCACTGGCAGCACCCTGGACCCGGCACGGGGCTTGCCCACATCCAAGACGGACGCGGCCGGCCTGCTCACCTCGCTCACCTACGACGCGCTCGGCCGCATGACCGGTGTATGGCTGCCCAACGAGATCAAGGCCAACGGCGCACCGGCGAACACGACCTACACCTACGCCCTGTCCCGGTCGGCTCCCTCGGTCGTCTCCACCAACGCATTGCTGGACAGCGGTGGTTACGGGACCAGCACAACGCTGTACGACGCGATGCTGCGCCCGCTGCAGGTACAGGCGACCGCGGAGAACTCCACCACCACGGTCTCCGACACCGAATACGACTCGCACGGCTGGACGGTCGCCACCAACAACGCCTACAACGTGGCGGGCAGCCCCGGCAGCAGCCTGATATCGGTCTCCCAGGTCTCCATCCCCGACACCACCGTCACGGACTACGACGGACAGGGCCGGGCCGACCTGGTCACCGAGGAACACGACGGGGTCAAGGCCTGGACGACGACCACCGCCTACACCGGGGACAGGACCACCGTCCTGCCGCCCAAGGGCGGGGTCGCCACGACCACGGTCGTCAACGCGCGCGGTCAGACGACCGAGCTCGACCAGTACACCGCCGCGCCCACACTGGGCGGGTCCGCCGCGGCAGGCTTCACCGCCACCGGCGGCAGCGCCTCACCCACCACCTACGGTTACAACGGCGCCGGACAGCAAACCCGCGTAACCGGTCCCGACAAGGCCGTGTGGACCTTCGGCTACGACCTGCTGGGCCGCAAGAAGTCCCAGACCGACCCGGACGCGGGCGGCAGCAGCTACGGCTACGACGATGCGGGCAACCTGACGTCCACCACGGACGCCAAGCAGGTCGAGCTCGACTACACCTACGACCTGCTGGGCCGCAAGCTCACGGCCACCGACAAGTCCCAGTCGAACTTCCAGTTCGCCTCCTGGACCTACGACACCCTCCGGATCGGCCTGCCGACCTCCTCGACCCGCTACGTCCAGGGCACCACCGGCGGGTACACGGTGGCCACCACCGGCTACACCAGCCTGGGCAAGCCGACCGGCACCAAGATCACGCTGCCGGCGTCCGAGGCCCCGCTGCCGTCGACGTACACCACGACCTACACGTACACCACCAACGACCAGCTGCCGAAGACACAGACCGACCCGCGCACCCAGGGCCTGAACAGCGAGACCATCACCTACGGCCGCAACGCACTGGGCAAGCCGACCACCACCGCCAGCAGCATCGCCACCTACGTCGGCGCGACCGTGTACACCAACTACGGTGAGCTCTCCCGGGTCACGCTCGGCCCGTCCACGAACCCCGCGTGGGCGACCTACAGCTACGACGACCAGACCCGGCGACCGACCGAACGGCTCGTGGAGCGGACCCAGGCCCCCGGTCCGACGGTGGACAACACCAAGTACACCTACGACGCCGCCGGCAACCCGACCTCCACCACCGACCAGCAGTCGGAGACCGGCAACACCGTCACCGACCAGCAGTGCTACTCCTACGATACGCTCGACCGGCTGACCGACGCCTGGACCGCCAAGGACAACTGCGCGGCCAACCCGCCGACGAGCAGCACCCTGTCGACCACGGCCGGCTCGTACTGGCAGTCCTTCAGCTACGACGCGGTCGGCGAACGCAAGCAGAGCGTCGACCACGCCATCGGCGGCACCGGCACCACCGTCACCACGTCCTACACCGACGGCTGCACCACCGGCTGCAACAGCAGCGGCGCCCAGCCGCACACCCTCACCGCCACCACGGGAGGCACCAACCCGACCAGGTTCGGCTACGACGAAGTCGGCAACCTCCACACCCGCACCCCCACCAGCGGTCCCGGCCAGACGTTGACCTGGGACGACGAGAACCGCCTCGTCCAAGTGGACACGAAAGGCGCCAGCCCCACCACCACCAAGTACCTCTACGACGCCGACGGCGGCCAGTTGATCCGCCGTGATCCCGGCCAGACCACGCTGTTCGCCGGCGACACCGAGATCATCGTCAACACCGGCGTCACCCCCAACGTTCTGCTCGGCGCCGTCCGCACCTACAGCCACGGCGGCTCGGGTGACCCTGTGGCAGTCCGCTCCAGCCTCGCGGGCGGGGGCACGAAGTATCTCTTCAACGACCCGCACGGCACTGCTTCCCTGGCGATGGACACCACCACCCAGCAGGTCGCCCGTCAGCAGTACACCCCCTACGGCCAGCGACGAGCCAGTGCCAACACCACCACTTGGCCCGACCCCACCCACTCCTACTTGGGCAAGCCCCAGGACACCTCCACCGGCTACACCGACATCGGTGCCCGCAAGTACGACCCGACGCTCGGCAGCTTCATCAGTCTCGACCCCGTCTTCGAAGCCGCCAGCCCCCAGGAACTCGGCGGATACGCCTACGCGGCCGACAACCCGGTCACCGGCAGCGACCCCACCGGCCTCGAATCCTGCTATCCGTCCAGCTACTGCTCCGGCAGCAACGGCACGTACGGCGACTACCACTCGGAGAACGACCCGGAATCCAGCAATTACAAGGGCTCCAGTCACTACTGCGACACGCACTCCTGCTCCGGCAACAGCACCGGCGGCCATTACTGCGACGGGTGCCATGGGGACGGTCCCGCACCGGTTCCGATCCCGCCCCTGAAAACCGTCCAGATGTTCCAGCAGAAGTATCCGAGCGTGGCGCAGATGGCGGACCAGGGGGACTACAACCCGCTGTACACCTACGCCGTCAATGTCGAGCTCTACTTCCGCGGGCGATGCAGTCAGGACATGACCCAGGGCGGGTGCCTGGAACTCTCGCACTTCTACCACACCTGGGCGGATGTCGATGACATCCCCGAGAACCCCTGCGCGGCGGGTTCGCTCTGCGACATGCTGCCGTTCGTCCTGGCCGGGGCGGGCGCCGCGGAGGAGGAGGCGGCCCCGGCGAGGGCCGCGCCGGAACCCGGGCTGCTGTCGGGGAACGGCGGACTGGGCATGCTGGTCAACTCGACCAAGAAATTCGATCCGAACGCAGAATTGTTGGCGAACAAACTCGGCGGTCGGGCCCAGGTCGAGTTCCTGAACCTCAAGGATGTCGAATTCGACGCGGTCAGTGACGAGTATGTCGCATCCGCGAAACCCGCGAATTTCAAGATCGGCGGCAAGTTCCGAACTTCGGCAAAGCGAATGTACGAAGCGGCTGCGGCCTCGGGTAGAACGCCGTACTTCCAGTTCGACAACGAGCCCTCCAGGGATGTTCTGAATGCGATCAAACGGTATGATTCGCGATATGGAATGCAGGCGGTCATCGACATCGGTCCGCTGGGCGATCAGTGAGCCGGGGGCTCGTGTGCACAAGGTCAGGGGCTGAGCGTCGTGGGTGTCCTCGTCACGATCAGGGGTTGGCTGGAGTGCGATGACCAGCAGCTCGCCCAGGTCACAGAGATCGTCGAACAGGACGACCCCGACCGGACGTACAGCGGTGGCTGGGCCTTTCCGCCGAGGCAGTACAACTTCGTGAACTGCGTTTTCTTCGGGGCTCAGATGCGCGACAACTCCGTCGACTGGTTCCTGGACCGACTGCGGAGCGTGGCGCGGATTCCGGCCTCCGACGAGGACGACGACCGGGTCAGGGGTCTGTTCTTCGTCAGCCACGAGGTGGATGGCATGAGCGAGTGGCAGGTCCGCGACGGCACCGTCGTGATCCAGGCCGCGAGCGAGGGGTATCGGTTCCTCGACGAGTAGGGCTTGTCTCCGAGCGGAGTGGGCCGGCACACGATGCGGCGGCGCGGACCGTAGCCCGGTTCCCGTTCGGCGCGTACCGTGCGCAGCATGAAGATCCTTATCAGTGCCGACATGGAGGGGGCCACGGGCGTCACCTGGCCGGCCGACGTGCTGCCGGGTACGCCGCAGTGGGAGCGGTGCCGGTCGATGTTCACCTCGGACGTGAACGCCGCCGTGGAGGGCTTCTTCGACGGTGGCGCCGACCAGGTGCTCGTCAACGAGGCCCACTGGACCATGCGCAACCTGCTGCTGGAGCGGCTCGACGAGCGGGTCGAGATGCTCACCGGGCGGCACAAGGCGCTGTCGATGGTGGAGGGCGTGCAGAACGGAGACGTCGACGGCATCGCGTTCGTCGGCTACCACGCGGGCGCCGGCATGGAGGGCGTCCTCGCCCACACCTACCTCGCCAACCAGATCACCGGGGTGTGGCTGAACGACGTCCGCGCCAGCGAGGGCCTGCTCAACGCGCGCGTCGTCGCCGAGTACGGCGTCCCCGTCGTCCTCGTCACCGGGGACGACGTGGCCTGCGAGGACGCGCTCGGCTACGCGCCGGAGGCGTTGAAGGTCGCGGTGAAGGACCATGTGTCCCGGTATGCGGCTGTATGCCGGACGCCCACGCGTACGGCCGCCGACATCCGCGCCGCCGCCAAGGAGGCCGCCCGGCTGGCGGTGCGCCACGAGCCCGTCGAGGCGGGTCCGTTCACGGTCGCCGTGGAGTTCGACGCCGAGCACCTGGCGACGGCCGCGACCGTCGTGCCCGGGGTCGCGCGGACCGGGGAGCGGAAGGTGGCGTACACCAGCGCCACGATGTACGAGGGGATCCGGACGTTCAAGGCGGTCACGACGATCGTCTCCGCCGCCGTGGAGGAGCAGTATGGCTGACCAGCGGGCCGACGAACCGGCCCTCACCGAGGTCGTGGAGTTCACCTCGGAGCTGATCCGCATCGACACCACCAACCGGGGCGGCGGGGACTGCCGGGAGCGGCCCGCCGCGGAGTACGCGGCCGAGCGGCTGGCCGGGGCCGGACTGCAGCCCGTGCTGCTGGAGCGGACGCCGGGCCGCACCAACGTCGTCGCCCGGATCGAGGGCACCGACCCCTCGGCCGACGCGCTGCTGGTGCACGGTCACCTCGACGTGGTGCCCGCGGAGGCCGCCGACTGGAGCGTCCACCCGTTCTCGGGCGAGATCCGCGACGGGGTGGTGTGGGGGAGGGGCGCCGTCGACATGAAGAACATGGACGCGATGATCCTCGCGGTCGTCCGGTCCTGGGCCCGGCAGGGCGTACGGCCGCGCCGGGACATCGTCGTCGCGTTCACCGCCGACGAGGAGGCCAGCGCCGAGGACGGCTCCGGGTTCCTCGCCGACCGGCATGCCGAGCTGTTCCAGGGCTGCACCGAGGGCATCAGCGAGTCCGGTGCGTTCACCTTCCACGACGGCGCAGGCCGGCAGCTCTACCCCATCGCGGCGGGGGAGCGGGGCACCGGCTGGCTCAAGCTCACCGCGCGCGGCCGGGCCGGGCACGGCTCCAAGGTGAACAAGGAGAACGCGGTGACGAGGCTGGCCGCCGCCGTCACCCGCATCGGCGAGCACGAGTGGCGCCTGAGACTCACCCCGACCGTACGGGCCGCGCTCACCGAACTCGCCGCCCTGTACGGCGTCGAGCCCGACTTCGGGGACGTGGACCAGCTGCTGGAGAAGCTCGGCCCGGCGGCGAAGCTGGTCGAGGCGACCCTGCGCAACAGCGCCAACCCGACCATGCTGGACGCCGGTTACAAGCTGAACGTGATCCCCGGCGAGGCGGTCGCCTACGTTGACGGGCGCTATCTGCCGGGCGGCGAGGAGGAGTTCACCGCCACCCTCGACCACCTGACCGGCCCCGACGTGAGCTGGGAGTTCGCGCACCGGGAGGTGGCCCTTCAGGCGCCGGTGGACTCGCCGACCTTCGCCAGGATGCGGGCCGCGGTCGAGGAGTTCGCGCCCGAAGGGCACGTGGTGCCGTACTGCATGTCGGGCGGCACGGACGCCAAGCAGTTCTCCCGGCTCGGGATCACCGGTTACGGTTTCGCCCCGCTGAAGCTGCCCGAGGGCCTCGACTACCAGGCGCTCTTCCACGGCGTGGACGAGCGGGTGCCGGTCGAGGCGCTGCACTTCGGCGTCCGGGTGCTCGACCGGTTCCTGCGGACGGCCTAGACGATGGGGGACGAGATGCTCAAGACACCGTACGGATCCTGGCCGTCGCCCGTCGACGCGGCCTTGGCCGCCGCACACGACGGCCGGCCGGAGTGGCCAGGCTTCGTCGGGGACGAGACCTGGTGGACCGAACCCCGGCCGGCCGAGGGCGGCCGCCGCGCCCTGGTGCGCCGCCGCACCGACGGAACCGAGGAGTCGGTGCTGCCCGCGCCCTGGAACGTGCGCAGCCGGGTCATCGAGTACGGCGGCCGGCCCTGGGCCGGGGTGGAACGCGACGGGCAACCCCTCGTCGTCTTCGTGCACTTCGCCGACCAGCGGCTCTACCGGTACGAACCCGGCGGCGAGCCGCGCCCGCTGACCCCGGTGTCGCCCGTGGGCGGCGGGCTGCGGTGGGCCGAACCGCGCGTGGACGTGGAGCGCGGTGAGGTGTGGTGCGTGCTGGAGGAGTTCACCGGGGACGGCCCCGGTGACGTGCGGCGCGTCATCGCCGCCGTACCGCTGGACGGCTCGGCCGCCGAGGACCGCGGCGCCGTCCGGGAACTCACCGACGGCCGGTACCGCTTCGTCACCGGGGCCCGCCTCGCCCCCGACGGCCGGCGCGCCGCCTGGCTCGCCTGGGACCATCCGCGCATGCCGTGGGACGGCACGGAGCTGCTCGTGGCCGACGTCGGCGACGACGGCACGCTGCGGGACGCGCGTACCGTCGCCGGCGGACCGGACGAGGCCGTCGCCCAGGTGGAGTGGACCGCGGACGGCAGGCTGCTCTACAGCAGCGACCGCAGCGGCTGGTGGAACCTCTACCGCGACGGCACCCCGCTGTGCCCGCGCGACGAGGAGTTCGGCGGGCCCCTGTGGCAGCTCGGCCTGCGCTGGTTCGCGCCGCTCGACAACGGGCTGATCGCGGTCGTCCACGGCAAGGGGGCGGCCGTACTCGGCGTCCTGGACCCGGAATCCGGTGAGATCGTCGACGCCGCCGGCCCGTGGACCGAGTTCCCGGCCCATCTCGCGGCCCACGGCGCCCGGGTGGTCGGGGTCGGGGCCAGCCCGCGCACCGCCTTCGAGGTGGTCGAGCTGGACACCGTCACCGGCCGGGCCCGCGCGATCGGCGCCCGGCACCGGGACGCCGTCGACCCCGCGTACTACCCGGAGCCGCAGATCCGCGTCTTCACAGGCCCCGACGGCCGCGAGGTGCACGCCCACGTCTACCCGCCGCACCACCCCCGCCACGCCGCACCCGACGGCGAGTCGCCGCCCTACGTCATCTGGGCGCACGGCGGCCCCACCAGCCGGGTGCCGCTCGTGCTGGACCTGGAGATCGCCTACTTCACCTCGCGGGGCATCGGCGTCGCCGAGGTGAACTACGGCGGCTCCACCGGATACGGCCGGGCCTACCGCGAGCGGCTGCGCGAGCAGTGGGGCGTGGTCGACGTCGAGGACTGCGCGGCCGTCGCCCGCGCCCTCGCCGACGAGGGCACCGCCGATCCGGCCCGGCTCGCGATCCGGGGCGGCAGCGCGGGAGGCTGGACCACCGCCGCGTCCCTGACCACGACCGACGTCTACGCCTGCGGCACGATCATCTATCCCGTCCTGGACCTGGCCACCTGGGGCCCGGGGGAGACCCACGACTTCGAGTCCCGCTACCTGGAGTCGCTGATCGGCCCGCTCGCCGAGGTGCCCGCCCGGTACGCCGAGCGCTCGCCGACCACCCACGCCGACCGGCTCACCGCGCCGTTCCTGCTCCTCCAGGGCCTGGACGACGTGATCTGCCCGCCCGCCCAGTGCGAACGCTTCCTCGCCCGGATCGCCGGCCGGGACGTGCCGCACGCCTACCTCACCTTCGAGGGGGAGGGGCACGGGTTCCGGCGGGCGGAGACCATGGTCCGCGCCCTGGAGGCGGAACTCTCCCTGTACGCCCAGGTGTTCAAGCTGGACGTGCCCGATGTGCCGAGACTGGAGCTGCACACGTGAAGGAACTGACGCGCCCGGAGCGGCTGGCCCCGGGCGACCGGGTGGCCGTCGTCGCCCCCAGCGGGCCGGTGCCCGAGGAGCGGCTCCAGGCGGGGCTCGACGTGCTGCGCGGCTGGGACCTCGATCCGGTCGTGGCACCCCATGTGCTCGACCGACACGGGGAGTTCGGCTATCTGGCCGGCCGGGACGCCGACCGCGCGGCCGACCTGCAGAACGCCTGGTGCGACCCGTCCGTCGCCGCGGTGCTGTGCGCCCGCGGCGGGTACGGGGCGCAGCGCGTGATCGACCTGCTGGACTGGGACGCCATGCGGGCGGCCGGGCCGAAGATTTTCGTCGGCTTCAGCGACATCACCGTGCTGCACGAGGCCTTCGCCACCCGCCTGGGGCTCGCCACGCTGCACGGGCCGATGGCGGCCGGCGTCGACTTCATCAAGAACGCCCGGGCACAGGAGCATCTGCGGGACACGTTGTTCGCTCCGGAGACGGTCCGCACCATCGCCTCCGGCGGCCGCGCCCTGGTGCCCGGCCGGGCCCGCGGGGTCACTCTCGGCGGCTGTCTGAGCCTGCTCGCCGCGGAGCTCGGCACCCCGCACGCGCGTGCCTCGGCGGCCGGCGGGCTGCTGTGCCTGGAGGACGTGGGCGAGGAGACCTACCGGCTGGACCGCTACCTCACCCAACTCCTGCGCGCGGACTGGCTGGAGGGGGTGCACGGGGTGCTGCTCGGCTCCTGGGAAGGCTGCCCGGACTACGCCGAGGTGCGGCCGCTGCTGGCCGACCGGCTCGGCGCGCTAGGCGTACCGGTGGTGGAGGAGTTCGGCTTCGGGCACTGCGCGGGTGCGCTGACGATCCCCTTCGGCGTCCCGGCGGAACTCGACGCGGACACGGGCACCTTGACCCTGGAGGAGCCCGCGCTGCGCTGAGGGCAGGCACCGAATCCCCGTCGAGAAACCCGCGCGCACGGGCTGACCGGCAGCGTGTTCACCGGCCAGTGCCGGACGGATTCCCCGAGCTGGGCTGGGCTGGGCTGGGTGGGGTGTCAGGAGCTGGGCTGGGCGGATCTGCTGGGGCCAGGCTGGGCGGATCTGCTGGAGCTGGGCTGCGTGGGATGTCAGGGGCCGGGCTGGCCGGGATGTCAGGAGCCGGGCTGGGGCGGATCGGCTGGAGCCGGGCTGGGTGGGGTGTCAGGAGTCGGGCTGGGTGGGTCTGTGGGGCCTGGGCTGGGGGGATCGGCTGGAGCCAGCGGCATGTAGTGCAGGTCGTGGTACCTGTCGAGCGAGGGGCGCTGGCCGACGGACAGCACCGGTTTGCCCGCCGCGGACAGGTCCTGCGCGGTCGGGACGGTGGCCGCCCGGGCCAGCGAGTCCAGCGCGCCGCGCAGGTCGAAGCCGGTGCCGCCGAAGGCGCGGATGCCGGCCAGGGCAGCGGCGAGGGGTCGCCGTTCATGACATGGGTGCCGCTCGCGCCGTGCAGCCAGCTGGGTGGGGTGTCAGGAGCCGGGCTGGGCGGGATTCCAGGGGCCGGGCCGGGCGGATCTGCTGGGGCCAGGCTGGGTGGATGCCAGGGACGGTCGGGCGGGTTCGAGGTGCCGGCCCAGGCGGGTTGTCGGAGTCGGCATCGGCGGATTCCTGGTCACGGCCTGGGCGGGTTCGAGGTGTCGGCCCGGGTGGGTTGCCGGAGTCGGCGTCGGTGAATTCCTGGACACCGCCCGGGCGGGTTCTCGGAGCCGGCGTCGGTGAATTCCTGGACACGGCGCGGGCGGGTTCGAGGTGCCGGTCCAGGCGGATTCCCGGACACCGCCCGGGCCGATTTCCGCAGGCGGCGTGCGCGGGGACGCCGTACGCTGGGCCGATGCCGCACACCGCACCCCACTACCTCGCCGAGGGCCCCCGCGTGGCCATCCGGCACTTCCGCCTCGACGACGGACCCGAGTTCACCGCGCGGGCCCGGGAGAGCAAGGACCTGCATCGGCCCTGGCTGTTCCCGCCGGACAACGACAAGGCCTACGCCGCCTACGCGCGCCCGCTGATCGAGGACCCGACCAAGGCCGGCTTCCTGGTGTGCGAGAAGGACAGCGGGGACATCGCCGGGTTCATCAACATCAACAACATCGTGCGCGGCGGCTTCCAGTGCGGTGCCCTCGGCTACGGGGCCTTCGCGCACGCCGCCGGGCGCGGCCTGATGCGCGAGGGCCTCGACCTGGTCATCGGGTACGCCTTCGGCCCGCTCGGGCTGCACCGGCTGGAGATCAACGTGCAGCCCGAGAACACCGCCTCCATCGCGCTGGCCCGCGGCGCCGGCTTCCGGCTGGAGGGGTTCTCCCCGGCCATGCTCCACATCGACGGCGCCTGGCGCGACCACGAACGCTGGGCGCTCACCGCCGAGATGCGCGACCCCACCGCCTGAACACACCCTTTGCGCAATCCTGACCGGCACATCCCCTGGCCGACCGGGCCCTCGCCGGGTTCCATGGTGATCGTGACGAGGATCCGACGTGAGGTACTGACGCTGCCCGCCGGGCGGTTGGGCCCGGACAACCCCCTGCCCCCACTGCGCCCGCTCGACGAGGTCCACCGCATCGACGACCGGGACCGGGACGGCATGCCCAGGGACATGGCCCGCCAGCTCGGGTACGAGCCGCTGCGCAGCCTGCTCCCGGTCCGCATCCGCGACGGCTACGACAGAAACCGCGAGCCCCGCGACCTCGACGCCCTGGTGATCGAGAACGACCGGCTGCGCGCCACCGTCCTGCCCGGCCTCGGCGGCCGCATCGCCTCCCTGCTCCACCTGCCCACCGGACGCGAACTCCTCTACCCCAACCCGGTGTTCCAGCCGGCCAACTTCGCCCTCAACGGCGCCTGGTACTCCGGCGGCGTGGAGTGGAACATCGGCGCCACCGGACACACCACCCTCTCCTGCGCACCCCTGCACGCCGCCCGCGTCCCCGCCCCCGACGGCGGCGAGATGCTGCGCCTGTGGGAATGGGAGCGGCTGCGCGACCTGCCCTTCCAGGTCGACCTGTGGCTGCCCGACGGCTCAGACTTCCTCTACGTCGGCGTCCGCGTCCGCAACCCGCACGAGCGCCCGGTGCCGACCTACTGGTGGTCCAACATCGCCGTGCCGGAGGAGGTCCGCGTCCTCGCCCCCGCCGAGGAGGCCTGGCACTTCGGCTACGAGCGCCGGCTGCGCCGGGTGCCCGTCCCGGCGTACGACGGCATCGACCGCACCCACCCCCTCAACAGCCCCTATGCCGCCGACTACTTCTACGAGGTGCCGGACGGCCGCCGCCGCTGGATCGCCGCGCTGGACGCCGAGGGCCACGGTCTGGTGCAGACCTCCACCGACGACCTGCGCGGCCGCAAGCTCTTCGTGTGGGGCCACCTGCCCGGCGGCAGGCGCTGGCAGGAGTGGCTGACCGAACCCGGCACCGGCGGCTACTGCGAGATCCAGGCCGGACTCGCCCGCACCCAGCTCGAACACGTCCGGCTGGAGGCCGAGAGCGAGGTGTCCTGGCTGGAGGCGTACGGCCCGCTCGACGCACCGCCCGAGGGGGAGTGGACCCAGGTGGTCCGGGGCGCCGAGGAACGCCTGGAGTCGGTCCTGCCGCGGGCCCGGGTGGAGGAGGCGTACGCGGCATGGCAGCCGTGCGCCGACACCGAGCCCGGCAAGATCCTGGCCGCAGGATCCGGCTGGGGCGCGCTCGAAGTGCTGCGCGCCGACTGGAAACTGCCCGGCACCCCGTTCCCCGAGTCCACCCTCGGCGAGGCACAGGCGCCCTGGCGGGAACTGCTGCGCACCGGCTCCCTGCCGGAGCCGCGCCGGGTACGCCCGCCCGGCGAGACCCTCGTAGCCCCGCACTGGCGGGACATGCTGGAGACCGCGCCCGCCGGCCCGCACACCGAGTACCACCTCGGTGTCGCCCAGTGGCACGCCGGAGACCGGGCCCAGGCCGTCCGCAGCTGGGAACGCGCCCTCGAACTCGCTCCGTCGCTGTGGCCGTTGCTGCGCTGCCTCGCCGTCGCCGACCAGGAGTCCGGCCACCACGAACGGGCCGCCGAACGGTACGCGGACGCCTTCGACGACCTGTGCCGGGAGCGGCGTGACGAGGGTGCGGCGTGGACGGCCGCGGTGGCCGCGCTCGGCCGGGAAACCCTGCAGGCACTGCTCCAGGTGCGGCGTACGGCGGACGCCCGCGCGGTCTGGGACCGGCTGCTGCCCGCCGTCCGCGAGCGCGGCCGGTTCCGGCTGCTGGAGGCCGAACTGCTGCTCGCCGAGGGACGGCCCACCGAGGCGCGGGCCGTCTTCGACGCCGGGTTCGAGGTCGCCGACCTGCGGGAGGGCGAAGAGGTGCTGGGCCGCCTGTGGGCCCGGCTCACCGAGGAGCCGCTGCCCGACCGGTACGACTTCCGGATGCGGCCCGACGCCCTCTGACCGGCTCAGCCCCGCTGGTCGACGTACTCGAACACCGATCCGTCCGGATGCATCGCGAGCAGGTTCCGGCCCACCGGGGTCGGCACCGGCCCCGCGATGATCCGGGCGCCGAGGTCGGTCAGCAGCCGGTGCGCCTCGTCCACGTCCTCTACGGCGATGGTCGCGGCCACTTTGCGCAGGATTTCCAGCTCCGCCTCCGGGCCGCTCATCAGCAGGAAGGAGCCGACCGCGGCGACTTGGACCCCGCCGCGCTCGAAGCGCAGGGCTCTGCCGCCGGCCAGCCGCTCGTAGAAGGGGACCGCGGTCTCGAGGTCGTCGACGCAGATGCGCAGCGAGGCGCCCAGAATCTCCATGCCGCCGAGCCTAGTTGGGGTGGTCCGGGGCGTGCAGGGCGCCCGCGTTACCCGCCGTGGCCGCCGGGTACCCGGAGGGTATGGACCGTTTGGATCACCTGGAACATCTGGACAAGCAGCTGGTCGAAGAGCTGGCACAGGTGGCACGCGAGACGGTGCGCGACGAGCTGCGCGAGCAGACCCGCAAGCAGCGCCGCACCGCCATGCTCTACGCCGCATCCGGTGCCGCCGCCCTGTACGCGGGCGCCGCGCTGGCCCTCGCGGTGGGCCTGGCGCTGGCCACCGGCCTGCCCGGCTGGGGCGCCGCCCTGATCACGGCGGCGATCATGGGCGTGGTGGCCTACGCCCTGCGCGGCGCCGCCCGCCCCAGGCACGGCCACCCCTCGCCGCCAGCTCACGTCATCGGCGGCAGCGCACCGGCCGGCCCGCCGAGCGGCCTCGGGATGCCCTACCCGCCGATGCCGACGGAGCCTCCGGACACCCCGGACCACAGGGCATGATGCCCGGGGCCCGAAGGCGCTCAGTCACCCGAGCCGCGGCAGCACCTTCGTGCGGTAGAAGTCGAAGAACCCCTTCTGATCGGGCCCGATCTGGTTCACCGGGTTCCTCCGAGGATGCCCCGGCCTTCGGGCCGGGGAGGAATCGGACTCCTGCGGAGCAGGGCAGGGATGGCCGGATCGCCGTCAGGGCGATCCGGCGTCCATCCCGCACGGCGGTGATGTCGCCCACGATGATCGAGAGCTCTCAACTGTCGGTCCTCTCGAGTAGGTTCGGATGCATGACGACAGAGGCGACCACGAAGGACACCGGGCATGCCCGGTACACCTTCCGTGTGCGCCTGTCGGCTACCGCGCGGCGCGCACTGGAAGCGGAGTGGGCGCGCTGCCGGTGGCTCTGGAATGAGTGCGTCGCGAAGTCCCAGCAGGTCCACGTCCAGGGCAAAGCGGGTGGCGAGAAGCTGACGTGTGGTCCGGCTCAGCTCGACAAGATGCTGACCGAGGCACGCGGGATGACGCCGTGGCTGGCCGAGGGCGCGAGCGTGCCTCAGCAGCAGGTGATACGCGACTTCGCCACGTCCCGTGCGAAGACCTTGAAGGACATCGAGAACCGGCTTCCGGCGCACCGCCGGGCCGGGATGCCCAGGTGGAAGAAGAAGCGGGAGGCGCGGTGCAGCCTGAACTACACCCGGCGCGGTTTCCGCCTCAGGGACGGCCGCCTGCACCTGGCAGGCGGGCTCGTGCTGAGGGTGGTGTGGTCGCGGGAGCTGCCCGCCGACCCGTCGAGTGTGCGGGTGTACCAGGACAGCCTCGGCCATTGGTATGCGTCCTTCGTCGTCCCGGCTCAGGTTCAGCCGCTCTCTGAGAGCGGCCGCGTCCTGGGCGTGGACTGGGGTGTGACGGAGACCGCCACCACCACCGACGACGCCTACGATCTGCCGCATGCCGAGCACGGCAGGCGGGCCGCGCAGCGGCTGGCGAGGTATCAGCGGATGATGGCCCGGCGGCGGCCTCCGAAGGGACAGCCCGCATCCGCGGGCTACCGGCAGGCGCAGGCACAGGCGGCGAAGCTGCACAAGAAGGTGGCGAGGCAGCGTGAGGGCACCGCCCGCAAGTGGGCCAAGTCCGTGGTGCGCGGCCACGACGGGGTTGCGGTGGAGGACTTTCGGCCGAGGTTCCTGGCGAAGACGACCATGGCCCGCAAGGCGGCCGATGCCGCCATCGCCGCGACGAAGCGTGCCCTGGTCGAGACGGGCCGCAAGCACGGGCGGGACGTCCGTCTCGTGCACCCGGCGCACACCACGATGGACTGTGCCACGTGCGGAGCGAGAACCAAGCACGCACTGCCTCTGTCGATGAGAACGTATGCCTGCACCGTGTGCGGAGCGGTGTCCCCCAGGGACAAGAACTCCGCCCGCGTGATGCTGGTCCGGGCAGGTTGGAACCCGGACGGTGCCGAGGGCGTAAGACCACCCGAGCCGCCGGCTCCGGCGGCGGCCTGAGCCGTAAATCCCCGCACAGCCCTGAAGGGCGACGCATCCCCTCCCTTCAGGGAGGGGAGCCTTCAAGTACACCCGATCGAACCGGCGAACGCGGTCAGTGTGGCCACGTGCTGGTCGGCATCGTCCCCGCACACGACCTTCTCCCGCATCATGTCCTCGGTGACCAGCTCCCGCAGCTGCTCGAAGCGCCGCGGCGAGGGCAGCACCTGCCCCATCTCGCCGGGCAGCAGCTCGTTGTACCAGAGCCGGCGCACCGTACGGACGCACTCCTCGCGGTCGGTGCCGTAACAGACCTTCGTGCCGCCGCTCACCGGCTTCGTCCCGCCGCCGCCCTTGCGGAACTGCGTGACCATCTCCTCCTCGGGCATCATCGTGATGTACCCGTCGCCCACCCGGGCGGCCAGCGACGTCGCCTTCGGCCCGAAGCCGGAGATGTCGATCGGGACGGGCTCGTCGGGGACGGTGTAGAGGCGGGCGTTCTCCACGGTGTAGTGCGTGCCCTGGTGGTTGACCTCCTCGCCGGTGAACAGCCGGCGCATCACCTGGACGGCCTCCTCCAGCATCTCCAGGCGCACATGCACGGGCGGCCAGCGGTCGCCGAGGATGTGCTCGTTGAGCGCCTCACCGGTGCCGAGGCCCAGCCGGAAACGGCCCTCGGTCAGCACCGCGCTGGTCGCCGCGGCCTGCGCCGTCACCGCCGGATGCATCCGCATGGTCGGACAGGTCACCGCCGTCTCGATCGGCAGCGACACCGCCTCCGACAGGGCGCCGATCACCGACCACACGAACGGGCTCTGTCCCTGCGCGTCGTTCCACGGGTGGAAGTGGTCGGAGATCCACAGCGCGCGGAAGCCGGCCTGCTCGGCCATCCGGGCCTGCTCGACGAGGCCGGCGGGGCTGTCCTCCTCGCTCGCCAGGAAATAGCCGTACTCGGGCATGGGGAACCTCCGCGCGGGCGACGCTGGTGGGGTGCGGTCGGGCCCGGGCCGGGTAACCGGGGCGGGGCGGGCGAAACGCCGGGGGCGCGGCGCGGCGTTCGGGTGCTCCGACCGGCGTACGGGTGACCCGCCCGGCGTTTGGGTGCCCCGGCCCCGGTTACGCGGAAGACCTCGGACGAGCCACACCGCCGGAGGCGCACCGTGAGCCGACCCCATGTCGTGATCGTCGGCGCCGGGTTCGCGGGGTACCGGGCTGCCCGCACACTGGCCCGGCTGACCCGGGACCGGGCCGACGTCACCTTGCTGACCCCGACCGACTACTTCCTGTATCTGCCGCTGCTGCCCCAGGTCGCCGCCGGCATCCTGGAGGCCCGCAGGGTCACGGTGTCGCTGCCGGGCACCCTGCACGGGGTGCGGATGGTGCTCGGCGAGGCGGACCACGTCGACCTCGACGGTCGTACGGTCCACTACTCCGACCCCGAGGGCGGCATCGGCACCCTCGCCTACGACCGGCTGGTGCTGTGTGTCGGCAGCGTCAACAAGCTGCTGCCCGTTCCTGGGGTCGCCGAGCACGCGCACGGCTTCCGCGGGCTGCCCGAGGCGCTGTACCTGCGCGACCACGTGACCCGGCAGGTGGAGCTCGCCGCCGGCGAGGACGATCCGAAGGCCTGCGCGGCCCGCTGCACCTTCGTCGTGGTGGGCGCCGGCTACACCGGCACCGAGGTGGCCGCGCAGATGCAGATGCTCACCGACCGGCTGGCCCGCCGGCATCCGCTGTGCGCCGGGCTCCGGCCGCGCTGGATCCTGCTGGACGTGGCACCGCGCGTGCTGCCGGAGATGGACGAGCGGCTGTCCCGCACGGCCGACCGGGTGCTGCGGGCGCGGGGTGTCGACGTGCGGATGGGGACGTCGGTGAAGGAGGCCACCCATGACGGGGTGCTGCTCACCGACGGCGAGTTCGTCGCGACCCGGACGCTGGTGTGGTGCGTCGGGGTACGGCCCGATCCGCTGGTGGAGGCGGTCGGGCAGCCGCTGGAGCGGGGCCGGCTGATCGTCGACCCGTATCTGCAGGTGCCGGGCCGGCCGGAGGTGTTCAGCTGCGGGGACGCGGCCGCCGTACCGGACCTGGAGAAGCCGGGGTCCTTCACGCCGATGACGGCCCAGCACGCGTGGCGGCAGGGCCGGGTGGCCGGGGAGAACGTGGCCGCCTCGCTCGGCCTCGGCCGGCGCCGGCGGCCCTACCGCCACCGCGATCTGGGTTTCGCCGTCGACCTCGGCGGGATCCAGGCCGCCGCCAATCCGTTCGGCATCCCCCTGTCCGGCCCGGCGGCCGGTGCGGTCACCCGCGGCTACCACCTGGCGGCGCTGCCCGGCAACCGCGTCCGGGTGGCGGCCGACTGGCTGCTGGACGCCGTACTGCCGCGTCAGGGCGTCCAGTTGGGCCTCGTACGGTCCTGGTCGGTGCCCCTGGACACGGCCTCTCCGGAGCTGGCCCGCGTACCGGGCGGGCACGAGCGCGCGGGTGAGCCGATACGGGCGGACGGACCGGAGCGGCCGGATGCACGCGAGCGGGCCGAAGCGGCGGAGCAGGCCGCCGGGCGCGGGGAGCACCCCGCCCCGGGCCCGGTCAAACGGACCGACGCCCCGGATCACCCGGCCCCCGGCCCCGTCAAGCGCACCGACGCCCCGGATCACCCCGCTCCCGGCCCCGTCAAGCGCACCGACGCCCCGGATCACCCCGCTCCCGGCCCCGTCAAGCGCACCGACCCCCCGGACCCCGCCGCCGAGTGACCCCGCGGGCCGTACCCCTCGACTCACCGCAAGGAGACCCATGAACACCGACGAACTCGCCGAACTGGGACAGCAGTTGCGCGTGGACAGCGTGCGGGCGTCCGCCGCGGCGGGATCCGGGCACCCCACGTCCTCGATGTCCGCCGCCGATCTGATGGCCGTGCTGCTCGCCAACCATCTGCGCTACGACTTCGAACGCCCCGAACACCCCGCCAACGACCGCTTCGTGCTGTCCAAGGGACACGCCTCGCCCCTGCTGTACGCCGCGTACAAGGCGGCCGGCGCCATCGAGGACGGCGAGCTGCTCACCTTCCGCAAGCTCGGCAGCCGGCTCGAAGGTCATCCCACGCCCCGGCGGCTGCCCTGGGTGGAGACGGCCACCGGATCCCTCGGGCAGGGCCTGCCGGTCGGGGTCGGCATCGCCCTGGCCGGCAAGCGGCTGGAGCGCACCGGTTACCGGGTGTGGGTGCTGTGCGGCGACAGCGAACTGGCGGAGGGCTCGGTGTGGGAGGCCGCTGAACACGCCGGGCACGAGCATCTGGACAACCTGATCGTGATCGTGGACGTCAACCGGCTCGGCCAGCGCGGCCCGACCCGGCACGGCCACGACCTGGACGCCTACGCCCGCCGCTTCCAGGCCTTCGACTGGCACACCGTCGAGATCGACGGCCACGACGTCGACAAGATCGACCGGGCCTACGGCGAGGCGCTGTCCACGACCGGGCAGCCCGTGGTGATCCTCGCCCGCACCCTCAAGGGCAAGGGCGTCGCCTCCGTGGAGGACCTGGAGGGCCACCACGGCAAGCCGGTGCCGGACGCCGAGGAGGCCGTCGCCGAGCTCGGCGGGCCGCGCCGGCTGCACGTGCGGGTCCACGAACCGCCGGCCGCCGCCGCGCTGCGCGACCTGACGACCGAGGTGCTGCAGCTGCCGCGTTACGACGAGGGCGACGAGGTCGCGACCCGGGACGCCTTCGGGGCCGCCCTCGCCGCGCTCGGCAGCGCGCGGGGCGATGTCGTCGCCCTGGACGGCGAGGTCGGCGACTCCACCCGCACCGAGGAGTTCGCCAAGGCCCATCCCGACCGGTTCTTCGAGTGCTACATCGCCGAGCAGCAGCTGGTCGCCGCGGCCGTCGGCATGGCCGCGCGGGGCTGGCTGCCGTACGCCTCGACGTTCGCCGCGTTCTTCAGCCGCGCCTACGACTTCGTGCGGATGGCGTCCATCAGCGGCTCCGGCATCAACCTGGTCGGCTCGCACGCCGGTGTCGCGATCGGCCAGGATGGGCCCTCGCAGATGGGCCTGGAGGACCTGGCGATGTTCCGCGCCGTGTACGGCTCGACGGTGCTGTATCCGTGCGACGCCAACCAGACCGCCCGGCTGGTCGCGACCATGGCCGGCCTCGACGGGATCCGCTATCTGCGCACCTCGCGCGGCAAGACGCCGGTGATCTACGGCCCCGACGAGGAGTTCCCGGTGGGCGGCAGCAAGACGCTCGTCGCCGGCGAGGAGGACCGGCTGACGATCGTCGCGGCCGGGGTCACCGTGCCCGAGGCGCTGGCCGCGGCCGACCGGCTCGCCGCGGACGGCATCCGGGTGCGGGTG
Organism: Streptomyces sp. NPDC050743; assembly: GCF_044456925.1. NCBI lineage: Bacteria > Bacillati > Actinomycetota > Actinomycetes > Kitasatosporales > Streptomycetaceae > Streptomyces > Streptomyces sp. NPDC050743. Next base: position 44,516 of record NZ_JBITGJ010000015.1, read on the forward strand.
ATCGACCTGTACTCCGTCAAGCCCGTCGACACGGCGACCCTGCACCGGGCCGCCGAGGAGACCGGCTGTCTGCTCACCGTGGAGGACCACCACGCCGAGGGCGGCCTCGGCGACGCCGTCGCGGAGGCCTTCGGCGACGGCCGGCCCGTGCCCCGGCTGGTCCGGCTCGCGGTGCGCACCATGCCGGGCTCGGCCGCCCCTGACGAGCAGCTGAACGCGGCCGGCATCGACGCCGTGGGCATCGCGGCGGCGGCCAAGCTGCTGGTGGAGGAGGCGGTCGTGCGATGAAGGACGCGGACGCCCGGACCATACGGGCGGGCCGCCGTACGGTGGAGATCCAGCGGCCCGGGAAGGTGCTCTTCCCGGGCGGCGCCGGCGCCGAGGAGTACACCAAGGGCGATCTCGCCGACTACTACCGGTCGGTCGCGCCGTACATGCTGCCGCACCTGCGGGGCCGTCCGCTGATGCTGGAGCGGTATCCGGACGGCGTCGACGGGCAGCGCTTCATGCAGAAGAACATCCCGAAGCACTATCCGGACTGGATCACCCGCGCCGAGGTCCCCAAGGAGGGCGGCACGGTCACGCATGCCGTCTGCGACGACACCGCCACCCTCCTCTACCTCGCCGACCAGGCCTGCCTCACCCTGCACCGCTGGCTCTCCCGCACCGACCGGGCCGGCGGCCCGGACCACCCCGACCAGCTCGTCTTCGACCTCGATCCTCCCGGCGACGACTTCGCCCCCGTGCGGGAGTCGGCCGGCCTGCTGCGGGAGCTGCTGGACGAACTTCAGCTGCCCGCCGCCCCCATGACCACCGGCTCGCGCGGGCTGCATCTCGTCGTCCGTCTCGACGGCCGCCGGGACTTCGACGAGGTCCGCGAATTCGCCCGTGACGTGGCCGAGTTGCTGGCCGGCCGGCATCCGGACCGGCTCACCACCGCCGCCCGCAAGGAGGACCGCGGCGACCGTCTCTACCTCGATGTGCAGCGCAACGCCTACGCGCAGACCGCCGTCGCCCCCTACACCGTCCGCGCCCGCCCCGGCGCCCCTGTCGCCGTACCCCTCGCCTGGGAGCAGCTGGACGACCCCGGGCTCGACGCCCGCCGCTGGACCATCGCCGACGCCGTCGACCAGGCCGGCACCGACCCCTGGTCGGAGCTGCCGGGCCGGGGCCGTGCCCTGGGCCCGGCCCGGCGGCGCCTCGCGGAGATTCGCTCCTGAAGGTTTGGCCGTGGGATGAGCGGCCACCCGCAGGAAGAGGTGACCATGTCGAACACAAACAACACATCCCATTCACAGAGTTCGCAGAAACCTCATGACTCACAGGAGTCACACAACCAAGACAAGCGGAGCAACGCGGAGGAGCGGCGGCCGGCACCCATGGAGGTGCTGCGCCAGGCGCGTGCCCAGCTCGCCGAGCTGACCGGGCTCGCTCCCGAATCGGTGACCTCCTTCGAGCAGACCGAGGACGGATGGGTGCTCGAGATGGAGGTCCTCGAACTCGCTCGGGTCCCGGACACCATGAGCCTGATGGCGAGCTACCAGGTCGATCTCGACCAGGAGGGCCGGCTCACCGGCTACCGGCGCGTTCACCGGTACGAACGCGGGCGGTCCGACGCGCGCCGGCCCGGCGGCCGCTAGGTCGCCTCACCCGCCGCGCCCGCGGAGCGCCACCGTGACACCGACCAATCACGAGGAGGAACGGCCGGTATGACCGTTGTCCCGGCACAGCAGACCGGAGGCGGAGGCGGCACCAGCGGCCTCTACGACGTACTAGAACTCGTCCTGGACAGGGGGCTCGTGATCGACGCGTTCGTGCGGGTCTCCCTGGTCGGCATCGAGATTCTGAAGATCGACGTGCGGGTCGTCGTGGCCAGCGTCGACACATACCTGCGCTTCGCCGAGGCGTGCAACCGTCTCGACCTGGAAGCAGGACCCCACAAGACCCCGGGGCTGCCCGACCTCGTCGGCGAGATCACCGAGTCCGGCGCGCGCGGCAAGTCCAAGGGCGCCCTGTCCGGCGCCGCGGAGACCATCTCCGAAGCCTTCAAGCAGGCCCGTGAGGAGGGCGAGGAGCGGACCCGTCCCCGTAAGGCCACGACCCGCCGGAGGGAGGAGCAGGAGTGAGCACCTACGTCTACGGGATCACCGCCCGGACGCACCCGGCCCTGCCCGAGGGCATGACCGGTGTGGGGGAGCCACCCCGCCCGGTGCGGGTCCTCACGGCCGGCGAGCTGGCCGCCGTGGTCAGCGACGCCCCCGAGGGTCTGCGGGCCAAGCGCCGGGACCTGCTCGCACACCAGAACGTCCTCGCCGAGGTCGGCGCGGCCGGCTGTGTGCTGCCCATGCGGTTCGGAAACGTGGCCTCCGACGACGATGCCGTCGCCCATGTGCTCGACGAGCGCGCCGATCACTACCTGGAGCGGCTCCAGGCCCTCGACGGCAAGGTCGAGTACAACGTCAAGGCCAACCATGTCGAAGAGGCCGTGCTGCATCTCGTCATGGCCGAGAACCCGGATCTGCGCAGCCTCGCCGAGGCGAACCGGCGCGCGGGCGGCGGCAGCTACGACGACAAACTGCGCCTCGGCGAGCTGGTCGCCAGCGCCGTCAAGGCCAAGGAGGCCGAGGACGCCGCCTCGGTGCAGGCCGTGCTGGAGCCGGTCGCCGCCGCGGTCAGCGCCGGCCCGCAGTCCACGGGCTGGCTGCTCAACGTGTCGTTCCTGGTCGCCCGGGACGCTGCCACCGACTTCCTGGCGGCCGCCGACCGGGTCCGCGCGGACCACCCCCACCTCGAACTGCGCGTCAACGGCCCGCTGCCCCCGTACAGCTTCGTCGAGCCCGGTCCCGCCCAGCCGGCGGCCGAGCCGGCCGGCACGGACAGCGAGGCGCGCTGACCGGGCGGCCCGGACGGAAGGAGGAGGCCATGGGACTGATCGGCGAGGTGCTGCTGCTGCCGTTCGCACCGGTGCGTGGTGCCGGGTGGGCGATCGGCCACGTGCTCCGCGAGGCGGAACGGATCTACTACGACCCCGCCACCGTACGGGCCGAACTGGCGCGACTGGAAGAGCGGCTGGAGGCGGGCGAGATCACCGAGGAGGAGTTCGACCGGTGTGAGGACGAGCTGCTCGACCGGCTGGAGACAGGAATGCGGTCCGGCCGTACCACAGGCGAGGGGACGGGATGATGAACCGAACGGCACTGGGCCTCGCTATAGGGGCCGGATACCTCTTGGGGCGCACGAAGAAGCTGAAGATGGCGGTCGCGGTCGGCTCCCTGGTCGCGGGAAAGAAGCTGAACCTCGGCCCCGGCGCGCTCGCCACCATGGCGCGGCAGCAGCTGCGTGACAACCCGCAGTTCAAGGAGATCGGCGACCAGCTGCGCGAGGACCTGCGGGGCGTCGGCAAGGCCGCTTCCGGGGCCATGGTCGAGCGGCAGATGGGCGCGCTCGCCGACCGGCTGCACGACCGTACCGCCCATGTCCGCGACGAGCTGTCCGGGGCGCTGCCCACAGGGGGCTCGGACGAGGAGCCTGAGGACGACGACCGGGACCGCGAGGCCCGGCGGGGCGGCGACCAGGAGCGGGAGGACGACGACCGCCAGGCCGGCCGACGGCAGTCCTCCGGCAAGAAGGCGGCTGGGAAGGCCTCGACGAAGGCCTCCGCCGGGCGGAAAGCCATGGCGAAGAAGACGGCACCCGCGAAGAAGGCGGTGGCCAGGAAGACCGGCACGGCCGGGAAGAAGGCGGCCGAAGCCCCTGGCGCCGGATCGTCGAAGGGCGGCGATGACCGATGACCGACACACTCGGATCCGCGGCGTCCACGGCCGGGCGGGCCACGAAGGCCGCGCGGGACAACCCGCTCACCGACCTCGTCCACAGCGAGGCCGCCGACCGGCTGAAGGCAGAGGCACAGGAATACCTGGCCGCCCAGGCCGAACGGATGCTCAGCGGCCTCGGACACAAGCTCGGCGAGACCACCGTCAAGCTCAACGACATAGCGGAGGGCAACAGCCCCGGCTTCGCCAAGCTGGCGCTCGACGCGGGCCGCAAGCTCGCCGAGGGCAAGGGGCCGCTGCGCTCCGCCCTGGAGCTGGGCGCCTCACGGGTCAAGGACAACGTCACGCAAGCGGTCAAGAACCTCGGGGGCGGCAAGGGCAGGAAGAAGAGCAGGGGCGGCAACAAGCCGACGGTCATCATGGAGTCGGTCGATGTCGGCGTGCCGCTGCGCACCGCCTACGACCAGTGGACGCAGTACCAGGACTTCTCCACCTTCGCCAAGGGCGTCAAGAGCGCGAGCCGCGCCGACGACATCCACAGCGACTGGCAGGCGAAGATCTTCTGGTCCAACCGCAGCTGGAAGGCGCACACCACCGAGCAGCTGCCCGACCAGCGCATCCAGTGGACCTCGGAGGGCGCCAAGGGCACCACGAAGGGGGTCGTGACCTTCCACCCCCTGGGCGAGAACCTCACCCGGATCCTGCTGGTCATCGAGTACTACCCGAGCGGCCTGTTCGAGAAGACCGGCAATCTGTGGCGCGCACAGGGCAGGCGGGTCAGGCTGGATCTGAAGAACTACGTCCGGTTCATCACCCTGAAGGGAGAGGCCGAGGACGGCTGGCGCGGCGAGATCCGCGACGGCGAGGTGGCCCGCAGTCACGAGGACGCGGTGGCGGAGGAGGAGTCCGAAGAGCCCCGCGGCGAGGACGAGGGCGAGAAGCCCGGCGAGGACGAGGGGGAGCCGGAGGAGTACGAGGCCGAGGAGGAGGAAGAAGGCGAGGGGGAGGAGCCTGAGGAGGAGGAAGAAGAAGGCGAGGAGGAGGAGCCTGAGGAGGACGAGGACGAGGAGGAAGGGTCTTACGAGGACGAAGCCGAGGGTGACGAGGAATACGAGGAAGAGGAGCCCGACTACGCCGAGCGCGGGAGCCGTCGATGACGACGCCCAGCCGGTTCCCCGAGCCCTACGGTTCGGGCAGTGGGGCCAACCTCGCCGACATCCTGGAGCGCGTCCTCGACAAGGGTGTGGTGATCGCGGGTGACATCCGGATCAATCTGCTCGACATCGAGCTGCTGACCGTCAAGCTGCGGCTCATCGTCGCCTCGGTCGACAAGGCCAAGGAGATGGGCATCGACTGGTGGGAGAGCGACCCGGCGCTCTCCTCCCGGGCCCGCCGAGACGCGCTGACCCGGGAGAACGCCGAGCTGAGAGAGCGGCTGGCCCGGCTGGAGGAGCTGGAGCCGGGCCGCGTGCCGAAGGAGGCACCGTGACAGGACTGCGCTACGTCTACGCCGTCTGCCGCCCCTTCGGGACCCCCCTGCAATCGCAACTCACCGGCGTCGGCGGTGCCCCGCCGGCGCTGCTGCGCCACCACGGCCTGATCGCGGTCGTCAGCCAGGTCCCGGCGGCGGACTTCGGTGAGGAGGCCCTGAAGGCGCACCTGGAGGACCTGGACTGGCTGGCCGCCACCGCCCGAGCCCATCAGGGCGTGATCGACGCGCTCACCACGGTCACCACCCCGCTGCCGCTGAGGCTCGCGACCGTCTTCCGGGACGACTGCGGGGTGCGGATGATGATCGAGGCCCGTGAGGATGACTTCCGGCGCATCCTGGACCGGGTGGAGGGCCGGGTGGAATGGGGAGTGAAGGTGTACCTGGAGGCCGAGCCCGCCGAGCCCGCCGAGCCTGTCCCCGCGGCGCAGCCCGCGAGCGGCCGGGACTATCTGCGCCGGCGGCGTGAGAGCACCCACGCGACCGAGGAGCGGTGGCAGCGGGCCGAGGCGTTCGCCCGGTCGCTGCACGAGCGTCTTTCCGGGCTCGCCGAGGATTCCCGGCTGCACGCCCCGCAGAATTCCGCACTTTCCGCCGAACCCGGCCGGAATGTTCTCAACGCCGCTTATCTCGTGCCCCGTGCGCATTCCGAGGAATTCGTGGAACTGGTGGACCGTACGAAAGACGAGACTTCCGGAATCCGGGTGGAACTCACCGGACCCTGGGCCGCCTATTCGTTCACGGGGGAGGCGACGCCGTGACCGTCGTCGAACGGCGCGAGGTCGCCCTCGTCGATCTGCTCGACCGGCTGCTGGCCGGCGGAGTCGTCGTCACGGGGGACATCACCCTGCGGATCGCGGACGTCGACCTGGTCCGCATCGATCTGAACGCGCTGATCAGCTCCGTGAACGAGTCGGTTCCCTCGCCCTTCGAGGAGATCCTGTGACCCCGCGCAACCGGCTGGACCTGGAGCCCGACACGGTCGAGCGCGACCTGGTGAAACTGGTGCTCACGGTGGTGGAACTGCTCCGGCAGCTGATGGAACGGCAGGCCGTGCGCCGCTTCGACACCGGCGAGCTGACCGAGGAGCAGGAGGAGCGCATCGGGCTCACCCTGATGCTCCTGGAGGAGCGCATGGCCGAACTGCGCGAGCGCTACGGGCTGCGGCCCGAGGACCTCAATCTGGACCTCGGGCCGCTCGGACCGCTGCTTCCCCGCGACTAGCTCACCATCGGTACCAGCGCCCCCGGCCGCCGGCGGCAGTCGTGCCGCGGACCAGGAAACCCAGCAGCCAGACGACCAGAACCACCAGGGCGATCCACCAGAGAACCTTCACCGCGAATCCGACGCCGAAAAGGAGCAGGGCCAGAAGCAGTACCAGCAGGATGGGAACCATAATGTAAACCTCCTGCAATCAGGGTTTCCCGAATTCGGCGGATCAGGCTTCTTTACGGCACAGAATTTCCCCGTGCAGAACCGCGAACCAGCCGTCCTCCCGCCGGCCCCATTCCCGCCACGCCGCGGACACGGCCCGCAGGTCTTCCTCCGTCGCGTGCCCGCCCTGCGTGGCCCGCTCCGCATAGGAGGAGGCCAGGGTGCGGTCCGCCCACAGGCCGCTCCACCAGGCCCGCTCCTCGGGCGCGGCGAAGGTCCAGGTGGCGGAGGTGGCGGTGATGTCGGTGAGCCCGGCGGCCAGCGCCCACGCCTTCAGCCGGCGCCCTGCGTCGGGCTCGCCGCCGTTGGCCCGGGCCACCCGCTCGTACAGGTCCAGCCACTCCTCCAGGCCCGGCACCTGCGGGTGCCAGGTCATCGCCGCGTAGTCCGCGTCGCGTACGGCGATGAACCCGCCCGGCTTCGTCACCCGGCGCATCTCGCGCAGCGCCTGCACCGGGTCGCCGACGTGCTGCAGCACCTGGTGGGCGTGGACCACGCAGAAGGTGTCGTCCGGGTAGTCCAGGGCGTGCACGTCGGCGACCGCGAAGTCCACGTTGGCCAGGCCGCGACCGGCGGCGGTGGCCCGGGCCTGCTCCAGGATGCCCGGCGCGTGGTCGACGCCGGTGACGTGGCCGTCCGGCACCCGTTCCGCCAGGTCGGCCGTGATGGTGCCCGGCCCGCAGCCGATGTCCAGGATCTTCATGTGGGGCTTCAGGGAACCGAGCAGATAGGCCGCGGAGTTCTCCGCGGTCCGCCAGGTGTGCGACCGCAGCACCGACTCGTGGTGCCCGTGCGTGTAGACGGCGGTCTCCTGCGCTTTCGGCATGGCTGTTCCCCTTCACCTTCGTCACCGGTGGTGCGCATCACGGTACGCGCGCATGCCGAATGATGAGACTGCCGTTTCATAATCTGGACAGCCGGGGAGTCCTGACCGGACGTCAAGAAGCGGCGGTCGACGGCCGGTAGACCGTCAGGGCCTCCGGCAGTTTCTCCAGGGTCACCTCACCGGACACGGCCGTCACCTCGCCGTCGTACGCCATCGGGGTGCCCGGCGTGACGCCGGTCAGCCGGAGCCGGTTCACCTGCACCGCCGAGTGGGCGGGGGACCGCGTCAGCGGGCCCGCCGCGGCCGCGGCCAGCAGCCGCAGCGCGGGCCGCCGGCCGCCGTGCACCACCCGCACGTCCAGCAGCCCGTCCGCGAGATCGGTACGGCGGCCGGGCGCGAGCCCCATGCGGTGGTAGACGCCGTTGCCGACGAACAGCAGCCACAGCGGCCGCCGTTCGCCGCCCAGCTCCACCTCCAGCGGATGCCGGTCCGCGCGCAGCACCCGCAGCGCGCCCAGCAGCCCGGCCGGCCACCCGCCGATCCGGTGCGACCAGCGGTCCCGCACGCGCACCAGCTCCGGGTAGACGCCCAGGCTCAGCGTGTTCAGGAACAGGCCCTCGCTCTCGCCGGTGACATAGCGGACCGCGTCCACCCGCACCGCCTCGCCGTGCCGGACCGCACGGGCCAGATCGCGCTCGTCCTCCACGCCCAGGTCGAGGGCGAAGTGGTTGAGGGTGCCGCCCGGCAGCACCGCGAGCGGCAGACCGTGCCCGAGCGCGACCCTCGCGGCCGCGTTCACCGTGCCGTCGCCACCGCACACACCGAGCGCCCGGGCGCGGGTCGCCGCCTTCGCCAGTTCGTCGCCGATCTCCTCCGGCGCGCACTCGACGATCTCCGCCTGGGGCAGCGCGCCCTGCAGCGCACGGATCCGGTCGGCCGTCCCCGAGGCCCGGTTGGTGACCACCACCAGGCCCTCGCCCTCCGGCAGCGCCGGCGCCGCCGCGCGCGGCCGGGACCGCCGCCGCACCTGGGCGCGGGTCGGCATCAGCCGGCGCAGCAGGAAGGCCGCGCCCGCGCCGAGCGCCGCCCCGGCCAGCACGTCGCTCGGGAAGTGCACGCCGGTGTAGACCCGGGAGGCCGCCACCGAGAACGCCACCGGCGCCAGTGCCGCGCCCCACGCCGGGGACTCCAGCGCGACCCCGGTCGCGAACGCCGCCGCCGACGCGGAGTGCCCGGACGGGAACGACGTGGTGATCGGCTGCCGCTTGAGCTGGCGCACCAGTGGCACCGGGTCCAGCACCGGCCGGGCCCGGCGGACCGAGCGCTTGCCGATCGTGTTGATGGTCAGGGAGGCCAGGCTCAGGGAGGCCAGGCCCCGGGCGGCCGCCCGGCGGGCCCTCGGGGTGCGGCTCGCGGCCATCGCGGCGGCCGTCGCGAACCACAGCACCCCGTGGTTCGCGCTGTGGCTGAGGCGGGGCAGCACCCGTTCGGCGCCGGGCCAGTGCCAGGTGGCGGCCGCCTCGAACAGCCGGCCGTCCAGATCCAGCAGCCGGCACAGCGGGCTCCGGCCGGCCGAGCGCGCGGTCAGGGCAAGGTCGGTCAGGTCCAGGTCTGGGCTCATGGGGTCCGGTTACCCTGAAGTGCCCGTTTGTTGTGCCCGTCTGCGCCGGGCCGCCACCGGCGCGTGAGGAGATTCCCCCGGATGCGCCTCCTTCTCGTCCGCCACGGCGAGACCCCGTCCAACGTGCACCACCTGCTGGACACGAATGTGCCGGGCCCGGCGCTGACCCCGCTGGGCGAGGCGCAGGCCGCCGCACTGCCCGAGGCGCTCGCCGGCGAGGACATCGAGGCCCTCTACGCCTCCACCCTGCTGCGCACCCGGCTCACTGCCGCCCCGCTGGCCGCCGCCCGGGGCCTCGAAGTGATCGTCCGCGACGGCATCCGCGAGGTGTCCGCCGGCGACCTGGAGATGCTGCCCGGCGAGTCCGCCGAGGGCCGGGAGTACATGCGCACGATCTTCGGCTGGGCGGCCGGCGACACCGCGCCGCGCATCCCCGGCGGGGAGAGCGGCGAGGAGGCCCTGGCCCGGTACGACGCCGTGGTGGCCGAGGCCGCCGCGAGCGGTGCCGGCACGGTCGCCATGGTCAGCCACGGCGCCGCGATCCGCCTGTGGACCTCCGCCCGCGCCGACAACGTCGACGTCGCCTTCGCCGCCGCCCGCCCCCTGGGCAACACCGGCGTGGTCGTCCTGGAGGGCTCCCCGTCCGACGGCTGGAAGGCCCTGTCCTGGGAGGGCGCCACGGTCGAGCCGGCGGGAGAGGCGGGTCCGGCGGGGGAGCCGGTGGATACGGCGGGGTAGGGGACGGTGGGGGAGCCGGTGGATACGGCCGGGCAGGGAGCGGTGGGCGAGCCGTTCGGAGAGGGTGGATGCGGGTGGCGCCGCGCGCTCGGGAGCGGCGCACGTGCCGGAGTCCCGCAGCTCAGGGTGCGGGCGCGGCAGGGGGGCGGTGTCCCGGTCCGGCGGGCGCACGGTCCCACCGCCCGGCAAGCACGCTGTGTCCCCGCCCGACAACGCATTGCCGTCGCCGTCCGATAAGGGTTTGCCGTCGTCGGGGGCCGCCCCGCAGAATGCCTGCCCATGGGACATCTGGAAGCCGCGCACCTCGAGTACCACCTCCCCGACGGGAGGACGCTGCTCGGGGACGTGTCCTTCCGGGTCGGGGAAGGCGCCGCCGTCGCCCTGGTCGGCCCGAACGGCGCCGGCAAGACGACCCTGCTCCGGCTGATCTCCGGCGAGCTGAAGCCGCACGGCGGCACCGTCACCGTCAGCGGCGGCCTCGGCGTGATGCGCCAGTTCGTGGGCTCCGTACGGGACGAGACGACCGTACGCGACCTGCTCGTCTCCGTCGCCGCGCCCCGCATCCGCGAGGCGGCCAGGGCGGTCGACGAGGCCGAGCACGCCATCATGACCGTCGACGACGAGGCCGCCCAGCTGGCGTACGCGCAGGCCCTCGCCGACTGGGCCGAGGCACGCGGCTACGAGGCCGAGACCCTGTGGGACATGTGCACCACCGCGGCCCTCGGCATGCCCTACGAGCGCGCCCAGTGGCGCCAGGTGCGCACCCTCTCCGGCGGCGAGCAGAAACGCCTCGTGCTGGAGGCGCTGCTGCGCGGCACCGACGAGGTGCTGCTGCTGGACGAGCCGGACAACTACCTCGACGTGCCCGGCAAACGGTGGCTCGAGGAACAGCTGCGGGAGACCCGCAAGACGGTCCTGTTCGTCTCCCACGACCGTGAACTCCTCGCCCGCGCCGCCGAGAAGATCGTCTCCGTGGAGCCGGGCCCGGCCGGCGCCGACGCCTGGGTGCACGGCGGCGGCTTCGCCACCTACCACGAGGCCCGCCGGGAACGCTTCGCCCGCTTCGAGGAGTTGCGCCGCCGCTGGGACGAGAAGCACGCCCAGCTGAAGAAGCTGGTGCTGAACCTCCGTCAGGCCGCTGCGGTCAGCCATGAGATGGCCTCCCGGTACGCGGCCGCCCAGACCCGCCTGCGCAAGTTCGAGGAGGCCGGCCCGCCGCCGGAGCCGCCGCGAGAGCAGGACATCACGATGCGTCTGAAGGGCGGCCGTACCGGCGTAAGGGCCGTCACCTGCAAGGGACTTGAACTGTCCGGCCTCATGCGGCCGTTCGACCTGGAGGTCTTCTACGGCGAACGGGTCGCCGTCCTCGGCTCCAACGGCTCCGGCAAGTCGCACTTCCTGCGCCTGCTGGCCGGCGAGGACGTCGCGCACACGGGGGAGTGGAAGCTCGGCGCGCGCGTCGTGCCCGGGCACTTCGCGCAGACCCACGCGCACCCCGAACTCCAGGGCCGTACCCTGCTCGACATCCTGTGGAAGGAGCACTCCCAGGACCGCGGCGCCGCCATGTCCCGGCTGCGCCGCTACGAGCTGACCCAGCAGGCCGAGCAGCCCTTCGACCGGCTCTCCGGCGGCCAGCAGGCCCGCTTCCAGATCCTGCTCCTGGAGCTGGCGGGCGCGACCGCCCTGCTGCTGGACGAGCCGACCGACAACCTCGACCTGGAGTCGGCCGAGGCCCTGCAGGAGGGCCTGGAGGCCTTCGAGGGCACGGTCCTCGCGGTCACCCACGACCGCTGGTTCGCCCGCTCCTTCGACCGTTACCTTGTTTTCGGCGCCGACGGCCGCGTCCGCGAGACCGCGGAACCGGTCTGGGACGAACGCCGCGTGGAACGCGTCCGCTAGGGCGCGCCGGACCAGGGCGCATCCGGCCCGGATACGGCCCCCGCGCCCGGGCTCTCCGTCACTTCCAGCGCAGCAGCGCGCCCATGCCGCCCGGTGCGACCTCCTCGCCGGCGTCCTCCAGGATCGGTGTCAGCGACAGCACCGGAGCGTTCGTCACCACGGCCGCCCGTACCAGCGCGTCGTCGGCGCGGGCCGGCCACGCCTGGCGTTCGCCGATGTCCTTCAGCTCCGAACGGCGGACCGCCAGCTGGTCCGGGTCCTCGCCGATCCACACCTCGCGCTGCGTGTCGGGCGCGTCCGGGCGGATCAGCAGCTCAGCCAGCCGGTGCTCGCGCGCCGCCTCGATCAGCTGCGGCATCTCCTCGACGGCCGCGGCCCGCCGCTCCTCGTCGGGCGTCCGCGCCTCACGGAACCGGTCCACCTCCGCCAGGATCCGCTGCCGTACGTGCTGGGCGCGTATCTCCTCCACCTCCTGCGGCAGCAGCTTGCTGTCCTTGCCGCGGGACGTCTCCATCACACGGTCCTGCAGTGCCTTCGGCAACTGCTCGTGCACCGACCGGCGCTCCCGGTCGTCCCCGCACAGGATCAGCAGATCGGCGCCCGTCTCCTCCTGGCACGCGGCCAGGGCGTCGGCGACTTCACGCGCATTGTGCTCCCAGGTGTCCTCCACCTTCAGCTGGAAGTGCCGCTCGGACCAGTCGGACGCCTTGGACCGGTGTATCGGCCACTGCCGGCCCGTCACCTGCCCGGCCTCCTCGTGCAGCAGCGCGCTGCGCAGTTCGATGCGGGCTCCGGTCCGGTCGATGTAGGCCACCAGTGACAGCGGGTCCTCACCGGCGAGGTCCAGCAGCGGCGTCACCCGCGGCAGCGCACCCCAGTACGCCTCGCCGTCCTGCGGGCCCCGGGTCAGCGGTACCTCCAGGACCACCTCGCCGTCCCGGGCGAACACGGCCCGGCCGTACGGCTCCGGCGCGTGCCGCAGCGCCTCCAGGGCGTCGTGCACCGCCCGGCAGGTGGGCTCGTCCGCCCCCAGCCGGGCCAGGTCCCGGGTGACCGCCTCCGCGGTCAGATGACGGCGTTGCTGCTGGTCCTCCGTGTGGATCGAGGTGTCGATGTATGCGGAGGCCCAGGACCCCGGATGTTCGTACAGTGGATTCAGGAAGGCGAGCAACATGGATTCCTCCGGAAAACTCCTCGGGGGCAGTGCCTGCCCGGCGGGTACCCGGGCCGGGACCCAAGGACACGGACACGACGAGCGGGGCACCACATGAACGGAGTCGACCCCAGCCGACTGGACGACCAGCAGCTCATGAAGGAGCTGGAGACGATCCACCGCACGCGCCACGACACCCTCCTGTACGGCTCGAACGACGCGCTGCGGACCCACAACGAGCGCATGGCGCAGCTGGAGGGTGAGTATCTGCGCCGCAACCCGCGCCGTCTGGTCAGCGCGGGCCGCACCCGTGAGGGCGCCCGGGAACGGCGGTGCGGCGAGGCGGCGACTCCGGAGGCGACCGGCACCTGAGCGGCCGGGCCGGCACAGGGGCCGGCACAGGGAAGGGCCGGCCCCTCGCGGCAAGCGGCAATTCAGCCCGCCTCACCGGCGAACACGTGCAGGAACGCGTCGCAGAACGCCTTCAGATCGTCCGGCTTGCGGCTGGTCACCAGCTGATTGGACCCGTGGTCGCAGATCTTCACCCGCTCGTCCACCCAGGTGCCGCCCGCGTTGCGGATGTCCGTCCGCAGACTCGGCCAGGACGTCAGCACCCGGCCCCGTACGACGTCCGCCTCCACCAGCGTCCACGGGGCGTGGCAGATCGCGGCGACCGGGCGGCCCTGGTCGAAGAAGTCCTTCACGAACGCCACGGCCTTGTCGTCCATGCGCAGGAAGTCCGGGTTGGCCACCCCGCCGGGCAGCACCAGACCACCGAACGACCCGGCCGACGCCTCGCCGACCACCTCGTCCACATCGAACGTGTCCGCCTTGTCGAGATGGTCGAACGCCTGGATCTTCCCTGGTGCCGTCGACACCAGCACCGGCTCGTGCCCGGCGTCGGAGGCCGCCTTCCACGGCTCGGTCAGCTCGACCTGCTCCACACCCTGGGGCGCCGCGAGAAACGCGATGCGCATGACTCTTCACTCTCCTTCCCTGCCTTGCCCTGCCCTGCCTTCCAGGTGCGCCGCCGGGCCGCCCGCCGGCAGCGCAGCAGCTCCTCGCCGTACGGCAGCACCACGCACAGCCCGATCGCGAGGCCGATCCCGGTCAGATAGCCGGGCGACAGCGGGCGCCGGCGCTTTCGCAGCCGCCAGGCGTCCCTGTCTCCGCCGCCGCCCCGCACCAGCGACCGCACCTGGTCGGCGTGCAGGCACATCAGCGAGGCGAGCGCGCCGAACGGCAGCGACTCCAGGAAGCTGTGGATGTGCTGCTCGACCGGCCTGACCTCCCGGTCGCTGTCGACGGCCGTACGCACGTCCCACAGCGCCGTCGCCTCGTGCACCGCGGCCGCCCCGAGCTGCACGCTCAGCAACAGCGGATTGATCCGGTAGCGCAGGGTCAGCGCGATCGGCAGCCCGACCTCGGCCATCATCAGTGAGTGGATCAACGACTCCTTCGTCCCCGAGGTGTCCTCGATCCGGGTGCGCCGGTGCATCAGCCAGTCGGCGAGCCCCGGCACGAACCAGCCGGGCAGCAGCCCGTACAGCATGAACCGGGTGGTCGCGACGTCGACGTCGACGCCGGCCCCCCTCGCGATATCGGCCGCCTGGTCCTCGCTCATGCGCCGCCCGCCAGCGCCTCGGCCAGCTGCTGCACGTTCGCGTAGCGCGCCGTGTGGGGCAGCCCGGCCACCGCGTCGACCAGTGCGGTCGGCGCGTTCTGCCGGCGCAGCGTCCGGGCCAGGTCACGGGCGGTCGCGGGGAACGAGCCACGGCTCAGGGTGCGGGCCAGCTCCGACCGCACCCGCTCCAGCGACGCCGGAGAGCCGAGGCCGCCCACGGGCCCGCTCCAGACCTCCGGGTCGTCGTCCGCGGCCGGCTCCGGGTCGTGCCACTCCTCCACCCGTGTCGGGTGGCCGGACCTCAGCAGTCCCTTCAGCTCGTGTTTCATCTCATCGTCCCGGTGGACGTTCAGCCGGTCACTGCCTCGCTGCATGGCTACCTCCACAGGGGGCTAGTTCTTGTCCTTGCCGGGCAGGAACTCCTGCATCTTCGCCTTGAAGCCCTGCTTGACCACCGACTTGCGGTCGGTATCCCCCCTCAGAATCGACGCCGCCGTCGCCTCCATCTGCTCCCAGGTCGCGTGCGGCGGGATCGGCGGCACGGCGGGGTCGGTGAGGAACTCGATCACGCACGGGCCGTCGGCCTCCAGAGCCGCGCGCCAGCCCGCCTCCACGTCCTCGGGCTTCTCCACCCGGACGCCGGTCAGACCCAGCGAGCGGGCGAACGCCGCGTACTGCACGTCCGGGATCGCCTGCGACGGCAGGAACGACGGGGCGCCCTCCATGGCGCGCATCTCCCAGGTCACCTGGTTCAGGTCCTGGTTGTTCCACACGCCCACCACCAGCCGCGGATCCGACCAGCGGTCGCGGTACTTCGCCGCCGTGATCATCTCCGCCAGGCCGTTCATCTGCATCGCGCCATCGCCGACCAGCGCGAACACCGGCCGGTCCGGATGCGCGAACTTCGCGCCGATCGCGTACGGCACACCCGGCCCCATCGTCGCCAGCGTCCCGGACAGCGAAGCGCGCATGCCCGGCCGCATCGTGATGTGCCGCGCGTACCAGTTGGCGACCGAACCGGAGTCGGAGGTCAGGATCGCGTTCTCCGGCAGCAGCGGATCCAGCGCGCGGGCCACGTACTCGGGATTGATCGGATCGGCCGACAGACCGGCCCGCCGCTCCATCGTCTCGTGCCAGCGCCGCACGTTCGCGCACACCGTGTCGTACCACTCACGCCCGCCCCGGTCGCTGTTCAGCAGCGGGATCAGCCGGCGCAGCGTCGCCTTCGCGTCGCCGACGAGGTTCACCTCGTACGGGTAGCGCATTCCGATCATGTGCGGGTCGATGTCGATCTGCACGCCGCGCGCCTTGCCGAAGTCCGGCATGAACTGCGTGTACGGGAACGACGACCCGATTGTCAGCAGGGTGTCGCAGTCCCGCATCAGCTCGTACGACGGCCGGCTGCCCAGCAGCCCGATCGGCCCGGTGACGTACGGCAGTTCGTCGCTGAGGACGTCCTTGCCGAGCAGGGCCTTCGCGACCCCGGCGCCGAGCAGTTCGGCGATCTCCTGCACCTCCGCGACGGCACCGGCCGCGCCCTGGCCCACCAGGATCGCCACCTTGTCGCCAGCGTTCAGCACGTCCGCCGCCCGGCGCAGCGCCTCGTCCGTCGGGGTCATGGAGTACTCGCTCATGCCCATGCTGGACGGCACCATCTTGAACTCGTGCGTCGGCGGCGAGTAGTCCAGTTCCTGCACGTCACCGGGGATGATCAGGGCGGTCGGGCAGCGCCGGGCGTAGGCGGTGCGGATCGCCCGGTCCAGCACGTTCGGCAGCTGCTCGGGCACCGTGACCGTCTCCACGAAGTCCGAGGCGACGTCCTTGTACAGCGTGTGCAGATCGACTTCCTGCTGGTAGGAGCCGCCCATCGCGCTCCGGTTGGTCTGGCCGACGATCGCCAGCACCGGCACGTGGTCGAGCTTGGCGTCGTACAGACCGTTGAGCAGATGGATCGCGCCCGGTCCCGATGTCGCGGCGCACACCCCGATACGGCCGCTGAACTTCGCGTATCCGACGGCCTCGAACGCGGACATCTCCTCGTGCCGGGACTGGATGAACCGCGGCCGGTCCTCGGCCCGGCCCCAGGCGGCGAGCAGCCCGTTGATGCCGTCGCCCGGATAGCCGAAGACCTGTTCCACATCCCAGGCGCGCAGGCGCTCGAGGATGTGGTCGGAGACCTTGGTGCTCATGGAGGGACCTCCCCAGTGGGGTGCGAAGCGGACGATCCGGTCAGCACATACCGAGTCACCTGCACCGGGGACGGAAAACCTCTCCGGCGCGTGGACGCGAGACCGCCGGGGCGGCGGTGCGGGTGGCGGAGCGTGCCGGAGCCGCGACCGGCCACCGTTTGTCACCCGGCCGGGCGCGCCCGTCCCGCGAATGGGGTCCGGCCGCGCGCGCGGCGGCGCCGTGCGGGCTGTGATGGCAGCGAGGGCACGCCCTGTGCCCCGTACCCGTGACGCCGTAGGGGCTGCGCCCCCGCACCGCCGTACCGGTGCTCGACGTACTGCCCGCTGTACCGGCGTCCGGCGTACCACCGCCGACCGATCCGCCGTGTCTGCCGAGGAGCCCGTCCCATGCGCCGCACCGCCCGTGCCCTGTCCGTCGCCTTCGTCGCCGGGGCCGTGCTCGCCCTGGCCGGGCCCGCCGCCACCGCCGACGTGGGTCCCGGCACTCCGTACCCGCCCCCCGTCACCGCTCCGACGGTCGTCCCCGACGTGGGTCCCGGCACTCCGTACCCGCCCCCCGTCACCGCTCCGACGGTCGTCCCCGACCCGTGCGCCGCGCCACAGCAGTGCGCCGACCCCCTCCCCGGCCCCGCCGCCACGTGCCGGCCCGGCGAGCCCTGCCAGGACGGTGCGGGGTGCAAGCCGGGGGAGGTGTGCCCGAGCGATCCGGGCTCGGGGTGGTGCAAGCCGGGTGAGGTGTGTCCGAGCGGCCCGAGTGCGGGGTGCAGGCCGGGGGAGGCATGCCCGACCGGTCCGGGGCCGGCGTGCGGGCCGGGGGAGGCGTGCCCCGACGACGGCCACCGGTGCGCGCCGGGCCGCTACGAGCCCTGCCTCGCCGGTCGCCCCTGCGGCGACCCCGACGGCCGGCAGGCCCACGGCACCGACGGCTGCGACCCGCCCACCGTGCAATACGGAGTCGAGGCCGGGACGGGAGGCAGCTTCACCGACTCGGTCCCGGCCCTCGCCGTCGGCGCCGCCCTCATCGCCGCGGCCTGCGGCGGAGCCGGCTACCGGCTGTACGGCGCCCGGCGCGCCGCGGGAGGCCGGTCCACGGACGCGTGACCGGGGCGGCCCCCGTCACGCCCATGGAGTGACGCCCGGCGGGTACACACCTTCCCGAGGGCACCGGCACCGGGCCCCCACACCGACGGACAGCACAGGCCACGGACGACACCGACCGCCGGCGCAAGCCCCGGCAACCCCACAACCCCCACAGCCCAGGCGACACGGCAGAGGCCGGTGACGCGCCCCCACCCCACGCTCCACATCGCAGCCCACGACGACACAGTCCGCCGGCCCGGCCACCCGGCCAGGACCGGCGGCACACGGCACCAGGACCGCGCGGAGGCGGACATGCGGCGGACGGACCCCGAGGGCCACGGCCCCGTCCGCTACGGCCCGCCCCTGCCCGGCGACGGCCTCCCCGTGCTCCCCGAACTCACCGCGGTGCTCGCCGCCGCGGCGAGCCGCGCCGACGCCCAGCCCGTCGGCGGCGCCCCCGCCCTCCTCGAAGCGGCCTGCGGCTACTGGACCCGGCGCGGACTGCCCACCGTCCCCGACCAGGTGGCCGCCGGCCCCGGCGCCCCCGCGCTGCTGCTCGCCCTCACCGCCGCCCTCGCCGGCGACGGCGCCGACATCCTCGTACCGCGACCCTGCGCCGCCTGGTGGGCGCCGTACGCCCGGGTGCTCGGCAGGCCCGCCTACCATGTACCCACCCCCGCCGAGAGCGGCGGCGTCCCCGACCCCTACGCCCTGCTGGAGACCGTCCGACGGGTCCGTGCCGAGGGCGGCGAACCGCGGCTGCTCGTGCTGTCCGTCGCCGACGACCCCACCGCCACCGTCGCCCCGCCGGAACTGCTGCACGAGACGGTCGAGGCCGCCACCGCCGAAGGGCTGCACCTGGTCAGCGACGAGACCTGGCGCGACACCCTGCACGACCCCCACGACACCGTGCTGCTCAGCCCCGCCGAGATGCGGCCCGACCGGGTCACCGTCGTCACCGACCTCGCCGGATCCCTGCTGCCGGCCGGCTGGCCCGCCGCAGTCGCCCGCTTCCCGGCCGCCGAACCCGGCCGGCAGCTCCACGCGCGCGTGCTGGACATCCTCACCGGGCTCGACGCCCGCATCGCCGCGCCGGTCGCCGCCGCGGCCGGCTACGCCCTCGACGAGCCCACGCCCGTCACCGAGCGCCGCGAGGCCGCCGTACGACTGCACGCACGCGTGGCCGCCGCCGCGCACGCCGCCGTCGTCGCCGGCGGCGCGCTCGCCCGCCCCCCGCAGGCCGGCCGCCACCTGTACGCCGACCTCGGCCCGCTGCGCGAAGCCCTCGCCGAACAGGGCGTCGGCGACGCCCAGGAATTGGAGGACCTCCTCACCGCCCGGCTCGGCATGCCCGCACCCGGCGGCCACCGCTTCGGGGACGACCTGGGGGCACTGCGCGTACGACTCGCCACGGGGCCCCTGCTGGGCGGCACCGACGAGGAACGCGCGGAATGCCTCACCTCACCCGCGCCGTTGGAACTGCCGCATGTACAACGCGCGTTGATCCTCTTGACGTCGGTCCTCGACGATCTCCGCGACGACGCTCAGCGAAGGGGGCATCCTCGATGAGGCAGCAGACGCATGAGACCGAGACGCACCAGCCCGAGACGCACGAGCCCGGATCGACGACCAAGACGGCTGCGACGGCCATGGCGACCGCCCCGGCCGCATCGACTCGCTCCACCGGCATCCCGACGCCCCTGGCGCCCCCTTTCCCCCCGCTGGCCGAGCCCCGTCCGCTCGGCGAACACCGTGTGTGGCCACGTACCTTCCACGACCGGCTCACCGCCCCCCTGCCCGGCCTCAAGGCCCTCGCCCGCTTCGCTCGCGAAGGCGCCGTACGCCCCGGTGCCGAAGGCCTCGCGGACATACCCCGGCTTCCCTGCGCTCCCGCCCCGCTGCCCCGCGTCGACACCCGCACCCTCGCCGTCACCTGGGCCGGACACGCCAGCTGGGTGGTGCGGATCGGCGGCCTGACCGTGCTCACCGACCCCGTCTGGTCCCGCCGCATCCTCGGCACCCCGGCCCGTATCACCCCCGTCGGCGTCGCCTGGGACACGCTGCCCCGCGTGGACGCCGTCGTCATCAGCCACAACCACTACGACCACCTCGACGCGCCCACGCTGCGCCAACTCCCGCGGGACACCCCGGTGTTCGTGCCGGCCGGCCTCGGCCGCTGGTTCCGTCGGCGCCGCTTCACCCGCGTCACCGAGCTGGACTGGTGGGAGGGCGCCGAACTGTCCGGCGTCCGTTTCGACTTCGTCCCCGCCCACCACTGGTCCAAGCGCACCCTCACCGACACCTGTCACAGCCTCTGGGGCGGCTGGGTGCTCACCGACTCCGACGGACAGCGCCTCTACTTCGCCGGCGACACCGGCTACGGCCACTGGTTCTCCCGCATCGGCCGCCGCTACCCCGGCATCGACCTCGCCCTCATGCCCATCGGCGCCTACGACCCCCGCTGGTGGCTCAGCGACGTCCACTGCGACCCCGAGGAAGCGGTCCAGGCCACCCTGGACGTGGGCGCCCGCCGTATGGCCCCCATGCACTGGGGCACCTTCATCCTCTCGGCCGAGCCGGTCCTGGAACCGCTGACGAGAGTGCGGGCGGCCTGGGAGAAGGCGGGACTGGAGCGGGAGGACCTGTGGGATCTGCCGGTGGGGGCTTCGAAGGTGCTTGAGTGAGGCGCCCCTGCGCTAGCGGAACCGCCGCACCACACCCGGCATCGCGCTGATCACAACGGTCAGCGCGACCGCCACCACAACCCCCTCCCACGGCTCCTCGAACAGCGAACCCCCCAAAATCCCGATCACCTGGTAGGTGGCCGCCCAGGCCAGACACGCAGGCATGTTTCCCCGAGCGAACCGCCTGAGCGGCCACTCCGCCATCAGGCAGGCCAGCATCACCGGTATCCGCCCCGCGGGGACGAGCCGGGACAACACCAGCACGGCGACCCCGTGTTCGGCCAGCTTCTGCCTCGCCGACGCCAGCCGCGCGTCCGGCGCCCGCGACCGTATCGCCTCCAGCCACCGCGACCCGTTCCGCGACCGCATCCCGCGCCGCCCCAGCCAGTACAGCGCGGCATCTCCCAGGAAGGCCGCGAGCGACGCCGTGACGAACACCAGAGCCAGCGAGAACGGCGCCGTCTGATGGAAGGCCACCACCGCCGCCGAACTCACCAGCGCCCCGGTCGGCACCACCGGGACCAGCGCCCCGATCAGCACCAGCAGGAACAGCGACGGATACCCGATCGCCTGCTGCGTCGACTCCGGCGGCACCGTCGACGTGGTGGACGCGGCGGCCAGCACCGCCACGGAGGCCGGCCACCTCACCGTGCGACCTCCAGCCGCACACTCTCGCCGTGCCCCAGCTTGTGCACCGCCACACCCGGCGTCGCCACGGCCGCGAGCCGCACGAACTCGTCCCCGGGCGCGTGGAACTCGTGCGGGCGCACGGCGTCCATTCCGATCGGCCAGTACGTGCCGTAGTGCACCGGCACGGCCGCCCGCGGCGCCAGCCGCGCCAGCGCCTGCGCCGCCCGCCCCGCGTCCAGATGCCCCTCACCGAGGTACGGCCCCCAGCCGCCCACCGGCAGCAGCGCCACGTCCACCGGCCCCACCCGCTCGGCCATCGCGTCGAACAGCCCGGTGTCCCCGGCGAAGTACGTCCGTGCCTCGCCCTCCACGACATAGCCGAGCGCGGGCGAGCGGTGCGGGCCCACCGGCAGCCGCCGCCCGTCGTGCCGTGCCGGCACCACCCGGACCAGCAGCTCACCGATCCGCACCTCGTCCCCGGGCACCACCTCGGTCACCCGCAGATGGCGCAGCCGGCGCAGACCGGGCACCGCCCGTGGTGCGCCCCGGGGCACGAGCAGGCGCGTGCCCGGGGCGAGCTCCGCCAGCGAGGGCGGATGCAGGTGGTCGGCGTGCAGATGGGAGACGAGCACCACGTCCGCGCGACGGGCCTCGGCCGGCGGCACGGCACCCCGGCGCCGGCGCAGATGAGCCAGCCAGCGCGCGAACAGGGGATCGGTGAGTACACGTATGTTCGCGTCCTGGACCGTGCAGGTGGCGTGACCCCACCAGGTGATCTCCGCCGGCACCCTCTTCGCCTCCTTCACGTGACTCCCCGAAGCCTACGGGCAGGAGTAGGGTCGGCGGCGAAACCCGGAGGTGAGGGGGACGCCATGGGACAGCTGCGGGGTACCTCCGACACGCCCGCGCCCGCGCCGGTGCGGGTCATCGCGATCGCCAGCCTGACGCCGCTGGAGGAACTGGAAGCGGACCCCTTCCTCGTGGACTCCCGCAGCCAGCACGCCATGTGCGCCCGCTGGGCCGCCGAACGCGGGTACGTCATCGCCCGGGAACTCCTCGTCGGCGGACTGCGCTTCGACCACGGCGCGCTGTGGGACGGCGTCCGGCCGGGAGTGGACGTGTTCGTCGCGCCCAGCCTGCGCGTACTCCAGCGGGCCCTGTCCTCGGTCGAGGCGTTCACCGCCGAGTGCGCGCGCCGGGGCGTGCGCGTGGAGACCGTCGGGCGGGCCGAGCCGTCGTACGACGCCCAGATGAAGGCCTGCGTCCACCGCCGGCTGTCCATGCCGACGGCCGGCTACGACGGCCGCTAGCGTCCGCGCCCTGTCCTGGCGCCGGGTCGCGGTGTCCGCTCCCGAAGTGGCCGGGACCCGCACCGCGACGCCTTCCTCGTCGGCGAGAACGCCCATGAGCAGATGCTCGGTGTCGACGACCCGGTGCCCGCGCGTGGCGGCCTCGCGGGCGGCCGGCTCCAGGGCTTCCTTGGCGCGGGTGGTGAAGGCGGGCCGGGGAAGCGGAAGGCTCCGGGGCCGAAGGCGTCGTCGGCGCGACGCCGGATCCCGGCCACGTCGATGTCGAGGGAGGCGAGGGGGTCCTCGGCTGCCTGGCCACCGGTCGCGGCCACGCCGGTCTCGGCCGGCAGCCGCTCGGTCGTCCGCGCGCCTGCCCCAGCTCCGGGCCGTGCCGACCCTGTGGTTCTCGTACGCGTCAGTGCTCCTTGCTGTCGCCTTGCGCCCGCTCGCGTGCTTGTCATGGACCGACTGCCTGGTCCTTGCCGGTGACCCGGCTCGCCAGTCGGGCGGCCGGTGAGTCGTCCACCGTCATGGTGTCAAGGCCCGGTATGACAAGGTGGAGCGAGGCCCGGGCGTCGAGCGGGGCGGGACGTGAGGGGGGACAAGGCGTGCGAGGCGTACGGTGGCGGCGGGTGGCCAGTCAGGTCGGACGCAGCGTCGCCGTATGGGCGGTCTCCACCCTCACCATGCTGGTCCTCGCCGGGCTCCTGCCCGACTTCCAGCTCCAGTCCGCCGACGGTGACAGCGCCACCCGCATCGCCGTCACCGCCGCGCTCGGCGCCGGTGCCTTCGGTGTGCTGTCGGCCGTGGTGTGGCCGCTGCTCGTCCGGCTCCTGCTGCTCGTACCCGCCCTCGTGCTCGGCCTGCTGGTCTTCTTCCTCAACGGTTCCCTGCTGCTGCTCGCCCTGCGCATCAACCCCTCCGGTCATGGCGAGGCGGCTCCCGAGACCGCCGTCATCGTGGCCGCGGTGATGTCCGCCGTGGCCTCGGCCACCGGCGCGGCGCTCGCCGTCCGCGACGACGAGACCTACCGGCGCCGCCTGCACCGCCTCGCCGCCCGCCGCCGCAGATCCGACCCGCCCTGCCCCAGCACCCCCGGCCTCGTCTTCGTCCAGCTCGACGGCGTCGGCCACGACGTCCTCGCCGACGCGGTCCGCAAAGGGCTGATGCCTACGGTCGCGCGCTGGCTGGGGATGGGTGACGGCATACAGCCGACCGGCGACGGCCTGCGGCCGACCCACCGCCTCACCCCCTGGCGCACCGACTGGTCCAGCCAGACCGGTGCCAGCCAGCTCGGCATTCTCCACGGCAGCACCTTCGACATGCCGGCCTTCCGCTGGTACGAGAAGGACCGCGGGGAGGTGATGGTGTGCAATCGGCCGACGAGCGCCGCCGAGCTGCAGCGCCGCGCCATCCTGCATACGGGCGACGGCGGACTGCTCACCGTGGACGGTGCCAGCCGTGGCAACCTCTTCAGCGGCGGCGCCGGTGAACAGGCCCTCGTGCTGTCCATCGCGGCCCGCCGCCGCAGCCGGGAGAACCGTTCCCGCGCCGGGTACTTCGCGTATTTCTCCGACCCCGCGGGCGCCGTCCGCACCGCCCTGTCCTTCGTCGCCGAGGTGGTCCGCGAGATCGGCCAGTCCACCCGCGCCCGGATGCGGAGACAGCGCCCCCGGGTGAGCCGCGGCGGGCTCTACCCGCTCGTCCGCGCCTTCGCCACCGTCGTCGAACGGGACGTCGTCGTCGCGGCGGTGATGGGCGACATGCTCGCCGGCCGCACCGCCGTCTACGCCGATCTCGTCGCCTACGACGAGGTCGCCCACCACTCGGGTCCGCGCAGCCAGGACGCGGAGAAGGTCCTGCAGCGCCTCGACCGCTCCCTCGCCCTCCTCCAGCGGGTCGCCGAGCACGCCCCCCGCCCGTACCGCATCGTCGTCCTGTCCGACCACGGGCAGAGCCCCGGCGAGACCTTCCGCTCCCGCTACGGCCTCACCCTCGGCGACCTGGTCCGGGCCGGCTGCGGGCTGCACGTGCCGCGCAGGGCCGAACACACGCACAGCGGTGCCGAGGCCCGTGCCGCCGTCCGGGCCGCGCTGCGCCGGCCCGTGGAGGAGAAGAGCGAGCAGCACCACCCGGCCCCCGGCTCCGAGCCGATCGTGCTGGCCTCCGGCAACCTCGGCCTGGTGTCCTTCCCGGACGTCCCGCACCGCATGACCAAGGAGGAGATCGACGCCCGCCACCCCGCCCTGCTCACCACCCTCGCCAACCACCCCGGCATCGGCTTCCTGCTGGTGCGCAGCGCGGAGCACGACGGCGTGGTGCTGGGTGCCTACGGCGCCGAGATCCCGTTGGCCCGGCTCGACGACCAGCCCGGCCCGCTGGCCCGGTTCGGTCCCGGCGCCGCCGACGCCGTCCGCCGTACCCACTCCTTCCCGCACACCGCCGACATCATGGTGAACTCCGCCCTCGACCCCGCCGACGGCGAGGTCCTCGCCTTCGAGGAACAGATCGGCTCCCACGGCGGCCTCGGCGGCGCCCAGTCCCACCCGTTCCTGCTCTCGCCGACGGAGCTGTCCGCACCGGCCGACGGCGAGGAGGAACTGACCGGCGCCGAGCAGGTGCACGAGGTGCTGCGCCGCTGGCTGGGCGAGCTGAACGGACCCCAGGTCCCGCTGACCGACGACACCGGCGCCGACGACACCGACGACGAGCGGGCCGCCTGAAATTCGGCTGCGCCCACCCCGCCGGACACCCAGACTGTTCGAGTCGTAGACCACTCGAAGACCCGCAAGGATGTCCAGCGTTGCAGGCTGCCGTCACCGTCACTCCCGCCCGCGTCCCCGAACTCCTCCTCGGCCTCGCCACCGTCCGGCCCGTGTTCCTCTGGGGCGCCCCCGGCATCGGAAAGTCGTCCCTGGTGCGGGAGTTCGCCGACTCGCTGGGCCTCGAGTGCGTGAGCCTGCTCGGTACGCAGCTCGCCCCCGAGGACCTGATCGGCGTGCCGCAGATCCGCGACGGGCGGTCGGTGTTCTGCCCGCCGGAGACGATCGCCCGGGACGAGCCGTACTGTCTGTTCCTGGACGAGCTGAACGCGGCCACCCCGGATGTGCAGAAGGCGTTCTACTCGCTGATCCTCGACCGCCGCATCGGAAACTACGAGCTGCCCGCGGGGTCCATCGTCATCGGCGCCGGGAACCGGGCCACCGACAACGCCCTCGCGCGTCCGCTGGCCTCCGCCCTGGTCAACCGGCTCGCCCATGTCCATCTGGAGGTCTCCGCCACGGACTGGCTGGCCTGGGCCGCCGGAAACGGCATCCACCCGTGGATCCTCGATCACCTCACCGACCGGCCGGACCACCTGTGGTCGAAGCCGCCGAAAACCGAGGAACCGTTTTCCACGCCGCGCTCCTGGCACATGCTCTCCGACGCCCTGCACTCCTTCGGCGCCGAACTGGACGAGCCGACGCTGACCGTCCTCGCGCACGGCACGCTCACGCCCGCGCACGCGACCGCGTTCTGCGGTTACGTCAAGGTCGTGCGCAGCCGGTTCGGGATCGAGGCGATCCTCAAGGGCGACGCCCGCTGGCCGCACCGCATGCAGGACCGGGACCTGCTGTACTACCTCGCCGAGTCGTTCCGCGGCCGGCTCGTCAAGGAACTGCCCGCCAGCAAGGAGCACATGTCGGCGAACGGCCGGCAGATCGCCTACCGGGCCAAGTCGCTGCTGGTGCAGCTCGCCGAGATCTCCGTGGAGGTCGCCCAGACCGTCATCGCCTCCGACACCGACGGCAACCCCGTGCTGCCCTCGTGGTTCCTGGTCGAGGCCGCCCGCGACATGCCCCGCCTGGTGGAGGCCCGACGGTGAGCCGCACCGGGCCGAAGAAGACGGAAACGAAGAAGACGGACCAGAAGAAGAAGCGCGACCTGGCCGGTGAGGCGTTCGCCGAGGGCATGCGGCTGCTGCGGGCCAACCCCGCCCTCGCCGCCGTCGACTTCAGCACCTGCCGCAGCGAGACCTGCACCTTCGCCCCGCACGAGGGCCTGCTCGTCGTCGACTCCGACGCCACCGTGCACGCCCACCCCGACCGGCTCGCCGACCCCGGCGCCTGGGCCTGGGCGCTCGCGCACGCCGCCCTCCACCTCGGCTTCGGGCACCTCCCGGCCGCCAAGGGCCGGCGCGAGCAGCCCGACCGGTACGACCTGGCCGCCCGCTGTGTCGTAGTGAACCGTTTTCTGCTCGGTTTCCCCCTCGGCACCACCCCCGAGGACCTGCCCACCAGCTATCCCGACGGAGACGAGGAACGGCTCGCCGCGCGCTGGCGGGCCCACGGCCTGCCGCCCGCCTACGAGCGCTGCGGCACCGCCGGCGGCGCGCCCGACCAGGTGCTCACCGAATGGCATGCCTGGCAGGGCCCCGTCCCGGACCGGCAGCTGGCCTTCGCCACCGCGCTGACCCGGACCGTGTCCGCCGCGATGGACATGGCCGGCGGCCGCCGGGACTCCCTCGACGGCGAGCGGCTCCCGCAGCGCCCCTGGGAGCGGGCCCTGAGCTGGTTCGTCTCCTCCTACCCGCTGCTCGGCGGCATCGCCGCCGGCGTCGAACTGGTCGCCGACGCCGAACTGGCCCGCGCCCACGGCATCCAGATTGCCGCCGTCGACCCCGAGGCCGGCGAGATCTACATCAACCCGCTGCGCACCTTCGACACCGAGGAGTGGCGGTTCGTCCTCGCCCACGAGATGCTGCACGCCGCCCTCCGCCACGGCGACCGCTGCGGCCCCCGCGACCCCTACCTGTTCAACGTGGCCTGCGACTACGTCATCAACGGCTGGCTGGTCGAGATGCAGGTCGGCACCATGCCGGAGGGCCTGCTGCACGACCCGCGGCTCGCCGGCCTGTCCGCCGAGGAGGTCTACGACCGCATCGCCGGCGACCTGCGCCGCGTCCGCCGCCTGGCCACCCTGCGCGGCAAGGGCACCGGCGACGTCCTCGGCGCCCCGCTCGGCCCGCCCGGCACCTACGTCGACCTGGACGAGTTCTACCGGCGCGGCCTCAGCCGCGGCCTCGACCTGCACCAGGCGCAGGAGCGCGGCTTCCTGCCCGGCGGCCTCGTCGAGGAGATCCGCGCGCTCAGCCATCCGCCGCTGCCCTGGGACGCGCGACTCGCCCGCTGGTTCGACGAGTTCGTGCCTCGCCCGGAGCCCGTCCGGTCCTTCGCCCGCCCGGCCCGCCGGCAGGCGTCCACCCCCGACATCCCGCGCGCGGGCCGCTGGTTCCCGCCCGAGGAGGTGGCCCGCTGCACCTTCGGCGTCGTCCTCGACACCTCCGGCTCGATGAACCGCACCCTGCTCGGCAAGGCGCTCGGCGCGATCGCCTCCTACGCCGAGGCCCGGGACGTACCGGCCGCCCGGGTGGTGTTCTGCGACGCCGCCCCGCACGACGCCGGCTATCTCCCGGTCACCGAGATCGCGGGCCGGGTCCGGGTGCGCGGGCGCGGCGGCACGGTCCTGCAGCCCGGCGTGGACCTGCTGCACCGGGCCGAGGACTTCCCGCCCGCCGCACCGGTGCTGGTGATCACCGACGGCTGGTGCGACGTACTGCGGGTGCGGCGTGAGCACGCCTATCTGATCCCGCAGGGAAGTCACCTCCCGTTCACGCCGCGTGGGCCGGTCTTCAGAGTGCGATGAGCCCCGATGTGATCGGATAGGGGCACGGAAAACCCCCGTAACGGGATCTCACGTCACGGGACCCGACGCGAAAGGAACCATCGTGGCCACCACGCGCACCGCGCACACCGTCTGGGAAGGCAACCTGCTCCAGGGGCACGGCGTCGTCACGTTCGACTCCTCCGGCATCGGCGAGCAGCCGGTGTCGTGGCCGTCGCGCGCCGAGCAGGCCAACGGCAAGACCAGCCCGGAGGAGCTGATCGCCGCCGCCCACTCCAGCTGCTTCTCCATGGCCCTCTCGCACGGTCTGACCGGCGCCGGCACCCCGCCCACCCGGCTGCAGACCAAGGCCGACGTGACCTTCCAGCCGGGCGAGGGCATCACCGGCATCCACCTCACCGTGCGCGGCGAGGTGCCGGGCCTGGACGCGGAGGGCTTCGCGTCGGCCGCCGAGGACGCCAAGAAGAACTGCCCGGTCAGCCAGGCCCTGGCCGGTACGACCATCACCCTGACGGCCGAGCTGGCCTGACGCCCGTACGGCCCTCGATGCCGCGTCCCGCTCCAGGGGCGCGGCATCGCCGTGTCCGGGTACCCGGTTATTGACAGCGCCGCGGGCACGTCCTGTGCTGGGAGTGCGGCAGCGCCCGGGCGGAAGGGGACGGACCATGGCACGTGCGGTCGGGATCGATCTCGGGACGACGAACTCGGTGGTGGCCGTCCTGGAGGGCGGCGAGCCCACCGTCGTCACCAACGCGGAGGGTGCGCGCACCACACCGTCGGTGGTGGCGTTCGCGAAGAACGGGGAGGTGCTGGTCGGCGAGGTCGCCAAGCGGCAGGCCGTGACCAACGTGGAGCGCACCGCCCGCTCGGTGAAACGGCACATGGGTGATGCTTCCTGGCGGTTCCCCGAGCAGGGTTCCGTCGACGGCGGCCGCCTGCGTGCGCAGGAGCTGTCCGCGCGGGTGCTGCAGAAACTGAAGCGGGACGCGGAGGCCTACCTCGGCGAGGACGTCACGGACGCGGTGATCACCGTACCGGCGTACTTCGACGACACCCAGCGGCAGGCCACCAAGGAGGCCGGTGAGATCGCCGGCCTGAAGGTGCTCAGGATCATCAACGAGCCGACCGCCGCCGCCCTCGCCTACGGCCTGGACCGGGGCGACGAACAGACGGTCCTGGTGTTCGACCTCGGCGGCGGCACCTTCGACGTGTCCCTGCTGGAGATCGGCGACGGCGTCATCGAGGTGAAGGCCACCAACGGCGACACCCACCTCGGCGGCGACGACTGGGACCAGCGGATCGTCGACCACCTGGTGAAGCGGTTCAAGGGGAGTTACGGCATCGATCTCGGCACCGACAAGATGGCGGTGCAGCGGCTGCGCGAGGCCGCCGAGAAGGCCAAGATCGAGCTGTCGTCGTCCTCGGAGACCTCGATCAACCTGCCCTACATCACCGCCTCCGCCGAGGGCCCGCTGCACCTGGAGGAGAAGCTGACGCGCGCCCAGTTCCAGGAGCTGACCGCCGACTTGCTCGACCGCTGCAAGAAACCGTTCCACCAGGCCGTACAGGACGCCGGGATCCAGCTGTCCGCGATCGACCACGTCATCCTCGTCGGCGGCTCCACCCGGATGCCCGCCGTCACCGACCTGGTCCGCGACCTCACCGGCAAGGACCCGCACAAGGGCGTCAACCCCGACGAGGTGGTCGCCGTCGGCGCCGCCCTGCAGGCCGGTGTCCTGCGCGGCGACGTCAAGGACGTGCTGCTGCTCGACGTCACCCCGCTGTCCCTGGGCATCGAGACCAAGGGCGGCATCATGACCAAGCTGATCGAACGCAACACCACGATCCCCACGCGCCGTTCGGAGATCTTCACCACCGCCACCGACAACCAGCCCTCGGTCGGCATCCAGGTCTACCAGGGCGAACGCGAGATCGCCGCCTACAACAAGAAGCTCGGCGTCTTCGACCTCACCGGCCTGCCGCCCGCCCCGCGCGGCGTCCCGCAGATCGAGGTGGCCTTCGACATCGACGCCAACGGGATCATGCACGTCTCCGCGAAGGACCTGGCCACGGGCCGCGAGCAGAAGATGACGGTCACCGGCGGTTCCGCCCTGCCCAAGGACGACATCGACCGCATGATGCGGGAGGCCGAACAGTACGCCGAGGAGGACCGCAAGCGCCGCGAGGCCGCCGAGACCCGCAACCAGGCCGAGCAACTCGTCTACCAGACCGAGAACTTCCTGCGGGAGAACCAGGACCGCGTCCCCGCCGACACGCGCGGCGAGGTCGAGACGGCCGCGGCGGAACTGAAGACCCTGCTGGAACAGAACGCCGACACCACCGCCCTGCGCACCGGTGTGGAGAAACTCGCCACCGTCAGCCAGAAGATGGGGCAGGCCATGTACGCGTCCGCCTCCGCCGGCGACCAGAGCGCACAGGAGAGCGCGAGCACGCAGAACACGACCGACGCGGACGGCGTGGTCGACGCGGAGATCGTGGACGACGAGCCCGACAGCAAGGGCGGAGCCGCCTGACACCGCCCGGCCGGGGGCACCTGGGGCCCGCCCGATACCGGCCCGCAGGGGGCGTTCCGGCGTTCACATGAGCGCGGTCAGGTTTCTGATCGCCTCGTGTGCCCATTCCTGCGCGCCCGCCTCCACCCCGGCCGCGGCACCCGTGGCGACCGGGGCAAGCGCCCCCTTGAGGCCGTTCAGCGCACGCCGCAGCCGGCCCGGCTCGGGCCCCCCGGGCCCGCTGATCTCCGCGAGGACCTCCTCGGCCGCGGCCTCGGCGTCCACCCGGTCCTGCTCCGCGAGGCCCGCCTGCGGCAGCTGCCGCACCAGCTCGCCCACGAGCCGGGCGAGCGCCTCGACATCGGGTGCGGCCGCGGTGTCGTTCCGCTGGTTCTGGGTGACGGTCTGGTTGCCCCAGGCGATCTGGCTGCCCGAGACCGGTCCGTGGAACTGCGGACCGCCGTGCGCGTCCCGCGGCTGCGGGTCGGTCATGAGCCGGCTCCGTCCTGTGTGGTCTGCTGCTGGATGACGTGGGTGTTGCCGAAGGCGACCTGGGAGTGCGTGATCGCGCCGGTGAAGACCGGGGCGTTGTAGTTGTTGACGACGGTCGCCGGCGGGGGAGCGGCCGGCTCGGAGAACTGCTCGGCGACACGCAGCGAGGAGTCGAGCGAGACCAGGTCGACGCGGCCGTTGTGCTGGACGGCCATGCCCTCCGGCGCGCCCGTCACAATGCAGTCCACCAGCCGGCCGCCGCTCGTCCCCTGCACCGACACGGCCACCCGGCCGCAGTCGGCGAACCGGCTCCCGGCGACGTCCAGATACGCGGAGTCCGTGGCGCCGAGGCCGGGTCCGTCCGGGCCGGTGACGGACAGGTTCCGGGCGAACAAGGTCGTTCTGCCGATGACGAGGACGCCCATGCCCATCTCGGCGACCTCGCAGTCCTGCACCCGCAGCGTGGACTCCTCGACGGCGGCGAAACCCACGACCCCGCGCCGCGCGGTCACCCCTCTGACCGTGACCCGCGACTGCCCGCCCGCGGCCACGGACCCCATGGTGCAGTCCTGGAACCGGCCGCCGGTCACCTCGGCCGTGGTACCGGCGTCGCCCTGTGTCTCCAGGCCCGCCGTGCAGCGCTCGACCCGCACGTCCTCGAAGACGGCCGAGGATCCCTCCCTGACCCGCAGCGCGACGCTCGGCAGGTTCTCGACGTCGATCCGGCGGAAGCGCGCCCGGGACTTGTCGACGACCGCGACACCGACGTTGCCTCCCACGATCCGGCAGCCCGACACCGCCGGCGCGCCGCCCCGCGTCACGAACACCGACACCGTCCGGGCGTCGACCACCTCGCAGTCCTCGAACGTCCCCAGGCCCGCGTCCGCGACGTTGATGCCCGTGTCCCGGCAGTCGGTGAACACACAGTCGCGGACGACGGGATCGCTGCCGGTCGTCGCCGCGACCCCGTGCTCGGCGTCGCTCACCCGGCAGCCCCGCATCAGGCCCCGGGACTGCCCGGTGAACAGCACGCCCTCGGCCTGTACGGCGCTGATCACGCAGTCCGTCACGGTCATCTCCGCCCGCGTGTCCGCGCACACGGCCGCCTGCCCGGTGCCGGACAGCTGACATCCGGCGAGATCGGCCCGGGCGTCGCTGACCCGCACCCCGTGGATCCGGCTGCCGGTGAACCGGCTGTCGCGGAGGGCGACTCGGCCGCTCTCGATCACCGCGAGCGCGTTGTCGGCGGCGTCGGTGAACCGGCACCGTTCCACACTCCCCGTCGCCCCGGCGAACAGCACCCGCCCGTACCGGAATTCGCTGTCGGTCAGCGTGGCAGCCGTGTCCCGCCGGGCGTGCAGACAGACACCGCCATGCGCCCGGACCGCCACCCGGTCCAGTACGAGGGTGCCCGCGTGCAGGTCGACGACGTCCGCGTCCCGCCCGACCAGCTCCAGACCGCGCACCACCACCGACCCCGCGGCATCCAGCACGGTGCCCCGGACCGGGTTCACCACCACGGAGCCGGGTTCACCGCGCGCGGCGAGCTCGACCTCGCCCCGTACGGCCAGGAACTCCGGGTAATGTCCGGGCTCGATCTCCACCCGCACCGGGCCGCGCCGGCCGGCCGCCGCCCGCAGCGCGGACCCGATGTCCGGATAGGTGCCCCACCGCCCGCGCGGCGCGACCACGAACCGCTTCACCATGCCCGCATTCCCCCGCCGCGCTGATCGATGGCGCCGTCCGCTCGCGGCGACCGATGCTACCGGAGCACTCGCCCCCCGGCCGTCGCCGACCGCAGGCCCAACTGCCGTGGATTCCGGGCACGATGGACCGCATACGGCCGGACACGGACCCGTACGGGTCAGCGCTTGACCGCCACTCCCGCGTACACCGGCACGACCCCCTCCGCCTGGGCCGCCACGTCCACCGGCTCCGGGCGCCAGCCGTACACCGGGATGACGCCGGGGCCGAGCAGCTCCAGGCCGTCGAAGAAGCGGGAGAACTCGGGGATCCTGCGGGGGTGGAAGGGCGTGCCGCTCCTGCGGAACAGCTCCGCCGCCCTGGCCACCCCCTCGGGGCTGAGGTCCTGGGTGACCTGGGTCAGGAGCAGGAAGCTGCCCGGGGCGAGCTCGTCGACGTACCGCTTGACCAGCCCGAACACATCGTCCTCCTGGTCGCCCAGGTAGTGCGTGAGCGCCACCAGGGACAGCGCGACCGGGCGGCCGAAGTCCAGGGACTCGCCCGCCAGCCGCAGGATGGTGCCGGGATCGCGGACATCGGCGTGGATGTAGTCCGTGCTGCCCTCGGCGGAACTCTGCAGCAAGGCCTCGGCGTGCCGCAGCACGATCGGGTCGTTGTCCGCGTACACCACCCTGGACTCCGGGGCCACGCCCTGCGCGACCTGGTGCAGGTTGGGCTCGGTCGGGATGCCGGTGCCGATGTCGAGGAACTGCCGTACGCCCGCCTCGGCCGCCGTGCGGACGGCCCGGTGCATGAACCGGCGGTTGGCGCGCGCCCCGCGCACCACCGTGCCGTCCACGGCGAGGATCTTCCGGGCCAGCTCCTCGTCCACCGGGTAGTTGTCCTTGCCGCCCAGCCACCAGTCGTACACCCGGGCGGGATGCGGGCGGCTGGTGTCGATCGGCGTGGGCGTGGCATCGGGTGCGGTCATACGGCTGTTCCCCCAGGGATCGGTCCGGTCAGGGCGTCACAAGGTCGAGCGGAACTCCCGCAGCAGCGTCCGGGTGCGCTGTGCCGACGCGGCGCGGGCCGTCATGTGGTCCAGCACCTCCAGATGCGCGGCCACCTCGCGGCGGGAGTCCAGGTAGAGGGCGCCGGTCAGGTACTCGGTGAACACCATGTCCGGCAGCTCCGGCTCGGCGAACCGGAACAGCGTGAACGGCGCGTACGTCCCCGGATGCGGGCCTGCCGCGAACTCGGCGACCTGGAGGGTGACCCGGTCCCGCTCGGCGTACTCCAGCAGCCGGTCCACCTGCTCGCGCATCACCTCGCCGCGCATGCTCACCGGGCGCCGCAGCACCGTCTCGTCCATGATCACCCACAGGTGGGGCGGGTCGTCCCCCTCCAGCAGTCGCTGCCGTTCCATGCGCAGCGACACATGCCGTTCCACGCTCTCGGGCGAGGTCTGCCCGATCGTCCCGGCCTCCAGCACCGCCCGCGCGTAGTCCTCCGTCTGCAGCAGACCTGGGATGAAGTGCGGCTCGTAGGAGCGGATGATCCGGGCGGCGCCCTCCAGGCTGACGTACAGGCTGAACCAGTCGGGGAGCACGTCGTGGAAACGCTGCCACCAGCCCGGCTGGTTCGCCTCCTCGGCCAGCCGCACGAACGCGGCCGCCTCCTCCTCGGGCACCCCGTAGGTGTCCAGCAGGACCTGCACGTAGGGGATCTTGAGCGCGACCTCGGCCATCTCCATCCGCCGTACGGTCGCCGACGCCACCCTGAGGACCTTGGCGGCCTCCTCCCGGCTCAGACCCGACGCCTCGCGCAGTTCCTGCAACCGTTTGCCGAGCACCACTTGCCCCACGGTGGGCGCAGCCCGCCGCTCACTCACGCCACGCCCTCCCCTACGCGCCGAAGTACCCGGGCAGTCTGCCATGTGATCCTCTCTCGCACACGAGTCCGATGGGATCCGGTGGCCGGAGCGGTCAAATGGCCAGCGTCTGCAGGTACTTGGCGGTCGCCGGGTCGGCCGGCAGGAACGTCTCGATGGCCAGCTCGGCGACCGTGACGTCCATCGGCGTGTTGAACGTGGAGATCGACGACACGAACGACAGCACGCGGCCGTCGTGCTCGATGAGCAGCGGCAGCGCGAAGTACGGGACGGGCTCGGCCGGTTCGTCACCCCGTGCGTCCTCCGGCACCGGGTAGGCGGCCACCTCGTCGTACAGGGCGCGCAGTCGGTCCGAGCGCTGCAGGGCGATCTGCCGCTCCATCTGCGCCAGCAGATGCCCACGCCACTCGCGCAGATTGCGGATGCGCGGTGCGAGACCCTCCGGATGCAGGGTCAGCCGCATCGCGTTCGGCGGCGACAGCAGTGTCTGCGGCACGCCGTCCAGCAGCATCATGATGCCGCGGTTGGCGGCGACGACCGTGTAACCGGCGTCGACCACCAGCGCCGGATAGGGCTCATAGCCCTGGATGAGGCGTTCCATGCCGTCGCGCAGCGCGTCCAGGGCCGGGTCGTCCAGCGGGGTCTCCGGATAGCGCGGGGCGTAACCGGCCGCCAGCAGCAGTGCGTTGCGCTCGCGCACCGGCACGTCGAGGTGTTCGGCGAGCCGCAGCACCATCTCCTCGCTCGGCCGGGACCGGCCGGTCTCGATGAAGCTGATGTGCCGGGACGAGGAGTCGGCGCGCAGCGCCAGCTCCAGCTGGGAGATCCGGCGCCGCTCCCGCCAGGCGCGCAGCAGCGGGCCGACGCCCTTGTCGGCGGCGGGGGCGGTGGCGGACGCGGAGGGACCGGAAGCGACAATGGCCATACGTCCGACCGTAGTCGAGGAGTTGCTGAGGAGTTGCTTGCGTTGAGCGCGAACGAGCCGTGGTCGAAACCGTGGCGGACCTCGTCCGCCCAGGCGTCCCTTCAGGCCTCGGCCGTCTACCGGGCCAGGGTCCGCGGCTGTCTCCTCGGCGGCGCGGTCGGTGACGCGCTCGGCTATCCCGTGGAGTTCGCCTCCCTGGACCGGATCCGCGCCACCCACGGTGCGCGCGGCGTCACCGGTTTCGTCCCCGGCGCGTACGGCGCGATCGGACTGATCAGCGATGACACCCAGATGACCCTGTTCACCGTGGAGGCACTGATCCAGGCCCACGCACGGCAGCGCGAGAAGGGCATCGGCGGCGCCTGGCCGCTGCTGCTGCGCCAGGCGTACGAGCGCTGGCTTCAGACCCAGTCGAAGCCCGGCCCCGAGCAGCCGGCACCCGAGCAGCCCGGCGCACCGGCCGGCGGCCTGGTCACCGAGGCCTGGCTGTACGCCCGCCGCGCCCCCGGCAACGCGTGCCTGTCCGGCGTGGCCCAGATGTACGCGCCCGACCCGGCGCTCCCGCTGGACGGCACACCGGGCGAGGTCAACCCCGACTCCAAGGGCTGCGGCACGGTCATGCGCTCGGCGCCCTTCGGCCTGGTCGCCTCCGCCGAGGAGGCCTTCGCCATGGCCGCGCGCGGCGCCCAGATCACCCACGGCCACCCCACCGGCTACTACGCGGCCGGCGCGCTCGCCGCGATCGTGGCGCACCTGGTCGGCGGGGAGTCCCTGGAGGGGGCCGTACTGCGCACGCTGCGGCTGCTGGAGCGGCACCCCGGCCACACGGAGACCACGGCCGCCCTGCGCGCCGCCCTGGACCTCGCCGCCGACGGGACACCGACGGCCGAGAAGGTGGAGTCCCTGGGCGCGGGCTGGGTCGCCGAGGAGGCCCTCGCCATCGGCGTGTACTGCGCGCTCGCCGAGCCCGTTGCCGAGCGGGCCCTGCCGCTGGCCGTCAACCACTCGGGCGACAGCGACTCCACCGGCTCGATCTGCGGCAACCTGCTCGGCGCGCGCGACGGCGACACCGGCCTGCCGCACGCCTGGGTGTCCCGGGTGGAGGGCCGGGACCGGATCGCCGCGCTCGCCGACGACCTCGCGGCGGAGTGCGCACACGGCTGACGCGGCCGGCCTCGCGGTGGCGTGGGCACACGCCTGACGTGGCAGGCTGAACCCGTACCCCGTGTTCCCGCCGCCTCGAAGGGAGATTCGGCCATGGCCGTCGAACCGCTGTCGCAGAAGGAGATCGAGGACCGGCTCGCCGAGCTGCCCGGCTGGTCGGTCGACGACGCCGGCCGGCTCACCCGCTCCTACCGCCTCGGCTCGCATGTCGCGGCGGCGGCGCTGGTCATGCACATCGCCGCCGTCCAGGACGAACTGGACCACCACTCCGACCTCACCCTCGGCTACAACACCGTCTCCCTCGGCGTCCACACACACAGCGCGGGCGGCGCACTCACCGAGAACGACTTCGCGCTCGCCCGCAGGGTGGAGGACCTCGCCCCGGGTCACCAAGCACACTGAGGGGCGTGCTCGACTACGACAAGGAAGCCGACGCCTATGACGCGTCCCGCGGCGGCGAGGCCCGCGCCGCGGCGGCCACGCAGGCGGTGCTCGGCCTGATCCCCGAGACAGCGGGCCGACTCCTCGACGTGGCCTGCGGCACGGGCATCGTCACCCGCCGGCTGGCCGCCGGCCGTCCCGGGCTGCGGGTGACGGGCGCCGACCTCACCGCCGCCATGGTGCACACGGCGGCTGCCCGGCTGCCGGGCGCGATCGTACGGGCCGACAGCCGCCGGCTGCCGTTCGGCACCGGCACCTTCGACGCGGTCACCAGCATCTGGCTGCTGCACCTGTTGCAGGACGCCGAGGACGTCCGCGCGATCGTCGCCGAGTGCGCCCGGGTGCTGCGGCCCGGCGGGGTCTACGTCACCACCGTCGACAAGGCCGCGGCGCACGACGTCGGCAGCGACATCGACGCCGTTCTCGCCGCCCGTCCGCGCCGCCCCGCGCGGGACGCCGCCGCCACCGTCACCGCGCACGCCGTCCGGCACGGACTCCGGCCGGCCGGCGGCACCGTGTTCCCCGGCGTCGGCCAGGGCCGCAGCCCCCGCGCCACCATCGCCGACCTGCGCCGCGGCTGGTTCACCCAGCTGCCACCGGGCGAGCCGCGCACCGAGGAGTTCGCCGCGCGCCTGTCCCGCCTCCCGGACCAGGACCGCCCGCGCCCGGACCCGGTGTTCGCGGTGCGCGCGTTCCGCAAACCGATCGGGGGCTGACGGCGGGGGAGGGGGCACCCCGTGGCCGGCACCGCCATCGCCGACGACCCGGTGACCTCCGCCGGGGTCGGCCCCTACCGGCGCAGACCCCGGCGGATCGCCAGCTCCACCGGCGAGTACCCGCCGTGCGGCTCCAGGTCCAGGGGCACCGCCGGATACAGCGGCGGCTGCGCCATGAACCGCGGCCGGGTGCCGTGGTGCGGCTGGGCCGCGTGCACCAGGAACGGATGGCAGAGGTAGACGTCACCGGGGCGGCCGGTGGCGTGGGCGAGCGGGCGGTGGGCCGTGGCCCGGTCCAGCCGGGGACCCAGGTCCAGGATGGACACGCCCGCCTCGCCGTACGGCTTCAGCAGTTTCGGCACGTCCCGGTGCGAGCCGACCCGGATCCGCGTGGCGGCGTCGGCCTCGGTGACCTCGCTGAACAGGAACAGCATCAGCAGGGCGCGGTCCCGTGAGCGCAGGTTGGCGAAGTACCAGCTCTCGCCCTCGGGGAGATAGCTGCCTTCGATGTGCCAGCCGGCGTCGTCCGGCTCCTCGGTGTGCGGGAAGCGGAGCGGGAACGTGCCCAGCGAACGGCGCGGCGCCCATCGGCCCTTGCCGACGAGCCGATCGAACGCCTCGTGCAGCACGGGGGAGTTGGCCGCCGCGTCGAACGGCTCCTGGGCCATGTCCCCGACCCACACCACGGGATCTTCCAGGTGCCGGGATCATCCGGGTCGTAACCGGTTTCCCGCCACAGCAGCCGGGCGCAGTCCTCGGCGACAGGGGCCGGAACCGCACCGTCGATCTTCACGAAGCCGTCGTCGAGGAAGCGCCGCACCAGTTCGTCGTCCACGGAGCCCCATGCTGGCTCCGTGCCCGCTCCGGCGCACCCGGTTTTCTGCCGCACCGGCACCTTTTTTGCGGCACCGGCAACGAAAGTGGCGTCTCCCCGTGCGCCGTCGCACGCTGGCCGCATCCGAGCGAGAGGCTGAGCGACATGGCACACGACCACCAGGCCCACCACGGGCACTCCACACAGCATGGCCACGGTCACACCCACGGCGGCGACGTGGACTGGGCCGCGATGGCGGCGCTGCTGGAGGCGGAGGCCGAGGTGTCTGCCCCGGCGTACGCGCGCGCCCTGGCCTGGCTGGGCCAGGAGGTGACCGAGCCCGGGCTGATCGTGGACGCGGGCAGCGGGCCCGGGGTGATCGCCTGCCTGATGGCGGAGACGTTCCCCGGCGCGCGGGTGGTCGCCGCCGACGCCGCCGAACCGCTTCTGGAGCGCGCCCGGAGCCGGGCCGCCCGCCAGGGCGTCGCCGACCGCTTCGACACCCTCGTCGGCGAACTGCCCGAATCCCTGGTGGAGTTGGACTATCCGGTGGACCTGCTCTGGGCCAGTCGCAGTCTGCACCACCTCGGTGACCAGAGGGCCGCGCTGGCCGCGTTCGGCGCCCGGCTCGCCCCCGGCGGCACGCTGGCCATCCTGGAGGGCGGCCTGCACGCCCGCTATCTGCCCCGCGAGATCGGCTTCGGCCGACCCGGACTGCAGGCCCGCCTCGACGCGGCCCAGGAGGAACGCTTCGCGCGGATGCGCGCCGAGCTGCCCGGCGCGGTCACCGAGACCGAGGACTGGCCCGCCCTGCTGACCGCGGCCGGCCTGAAGCACACCGGCACCCGCAGCTTCCTGCTCGACATCCCCGCCCCTGTCCCGGACCGGACCCGCGCCTTCGTCGCCGCGTGGCTGACCCGCACCCGGGACATCCACGCCGACGCCTTGGACGCCGAGGACCGGTCCACCCTCGACCGTCTCCTCGACCCCGCCGATCCCGGCAGCGTCCACCGGCGCCCCGACGTATTCGTACTGGCGGCGCACACGGTGCACCGGGCGGTACGGCCGGCCTGACCGGGCGGAACCGGCCGCGACACCGGGCACTTGACTTGGAGAGTGCTCCAAGTGATGGACTCCCGGTCTCACCGAGACACAGGGGGACTCACATGAACGACTCTCCGGTCGCACTCGTCACCGGCGGCGCCACCGGCATCGGCGCCGCCGTCGCCCGGCAGCTGCTGGCCGCCGGTCACCGGGTCACCGTCACCGGCCGCACCGAGGCCCGGCTGCGGGACTTCGCCGACGGGCTCGGGAACCCCGGCGAACTGCTGACGGTCGCCGGCAACGCGTCGGCGTTCGACGACGTACAGGATGCCGTCGACCGTACGCTCAAGGCATACGGTCGACTGGACACCGTCGTCGCCAACGCCGGCTTCGCCACCCACGACACCGTCGCCGAGGGCGACCCGGCCGGCTGGACCGAGATGGTGCTCACCAACGTCCTCGGCCCGGCCCTGCTCATCCGGGCCTCCGTGGAGGCGCTGAAGGAGTCCCGCGGCCGGATCGTGCTCGTCGGCAGCGTCGCCGGTTTCGTGAACACCCCGGGCAACCTCTACGGCGCCACCAAGTGGGCGGTCACCGGGCTCGCCGAGAACACCCGGCGCCAGGTCACGGAGTTCGGGATCGGTGTGACGCTGGTCGCCCCCGGCCGGGTGGAGACCCCGTTCTGGGACGGGCTCGGCAGCCTGCCGCCGGGACACCTGCTGACCGCCGAGCAGATCGCCGACTCGGTGGTCTGGGCGATCCGGCAGCCGGCCGGGGTCGACGTCAACACCGTGGTCGTACGCCCGCTGGGCCAGCCCAACTGACGTACGCCGCCGGTCAGTTGTTCGCGATGAACTGCTTGGCCAGCTGGTTCCCGAGAGAGACCGCGGCGCTGTGGCTCTCGATGGGGGAGACCTTGGAGTTCTTGAACAGGATGTAGGTCACGCCCGAGTCGGCGCCGCCGGTGGCCGGGTCGGGGTCGATGCCGAGCGCCTTGGCGGTGGCGTACGACGCCTCACCGATGATCTTGGTGGGGCCGGTGTCGCCGACGACGGCGTACTCCACCTTGTTGTTGTAGATGACCGCGACCACGCCGCCGCCCTTGATGCCTGCGCCGGAGTAGTTCCAGATGCTGCTGGAGCTCGGGACCACCACGTACGGGAGCGACTCCGCCTTCAGCGGCTTGCCGTCGGACTGGTGGAAGGCGGTGTCGTCCTGGTACCAGGGGTCGCGGTCCTCGTTGCAGTTGGTGGTGCGCTGGCCGTCGCAGTCGATGTCCATGTCGGCCTTCCAGAACACCGCGCCGTTCTTGCCGCACACGGGGACCGTGGCCGACGTCTCGTCGTCGGTCTTGTACTTGCCGTTCGATATCTGCGAACACGACCTCACCTTGGCGAGCAGATCTGCCGCACTGACCGAGCCCTCCTGGGCGGAGGCCGGAGCGGTCCGCGCCGCCGACCCGGCGGACGCGTGCGCGGGCAGCATTCCGGCGGCGAGCAGGGCGGCCCCGGAGGCCGCGGCAAGGGTCAGGGTTCGAAGGCGCACTGTGGGGGCCCTTCTGTTAGGAAAGTTTCCTTACCAGGTGCCGTACACGGTGGACCCGTCTGCATGTCCGCGTCAAGCCTCGGGTTGCGAGCTCACAAATGCTATGCGTATTGCGGTGATTTGAGACCGTGGCAAAACTGTAGAAGACCACTTTTCCGGATATGTCTGCCGCGTCGATCGGCAGGGTCACCGCTCCGGGAGGCGAGGCGCATGTTCGTACGCACGGTGTACGCGACCGGCGATCCGGCGCAGCTGGGCACGGCCGTGGGGGCCCTGAACACGCGGGGGCACGACCTGCTGGAGGAGCGGCCCGGGTATCGGGGGGCGGGTGTCTTCGTCGACCGTGACCTCGGCAAACTGCTCACGGTCAGCTGGTGGGAGTCCGTGGACGCGCGCCGCAACAGCGACGAGGTGATGAGCGCCCGGCGGCCGGAGCTGCTGCAGCCCTTCGCGGGGACGGTCGCCGTCGAGAACTACGAGGCCGTCGTCTTCCACCGCGCGCACCGGCCCGTCACGGGCGGCGGGCTGCGGGTCACCCGGCTCGAGTTCGACCCGCCGGACGCGGATCTCGCCGCCGACACCTTCCACGCCGGCGTGCTGCCCCGGCTGGACGTCCTGCCCGGTTTCGCCGGCGCGGCCCTCTTCCTGGACCGCGAACGCGGCCGCGGCATGTCGGGCGTCCTCTTCGCCGACCGCGTGTCGCTCGCCGCGTCCCGGTCCGGGCAGGCGATGATCCGCCGCGAGAGCGCGGCCAAGGCACATGTGAGGGTGGTCGCCCTGGAGGAGTTCGAGGTCATCCACGCGGACGTGCGGGGCGACTGAACGCGAAGCCGCGCGGACGCGCGGACGCCTGGGCCGACCGGGCGGCGGGGCCGGCGTGGCCGGGCCTGCGCGAGGCCGCGTTCCGGGCCGGTGCGGGCTCGATGCACCGGGTGGCACCGGGGTGTGAACCGGCACCGGGGTGTGAACCGGCACCGGGGTGTGGACCGGCACCGGGCGGGCGCAGGCGTACGGCCCGAGGCATCCGAAGCACCGTAGTGCTGTGACCGGGAAGGTTCGCCGGGTTGGTGGCTGGGGCGGTTGGATGGGCGGTCACGTTCGTTTCGATCGCTGGAGGTGCGAGTGGCCGAGCCTGTCCGTGTACGCCGACTGACCGACCAGGAAGGACAGAAGCTGCAGCAGATCGTGCGCCGGGGCAGTACCAGCTCGGTGCGCTACCGACGCGCGATGATGCTGCTGGCCTCGGCCGGCGGGAACCGCGTCCCGGTGATCGCGCAGCTGGTCCAGGCCGACGAGGACTCGGTGCGGGAGGTGATCCACCGGTTCAACGAGATCGGCCTGGCCTGCCTGGACCCTCAGTGGGCGGGAGGCCGTCCCCGCCTGCTGAGCGATGACGACGAGGACTTCATCATCCAGACGGCCACCACCCGCCCGGCCAAGCTCGGCCGGCCCCCTTCACCCGCTGGTCGATCCGCAAACTCGCTGCCTACCTGCGGAAAGTACATGGACGCGTGATCCGGATCGGCCGGGAAGCGTTACGGTGCCTGCTCCGGCGCCGCGGGATCACCTTCCAGCGCACGACTATGCGGTCAGAGCACCAGCCAACGGGTCTTACAAGATTTTCGTAACCGGTGTCGCTGGCGCGGGCATCAGCTGAGCAGGATGCGTTGGCGCAGGAGTGGGAGGCCTGGGCGACCGTACATCTGCCGCTTGATCATTCGACGTCATGGCCTGGCCGTGTCGTTGTCCAGG
Organism: Streptomyces sp. NPDC050743; assembly: GCF_044456925.1. Taxonomy (NCBI): domain Bacteria; kingdom Bacillati; phylum Actinomycetota; class Actinomycetes; order Kitasatosporales; family Streptomycetaceae; genus Streptomyces; species Streptomyces sp. NPDC050743. The sequence goes on from NZ_JBITGJ010000015.1 coordinate 87,589, forward strand.
GCCGCGCGGCGTGCCACGGCAACGGCCCAGGGGATGCCGAGAAGGACGACGAGTACGACGGCGAGAACCAGCGGTGTCGGGCGTGCCGGGCCGAGTGCCACGGCGGCCAGTGCCATGACGAGGCAGGTGCGGACGACCGGCAGGTACCGCCCGCGGTCCCGGTGCCAGACCTCCAGGCCTGTCACCAGGAGCATGGTCAGCGACAGCACCATCGCGACGCCCGCGCACAGCACCCAGGCCGTCGCGGCGGGGGTGCGGAGGTCGTGTGCGTGCCCGACCAGGCTGACCATCGCGGCTCCCATGGCGGCCACCGTCCCGGTGAGCGGCAGATGGGTGAACATCCACTGGACGGTCACCACGCGGGTACGTCGGGGCCGGTAGTGCCCGGCGAAGTCGAAATACGTCCACCACGCGCCGAATCCGACCAGGACGGCCACCAGCGCGACAGACAGGTTCAGGGCGCTGATCGGCTCGTCGGACAGGCCGGTCACCACGCCAGTGACCACCTCGCCGAGCACGATGATGACGAGCAGCGCGAACCGTTCCCTGAGCGCGTCGGTGAACCACAGGATCTCCGGCTGACTCTGCGGGAACAGGGCGATCACGACTGCGACCTCGACCAGGGACGAAGCCGCCAGCAGCCCCCAGACCAGCAGGCGGGCGCCGGGCGAAAGGAAGGCGCTCGCGAGGAGGACCACCGCGCACCCGGCCGTCATGGTCACGTACAACCGGTTGGGCACGCGCCACCCCGGGGGGTTGCGGCGTCCCGCCAGCATCCAGATGATGGCCAGCACGGCGAACAGGATCCCGGCGTCGATGGCGAACCTGGCTCCGTTCGCCCCGCCCACCTTGGGGATGAACGCCCCCAGCGGGACCAGGACGAAGATCTGCACCAGGACCAGGACACGGGTCCGCGCGTCCTCCCGGCCGTGCAGTTCATGGTGGACGGTGCCGTTGAGCCAGGCGATCCACACCAGCGCGAACACCGCGGCGAACTCGCCCACCCCCGACCAGCTGAGATGCTCGGTCAGGTGGTGGGCGGCCTGTCCCACCAGCACGACGACCACCAGGTCGTAGAAGAGCTCCAGCGGGCCGACCACACGTTGCTGCCGCTGCTCCCCGGGGCCGCGCGGCGGCTGCCACAGTCGGTGGCCCTTGCGCTCGGTCATGTCAGCCGGTCGGGCGCTGCCGTGCGAGGCCCCAGAGCCCGCCCACAGCCCGGCGGCGCTTGCCCGGCCGAGCGCGTACCGGGCCGCTCCGGCGTTGCCGGCCAGGAGGTGCGGCAGCTCGGTACGGGCGTCGGCGGACGCCGCGGCCGCGCACCGGCCGGCCGAGCTGCGGACTCGGGGCGTAGCTGCTGTTCCATGACTTCTCCCCACGTGAGGAGCCAGGGGAGGATCCCGTCAGGCGACTTTTTCGATAGTCGGACATTATTGCCGAATTTCCTTCGACCACGGCAAGAGGCTCCGGGTGCGCGAGGACGTGTTGAGTTGGAGCGCGAGCGCGCTACGTACCCAACCCGCCCGCGATGCGCTGGGAGGTGAGCCGGGCCTGATCGCGGATCCGGGCCGATGCCATGTGCGGGCGGTGCGGTGACGGACGCCGCGTCGGCGAGGATGGCGGTTGCCGGGAACCGGCACCCGGGGGGTTGTGAGGTGCTGTCCCAGGGTGTCGTCCAGGAAGGTCCGCGGATGCTCCGTATGACCAGGGTACGAGGTGTTCCGTCCGCGGGTGACGGGCGCGCTGGTGCTGCATTTCCCGTGGCCTGTGTCCGAGGGGTTCTGCCGGTGCGCACTGAGTGGTCGCAGGGGGCGCTGAGGGTCCTGCGCTCCGTCCGGTTCCGCCGGTACCTGCTCGGCCAGGGGACGTCGTTGTTCGGCGACAGTCTGCTGCCGTTGACGATCTCGTTCGCCGCGTTGCAGGTCGCCGGGCCCGGCGGATTGGGTGTGGTGCTGGCTGCGAACTCAGTAGGTACGAACCATTGCGAAGTGGCCCCATGCGGTCTCCGCCAGCCCGAATATGAGCCCGCCCGCCATACCGAGCCCGAGCCCCGCCGCGAGCGCGCTCACGACATCGAGCCCGACCATCCAGGTCGCGAGCGCGACCGCAAGGCCGACCGCGAGCCCGATCGCGAGGAATGCGCGGCGGTCCGAGGCATGCACCTGAGCTTCGGCTCCGCACAGACACACTCCTGTCCGCCTTCGCCAGCGTCTGACCACTGGCTTGTTCGACCAGAACGCACCAAGTCCCTGCGCCCCTTGACGACCTAGACGCCTGAGGTGTCTATGCGGTCACAGCACTAGGCACCGCAGGTAAGGCGCATGGCGCGCCGGGTGGCCGTCCTCGAACGGCACACGGCCGCCCGCCCCGTCGCTCGGACGGGACGCGCGGCCGTGTGCTGCGCGGTGGACGTCAGCCCATGTCGAAGGTGGCCGGGTCGGGGCCCAGACGCCGGTCCTCGTTGAGCGCGCTGATCGCCGCGAGGTCCTCGTCGTCCAGGCTGAAGCCGAAGACCTCGATGTTCTCCTTGATCCGGGACGGCGTCACGGACTTCGGGATCACGATGTTGCCGAGCTGGATGTGCCAGCGCAGCACCACCTGGGCCGGGGTGCGGCCGTGCTTCTGCGCAATGGCGACGACGGCCGGCACCTCCAGCAGGCCCTTGCCCTGGCCGAGCGGCGACCAGGCCTCGGTCGCGATGCCCTGCTCGGCGTGGAACTCACGGGCGGCGTGCTGCTGCAGATGCGGGTGCAGCTCGATCTGGTTGACCGCCGGGATGACGGAGGTCTCGGAGATCAGCCGCTCCAGGTGCTCGGGAAGGAAGTTGGACACGCCGATGGCCCGGACCCGGCCGTCGGCGAGCAGCTTCTCGAACGCCTTGTAGGTGTCGACGTACGTGCCACGGGCCGGCAGCGGCCAGTGGATCAGGTACAGGTCGAGGTAGTCGAGACCCATCTTCCGCAGCGACGTGTCGAAGGCGCGCAGCGTCGCGTCGTACCCCTGGTCGCTGTTCCAGAGCTTGGTGGTGACGAAGATGTCCTCGCGGGACACGCCGGAGGCGGCGATCGCCTTGCCGGTGCCCTCTTCGTTGCCGTAGATGGCCGCGGTGTCAATGCTGCGGTATCCGGCCTCCAGCGCCGTGGCGACGGCCCGCTCGGCCTCGTCGTCCGGCACCTGCCACACGCCGTAGCCCAGCTGGGGCATCTCGACGCCGTTGTTGAGGATGATCGGGGGGACCTTGCTGCTCACGAGCCTCTTGATCCTTAGGTTGTCGACAGGTGGTACTCCCATCGTCAACGATCACGCGCCGTGCCGCATTCCTGACGGCGCGATCCGCCTCGACTGACCGGTCAGTCAGCCCATGAAGTGGAGATTGGCCGGAAACGCATCCGACGTTTTCGGTCCGGACCATTGACCGGAGCCCTTCGTCCCGCAACTCTGTATCGCGCCACCGGACGCGTCACTGAACCCGGTGCATACACGTGAACGGGTCCTGACCAGGCCGCGTTCCCCCTCCTGCTCTCTTCTGAGACTCCCCACCCTCAGGAAAGCGAGTACGCACCCATGACCGAGAGCGCTTCCCTGCCTGTCTTGACGCACCGCTCCGTCCCCGAGACATCGGATGAAAAGGTCTGGAAAAGCCCTGGTTAGCACGTCGTGGAGACGGCGCTGGAGGTGACCGCGTACGCGCTCGCCGGCCGTCGGCCGCCCGAGCCGCCCCCGGCCGCATGACCGCGGCACCACCGGAACCCGACGGCCGCGCCGCCTGGCCGGCCGCCGAGTTCACCGAGCGGCTGCGCGCGGTCACCGCGACGCGCTACCACGACCGGCACCCCTTCAACCAGCGGATGTGAGCGGCAAGCGTCTGCCGGCAGGTGGTGGACGCCGGTCCGCCCTGTGGCGAACCGGCCTTCCCTGCCCTGCTCCGCAGGATCTTCGTTTCCTCCCCGGCCTGAAGGCCGGGGCATCCACGAAGGAGAGCCCCTGATGAGACGCCGACGCCTGCGGGCCGCGCTGACCGCGGCCGCGCTCGCCACCGCCATCCTGGCCGCGCTGCCCGCCGCCGTACCTCCGGCGAGCGCCGCCCCCGCACCCTCCGCCCCGGCCGCCGCGCCTCGCCCCGCCGCCGCCCGCGACTGGTCCACGGCCGTCGTGGACTCCACCATGGCGCGCTACACACCGGCCACCATCGGCGGCTGGTCGTACCCCGTGGGCCTGTATCTCTACGGTCAGTACCTCGTCTACCGGCGCAACCACGACCCTCGCCTGCTCACCTACATCAAGGCCTACGTCGACCGGTTCGTGCACGGCGACGGCACGATCGACCAGTCCTTCAACAGCCTCGACAGCATGCAGGCGGGCCGACTGCTGGTGCTCCTGCACCACGAGACCGGCCAGGACCGCTACCGCAAGGCCGCGCGGAAGATCCGCGACCGCCTGAACAGCTATCCGCGCACCTCCGACGGCGGCTTCTGGCACGCCGACACCAGCAGCCGGGCGCACCAACTGTGGGCGGACGGCGCCTACATGGTGAACCCGTTCCTGGTCGAGTACGGCAGGGAGTTCGGCGACAGCGCGTACACGAACGCCGAGGCTGCCGAGCAGTTGTCCGTCTACGGCGGTCATCTGCAAGTGGCGAACGGCCTGTTGCGGCATGCCTACGACGAGTCGAAGTCGGCGAGCTGGGCCGACCCGGCCACCGGGCTCGCCCCGGAGCACTGGTGCCGTGCCGTCGGCTGGTACGCCATGGCACTGGTGAACGTCCTGGACGCGATCCCCGCCGACCAGCCCCGGCGTCCCCGACTGCTCGGCATCCTCCGCACGCTGGCCTCGGCGCTGGAGAAGTACCAGGACCCGGCGTCCGGGCGCTGGTTCCAGGTGATCGACAAGAGCTCCCGGCCGGACAACTGGACCGAGACCTCGTGCTCCAGCATGTTCACCTACGCCCTTTCCCGAGGCGCCCAACAAGGCTACCTGGACCCGCACTTCAAGGCGGTCGCCCGGCGCGGCTACGAGGGCGTACTGGCCCGGCTGTCGGTCGGCGCGGACGGCCGTACGAACCTGGCCGACATCTCCGTGGGCACCAACGTCGGCGACTACGCGTACTACGTCGGCCGCACCCGGGCCACCGACGACTTCCACGGGCTCGGGGCCTTCCTGATCATGAACGAGCAACTGCGAGGTGATCGAGTGTCATGAGCACGCCCAGAAGAGCCGTACTCGGTGCCGCGCTCGGCGGTGCCGCGGTGGCCGTGACCGGCCTCCCGGCCACCGCGGCCCACGCCGCCTCCTGGCAGCTGAAGTGGTCGCCGTCGGCGCGCACCGACGGGCTCGGCGCCTTCGAGACCGTCGAGGACGACCGCGCGCACTCCCACCCGGCCGGCCATCCGCACATCCACGCCACCGGCGACAACTGGCGCTTCGACATCCACACCGTCGACCGGGACACCTCCACCGACCGCCAGCGCCAGGAGGTCACCGGCCTGCGCACCGGCGCCGACAGCCTTCTGAAGTGGACCGAGGGCCAGACCTGGCGGCTCACGTACTCGATGTACATCCCGAGCACGCTGAAGGCCACGACCACCTTCACGCACATCATGCAGTTGAAGCAGCCCGGCACCGGTACCTCGCCGATCGCCGTGCAGTCGCTGCGGCGTGTGGATGGCGTCCAGACCATCGAGTTGCGGCTCGCGATCGACGACATCCTCGTCGGCCGTACGAACCTCGACCCGCTGCACGACAAGTGGACCGACGTCAACTTCCAGATCAAGGTCGGCAACGGCTCGGCCGGTTCCGTCCGCTGGATCCTCAAGAGCGGCTCCACGACCGTCATCGACAAGTCGAGGTCCGGTGTCGACACCTTCCTCGCCGACCGGGTGCGCCCGAAGTGGGGCATCTACCGCTCCCTCGGCGACACCTCCGGATCCCTGCAGAACACCTACCTGCTGCTCACCAACCTCCGCGGCTACCAACTCGCCTAGAGGAGCCGGTCTCGTGAAACCCGCCATCGCCGACCCGAGAAGGGCGGCGGCGATCGTCCAGTGCGTCCTCGCCGTCGTCCTCGGCCTCACCCACCCCGCCGCCCTCGCGGCCCCGCAACCCGCCACGCCGCACCGGGCGACCGTGTACGACGTGCGCGACTACGGAGCCAAGGGCGACGGCTCGACCAACGACACCCCCGCCATCGACAAGGCCATCACCGCGGCCAACGCGGCGGGCGGCGGCACCGTCCGCTTCCCGGCCGCCACCTACAAGTCCAAGAACACCATCCACATGAAGAGCCATGTGACGCTCCAGGTCGACAAGGGCGCCACCCTCCAGGGCTCCTCCGCCGGCACCTACGACCCGCCCGAGTCCAACCCGAACGACAAGTACCAGGACTACGGGCACAGCCACTTCCACGACGCGATGATCTACGGCGACCGGCTGACCGACATCGGTTTCACCGGCGGCGGGGTCATCGACGGCGCCGGCAACCTGATCACCGGCAACCCGAAGTCCGGCCAGGCCGACAAGATCCTGTCGCTGACCCGCTGCGACGGGCTCCGCCTCGGCGACGGCCTCACCCTGCGGCGCGGCGGTCACTTCGCCGCCCTGATCAACGGCTGCACCAACGTCGTCTCCGACCACCTGACCATCGACACCGCGAGCGACCGCGACGGCTGGAACGTCATCTCCACCACCGACGTGACGATCACCAACGCGCACATCGCGGCCAACGACGACGCCCTGGTCTTCAAGAGCGACTACGCCCTCGGCGCCAAACTCCCCAACGGCCATGTGCGCGTGAGCGATTCGGTGCTGTCCGCGCGCTGCTGCAACGCCCTGATGTTCGGCTCCGAGACCTGCGGCGACTTCTCCGACTACCAGTTCGAGAAGATCCGTATCGAGGGCGCCGACAAGTCCGGGCTCGGCATGGTCTCCATGGACGGCGCCAGGATCTCCGACGTCCACTACCGCGACATCACCATGACCGACGTCCACTCACCGATCATGGAAAAGATCGGCACGCGCAAGCGGTGCGGCAACAGCCCGGGCGTCGGATCGATCAGCGACATCACGTACGACGACATCACGGCCACCGGCAACAGCCCCTCCTTCAGCCCGACCCTGTGGGGCGAGGACGGCCACCGCATCAGCGACGTCACCTTCAACCATGTCGACATCACGGTCCCGGGCGGCAACGGCACCATGTCCACCGGTGTGCCGAGCAACGACCCGAAGGACTACAACCCGAAGAGCATCGGGACCCGGCCGGCGTACGGCTGGTACCTGCACAATGCCGACGGCATACAGTTCACCGACAGCAGCGTGCGGTATGCCGCCGACGACCGACGGCCCGCCCTCATCGCCAACGCGGCGAGCGGCATCCGGCTGACCCGGTTCACGGCGCAGAAGGGCGGCGACTCACCTCACGACCTCGGCTTCCAGTCCGTCACCGGCTACTGCGTCAGCGACAGCCACACCACCGACGGCGGCGCCCTGCGCGTGTCGGCGAGCGGATCCAGCCGGAACTGCGCGGCACAGGTACGCCCCCGCGACGTCGAGAACCCCCGCCAGGCCTTCCTGCGCGCCTCCGTCGGCGGCCTGTTCCTGCACTGGGGCCTGCGCACCGCCCCCGCCCACACCAGCTGCGCCGCCTGGGAGAAGGACGTCACCAGCGGCGGCTGGACGCCCGACTACTGGGTGCACGAGGCCCAGAAACTGCACACGCAGTACATCGTGCTGGCGACCTTCCACAGCCGGCTCGGCTACGCCCGCCCCTGGCCGTCGAAGATCCCCGGTTCCTGCTCCACCAAGCGGGACTTCCTCGGTGAGCTGATCAACGCCGCCAAGGCCAAGGGCATGAAGGTCATCCTCTACATGACCGACGACCCCCAGTGGCACGACGAGGGCGGCCACGAATGGCTCGACTCGGCCGCCTACTCCACCTACAAGGGCGAGAACGTCGACCTGACCACCCGCGACGGCTTCGGGCGGTTCTCCTACGACAACTTCTTCGAGGTCATGGACCGTTACCCGGACCTCGGCGGCTTCTGGATCGACAACGACAACGCGTACTGGGAGAGCCACAACCTCTACGCGCAGATCTATCAGAAGCGCCCGAACTACACGCTGAGCAACAACAACGAAGACACGCCGATCATGGACATGATCAGCAATGAGCAGAAGACGGGGATGACGCCCGCCTACGACTACCCGCAGGCGGTCTACACCGCGCAACCCCGCCTGACCGAGGCCGACTTCAAGCTGCCGTCGACCGGCGCCTGGTGGTACGACGGCTCGAACCCGACCGTCGACAAGATGCTCACCCTCGGCCGGCTGATCACCAACGCCGGCTCCTCGGTGAAGGCACTCATGGCGGAGACGGCCCAGGTCAACGGGAAGTTCCCGGCGAACCAGGCCGACTTCAACAACTTCGCCAACTCCTACCTCGACAAGATCTGGGAGTCCCTGCACGGCACCGAGGGCGGCGGCTACCTGTACGGCGGCCTCAAGCCCGGCTTCTGGAACGACGGCGCCCACGGCGTCACCACCGTCGCCAAGGACGACCCGAACCGGCAGTACATCCACGTGCTCACCCCGCCGAGCACCGCCACCCTGCGCATCCGCGACAACGGTTACCGCATCGCCTCGGTCACCAACCTCCGCACCGGAGCGCCGGTTTCCTGGTCGCAGTCCGGCGGGGTGCTCACCCTCAGCGGTCTCGGCGGCTGGGACCCGTACGACACCGTCTTCAAGGTGATCACCGCGGGCCGCCAGGGCATCGCGACCGGCGTCCAGGTCACCGCCGACGCGTCCGCGAGCGGCCACCCCGGCTCCGCCGCCGGCGACGGCGACTACCTCACCTACTGGGACAACGGCAAGACGCTCCCCGTGAACCTCACCTTCGACCTGGGAGCGGCGAAGAAGGTGCGGTACATCGGGCTGAACCAGCGCGAGGACTCCGTCGCCTACGCGCGCTCCGCCACCGAGCAGTCCGCGCGGATCAAGGCCTACAAGGTCTACCTCAGCGACGACGGCAAGAACTGGGGCAGCCCGGTGCGGACCGGTCAACTCCCCAGCGTCCGCGGGATCCAGGGCATCGACCTGACCGCGACCACGGCCCGCTACGTCCGCCTCGAGGTCGACTCCACCTGGGCCGCCTCCAGCGACACCACCCGCTACCAGCGGCTGCGGATCGACGAGGCCTGGATCGGCACCTCCTACGCCACACCCGCCCCGAAGGGACGTCCATGACCCGGCTCAGAACCCTGACGACGGCGGCGGCCGGGCTGCTCGCGGCCGCCGCGGTGCCCCTCGCCGGCACCGCCCACCCCGCGGCCGCTTCCGACAACGGCCAGTCGATCCGCCCCGCCATGGGGTGGAGCAGCTGGAGCTTCGTACGCCGTCAGCCGACCGAGGCGAAGATCGAGGCACAGGCCGACGCGCTGGCCTCCAGCGGCCTGAAGGACCACGGCTTCGTCTACGTCAACCTCGACGACTTCTGGCAGAAGTGCGACGCCAACGGCTTCGCCGTGGACGCCTACGGCCGCTGGGCCGTCGACACGGCCAAGTTCCCGGACGGCATCAAGGCCCTCGCCGACCACGTCCACTCCAAGGGCCTGAAGTTCGGCTTCTACGTGACGCCCGGCATCGCGAAGAACGCCGTGCTGAAGAACACGCCGATCGAGGGGACCCCGTACCACGCGAAGGACATCGCGGACACCTCGAAGACCGAGAAGAACTACAACTGCAAGAACATGTACTCCATCGACTACTCCAAGCCGGGCGCCCAGGAGTTCGTCGACTCCTGGGCCAGGCAGTTCGCCTCCTGGGGAGTCGACTACCTGAAGATCGACGGCGTGGGCAGCCAGGACGTCCCCGACGTCCAGGCCTGGGACAAGGCGCTGCGCGCCACCGGACGGCCCATCAACTTCGCGCTGTCCAACAACCTTCCGATCGCCGACGCGCCCACCTGGCGCAGGCTCGCCAACAGCTGGCGCACCCAGGGCGACGTGGAGTGCTACTGCGGCCCCGGCTCCAACGGCAGCGGTTATCCGCTCACCGACTGGTCCCACGTCTCCAAGCGCTTCGACTCGGCCGCGTCCTGGCAGCCGTACGCCGGCCCCGGCGGCTGGAACGACCTGGACTCGCTGGAGATCGGCAACGGCGACCAGGTGGGCCTCACGGCCGACCAGCGCCGCTCCCACTTCACGCTGTGGGCGATGGCGGCGGCCCCGCTACTGCTCGGCACCGACCTCACGCACCTGGACTCCGTCGACAAGGCGATGCTCACCAACGACCGGCTGATCGGCGTCGACCAGGACGGGGTCGCGGCGAAACGGATCGTGAACAGCGGTGTGAAGCAGGTCTGGAGCAAGCGGGAGAGCGACGGCGACTACGTGGTGGCCCTGTTCAACACCGGAACCTCCGGCAGCGCCACGGTCACCGTGAACTGGTCCCAGGTCGGCTTCACCGGCTCCGGTGACGTCACCGACCTGTGGTCCGGCTCCCACAAGGGCACGGTCACCGGCTCCTACAGCGCGACCCTCCGCCCCGGCGAGACCCGGCTCGTCCGGGTCAGGCCCACCGCCGCCGCGAAGGAACGCGCGGCGTCCCCCGGCATGGCCGTCGCCCCGTACGAGTACCTGGGCTGGGGCGATCCGCCGGACCCGACCAAGGTGATGTCGGCGACCGGCGTCAAGTGGTTCACCCTCGCCTTCGTCCTGTCCGACGGCACCTGCAACCCCAAGTGGGACGGCACCCGGCCGCTGACCGGCGGCACCGACCAGTCGGCGGTCGACCGCATACGATCCGCGGGCGGCGATGTGATCGTCTCCGTCGGCGGCTGGAGCGGCGCCAAGCTGGGGGAGAAGTGCTCCAGCGCCTCCGCGCTGGCCGGCGCCTATCAGAAGGTGATCAACGCGTACAGGCTGAAGGCGCTCGACATCGACATCGAGAACACCGAATGGTCGAACGCCACCGTCCGCCAGCGTGTCGTGGACGCCCTGAAGACCGTGGAGGCGAACAATCCCGGCCTGAAGACGGTCATCACCTTCGGCACCACCAGCAGCGGCCCCGACGCGACCGGCGTCGACATGATCAAGCGCGCGGCGAGGTCCGGCCTGGCGAACGACGTCTGGTGCGTCATGCCGTTCGACTTCGGCGGCGGCACCACGAACATGGGCACCCTCACCACCCGGGCCATGGAGGGCCTCAAGGCCAGGGTCGAGGCGGCCTACGGCTACGACGACGCCACCGCCTACGCCCACATCGGGCTGTCGTCGATGAACGGCAAGACGGACGACTCCGGTGAGCGCGTCCGCGTCGCCGACTTCCGGACCATGCTCGCCTACGCCCGGCAGCACCACATCGCGCGCCTCACCTACTGGTCCGCCAACCGCGACCGCCCCTGCGGCTCCGGCATCGACGGCGACTCCTGCAGCGGCGTGTCGCAGCAGCCGTACGACTACCTCAAGGTCTTCACCCAGTACACGGGCTGAGGGGAAACAAGGGAACACACCCATGCATCTCGGAAGAGTTCTGCCGTACGGCCTCGCCGCGGCCCTCGCGCTGCCCCTGGCCGGCCTGAGCCAGGGCACCGCCCTCGCCGCCACCGACTACCAGGCCGAGGACGCCCTGATCTCCCAGGGCACCGTCGCCACCAACCACACCGGCTTCACGGGCACCGGATTCGTCGACTACACCAACGTCAAGGGCTCCTACGTGGAGTTCACGGTCGGCGCCACCGCCGCCGGGCCCGCGTCGCTCACCCTGCGATACGCCAACGGCACCACCGCCGACCGGCCGATGGACCTGTCCGTCAACGGCACCGTCGTCGCGCCCGCCGTCTCCTTCCCGGGCACGGCCGACTGGAACACCTGGGCGGCCAGGACCGTCAACGTCACGCTGAAGGCCGGCAGCAACAAGATCCGGGCGACGGCGACCACGGCGAACGGCGGCCCCAACCTCGACCGCGTGAGCCTCGGCACGCCGGCCGACACCCAGGCCCCCACCCGCCCCGGGCAGCCCTCCTGCTCGGACATCGGCGAGGACCGCCTGACCCTGTCCTGGGGCGCGTCGACCGACGACGCGGGCGTCGCGGCGTACGACCTCTACGAGCACGGCAACAAGATCGGCGAGGCGGCGGGCGACGCGACCTCGAAGGCGCTCACCGGGCTCGCCCCGAACACCACCTACGACCTCACGGTCATCGCCCGGGATGCGGCCGGCAACACCTCGCCCGCCAGCCCGGTCGTCGACTGCACCACCAAGCCCAGCTCCGACACCACACCGCCGACGGCACCCGGCGCATTGCACACAGCCGACATCACGTCGAACACGGTCGACCTCACCTGGGGCGCCTCCACCGACGACCGCGCCGTCACCGCCTACGACGTGCGCAGCGGCACGACCGTCTACAAGACCGTCACCGGCGGTACGTCCACCACTCTCGGCGGGCTCGCCTGCGACAGCCCGTACAGCCTGAACGTCGTCGCCCGTGACGCCGCCGGCAATGTCTCCGCACCGAGCAACACGGTCTCCTTCACCACCAAGGCCTGCGCCACCGACGGCGGTGTCCCGTCCTCGATCGCCACGCTCTCCACCGGCTGGACCATCCCCTGGGGCACCTACTGGATGCCGGACGGCCAGTCCGCCCTGGTCACCGAGCGCGACGACTTCCGGGTGTGGAAGCTGACCAAGAGCGGCACGAAGACGCAGGTGGGCACGGTGCCCAACGCCGTCACCACCAACGGAGAGGGAGGTCTGCTCGGCGTCGCCGTCGACCCGAAGTGGGAGACCGACCACTTCGTCTACTTCATGCACACCGCGTCCGAGGGCAACCGTGTGGTCCGCATGACGTACGACGGGACGAAGCTCGGCGACTACAAGGTCCTGCTCCAGGGCATCAAGAAGAACCGCTACCACAACGGTGGCCGCCTCGCCTTCGGCCCCGACGGCTACCTGTACGTCTCCACCGGCGAGGCCCAGCAGCCCGACCTCGCGCAGGACAAGAACTCCCTCAACGGCAAGATCCTGCGCATGACCACCGATGGCAAGCCGGCCCCCGGCAACCCCTTCGGCACCTACGTCTACTCCTACGGCCACCGCAACCCTCAAGGCCTCGCCTTCGACCGCAACGGGCGGCTCTGGGAGGCGGAGTTCGGCAACAGCTCCAAGGACGAACTCAACCTGATCAAGCCCGGCGCGAACTACGGCTGGCCCACCTGCGAGGGCAGCTGCGACGTCGCCGGCATGACCAACCCCAAGGCCACCTGGAACGTCTCCGAGGCCTCGCCGAGCGGCATCGCCATCGTCCGCAACGTCATCTACATGGCATCCCTGCGCGGCGAACGCCTCTGGCGCGTCCCCATCAACGGCGACACCGAGAGCGTCGGCACACCGAGCGCGTACTACGTCGGCACCTACGGCCGGCTGCGCACGGTCACCAAGGTGCCGGGCGCCGACCAGCTGTGGCTGTCCACCACCAACTGCGACAACAACGGAGGTGCCGCCGACGGGTCGGACAGGATCTTCAAGGTGACGATCAGCTGACGCCCCATCAGCGGGCTCACGTGCGGTAGAGGGCCTCGACCTCGTTGCCGTACGCCTTCTCGATCGCCTTCCGCTTCAGCTTCAACGACGGCGTCAGCAGGCCGTGTTCCTCGGTGAACGGCTGCGCCAGGATGCGGAAGGTACGGATCGACTCGGCCTGGGAGACGAGGGTGTTGGCGGCGACCACCGCCCGCCGCACCTCCGTCTCCAGGTCCGGGTCGCGCACCAGCTGGGCCGGGGTCATCCGCGGCTTTCCGCGCATCTGCAGCCAGTGCTCGACGGCCTCCTGGTCGAGGGTGACCAGGGCGGCGATGTAGGGGCGGTCGTTGCCGACGACGATGCACTGGTTGACCAGCGGATGCTCGCGGACCCGCTCCTCCAGCACACCGGGGGAGACGCTCTTGCCGCCGGAGGTCACCAGGATCTCCTTCTTGCGGCCGGTGATGGTCAGATAGCCGTCCTCGTCGAGCGAACCGAGGTCGCCGGTGGCCAGCCAGCCGTCGTGCAGGGTCTCGTCGCTGGCCTTCGGGTTGTTCAGATAGCCCTGGAAGACGTTTCCGCCGTACAGCCAGATCTCCCCGTCGTCGGCGATGTGCACGGTCACGCCGGGAATGGCCTGGCCGACGGTGCCGTAGCGGGTGCGCTCGGGCGGGTTGGCGGTGGCCGCGGCCGTCGACTCGGTCAGGCCGTAGCCCTCGTAGATCTGCACACCGGCGCCCGCGAAGAACAGCCCCAGCCGGCGGTCCATCGCCGAACCGCCGGACATCGCATTCCGTATACGACCGCCCATCGCCGCGCGGACCTTGGAGTACACGACCTTGTCGAAGAACTGGTGCTGCATGCGCAGCCCCGCCGACGGGCCGGGCCCGGTGCCCCACGCCTTGGCCTCCACGGCCTCCGCGTACTTCACCGCGATGTCCACCGCCTTCTCGAACGGCCCCGACCTGCCCTCCTTCTCCGCCTTCCGGCGGGCCGCGTTGAACACCTTCTCGAAGATGTACGGCACCGCGAGGATGAAGGTCGGCTTGAACGCCTGCAGGTCGGGCAGCAGGGCGGCGGCGTTCAGCTGCGGCTGGTGCCCGAAGCGGACCCGGCCGCGGATCGCGGCGACCTCCACCATCCGCCCGAAGACGTGCGCGAGCGGCAGGAACAGCAGGGTGGAGGCCTCGTCGTCCTTCTTGGTGTGGAACACCGGCTGCCACCGCTGGATCATCGTGTCCGCCTCGTACATGAAGTTGGCGTGCGAGAGGACACAGCCCTTGGGGCGGCCGGTGGTGCCCGAGGTGTAGATGATGGTGGCGACCGAGTCCGGGGTGACCGCCTGCCGGTGCCGGTGCACCAGCTCGTCGTCCAGATGCGCCCCGGCGTCGTACAGCTCCTGCACACAGCCCGCGTCCAGCTGCCACAGCTGGCGCAGCTGCGGGAGGCGGTCGATGACCGTGGCGATGGTCATCGCGTGGTCCTCGTACTCCACGATCGCCGCGGACACCTCGGCGTCGTAGAGCATCCAGAAGCACTGCTCGGCCGAGGACGTGGGGTAGACGGGCACCACCTGGGCGCCGATCGACCACAGGGCGAAGTCGAAGAGGGTCCACTCGTAGCGGGTGCGGGACATGATGGCGACGCGGTCGCCGAAGCGGATGCCGCGCGCCAGCAGGCCCTTGGCGAGGGCCATGACCTCGTCGCGGAACTCGGCGGAGGTCACCTCCCGCCACTGCCCGCCGGCGTCCTTGCGGCCGAGAGCGACGTGCGTCGGGTCCGTCAGGGCATGCTCGAACACCACGTCGGCCAGACCGCCCACCGGCGGTGCCGTCGTGAGCGGCGGGTTGGTGAACTCGCGCAAACCTCGCTCCCCGATCCTCGCTGCTTGGTCACGCCCGTGACGCTCGGCACAGCGCGGTGAAAGCTACCCCACGCCGTCACCCGGCGGGAGGGGGCCGGAAACCGAGCAAACCTCACGTTTCCCCCGGACAGTGACCGGAAAATGCCCGTACAAGGGGAAGGGCCGGACACAATACTGACGGGTCAGTAAGTTTCGGTGCCGTAATCTCCACCGAATCTGTACGCGGCGATTACGGCCCACACCGTACCGATCGCCCCATACGCGGCGCGGGCCTGACCGGCGGATGTACGCCGGCGAGGGCGCCGCGCCTTGGTCTCCGACGTGCCCGATGGCCCGCTGACGGCCGCGGCACCGGGCCAGGAGACGTCAGCTGCTCCGCCGCAGCCGCTCCCCGCCCGCCAGGACGGCCGTGGCCAGCGCGTGCGCCGCCTCCTCCGCCGTGCCCCGGCGGCGGCCGTGGACCAGCACGAAATCGACCTTGCCCAGGTCGGGCAGCCCGGCGCGGTCCGGCAGGCGGAACAGGCCGGGCGGGATCAGGCGCCGGGAGTGGGCCATCACGCCGAGCCCGGCGCGGGCCGCCGCGATCAGGCCGCTGAGGCTGCCGCTGGTGCACACGATCCGCCAGTCGCGGCCCTCGCGCTCCAGGGCCTCCAGCGCGCGGGCCCGGGTGATGCCGGGCGGCGGATACACGATGAGCGGGACGGGCCGGTCCGTGTCCAGGCGCAGCCGCTCGGCGCCGATCCACACGAGGTCGTCGCGCCAGACCAGTTCGCCCCGGGGGTCCTCCGTGCGCCGCTTGGCCAGCACCAGGTCCAGCTTCCCTGCGGCCAGCTGCTCGTGCAGGGTGCCGGACAGCTCGACGGTCAGCTCCAGGTCGACCTCCGGATGGTCGTAGCGGAAGCCCTCCAGGATCTCCGGCAGCCGGGTGAGCACGAAGTCCTCGGACGCGCCGAACCGCAGCCGGCCGCGCACCCGGGTGCCGGTGAAGAACGCCGTCGCCTGCTCGTGGACCTGCAGGATCCGGCGGGCGAAGCCCAGCATCGCCTCGCCGTCCTCGGTCAGCTCCACCGAATGGGTGTCCCGGGTGAACAGCTGCCGCCCGGTCGCGTCCTCCAGCCGGCGCACATGCTGGCTGACCGTGGACTGGCGCAGCCCCAGCCGGCGCGCGGCCTGCGTGAAGCTCAGCGTCTGGGCGACCGCCATAAAAGTGCGCAGGTGCGTGGGGTCGTACACGGTCCGAGCTTATCGGGAATCGTGATGACAGTCAGAGTGGTATGCCGGATTCCCGATCGACGCTTCGAGGAGGAAGATGAACGGGGGCCTGCGCGCCCGCGACGGAACGAAAGCAAGAGATCAACCGGAGCACCGTGAAACGCCTGAGCTGGCCGAGCTGGATGCCGATCGACCCGTACATCGTCCTGCTGCTGGGCACGGTGGGGCTCGCCGCGCTGTTCCCGGCGCACGGCACCGGCGCGGACGTGGCCTCGGGCGCGTCGACGGCCGCGATCGCCTTCCTCTTCTTCCTCTACGGCGCCCGGCTCTCGACGAGGGAGGCGCTGGACGGGCTGCGCCACTGGCGGCTCCATGTCACCGTGCTGGTCTGCACCTTCGTCCTCTTCCCGGTGTTCGGGCTGGCGGCGCGCGGTCTGGTGCCGGTGCTGCTGACCCAGCCGCTCTACCAGGGGCTGCTGTTCCTGACGCTGGTGCCGTCCACGATCCAGTCGTCCATCGCGTTCACCTCGATCGCCCGCGGAAACGTCCCGGCGGCGATCTGCGCGGGCTCCTTCTCCTCGCTCATCGGCATCGTCGTCACCCCGCTGCTGGCGGCCGGGCTGCTCGGCAACAGCGGGGGCGGGTTCTCCGCCGACTCACTGGTCAAGATCGTGCTCCAGCTGCTGGTGCCGTTCCTCGCCGGGCAGGTGCTGCGCCGGTGGATCGGCGGCTTCGTCGCCCGGCACAGGAGGGTGCTCGGGCTGGTCGACCGCGGCTCGATCCTGCTGGTCGTCTACACCGCCTTCAGCGAGGGCATGATCCGGGGCATCTGGCACCAGGTCAGCCCCGCCCGGCTCGGCGGGCTGCTCGCCGTCGAGGCCGCCCTGCTCGCCGTGATGCTCCTGCTGACCTGGTACGGCGGCAAGGCGCTCGGCTTCGGCCGGGAGGACCGGATCGCCATCCAGTTCGCCGGGTCGAAGAAGTCCCTCGCCTCCGGGCTCCCGATGGCCAGCGTCCTGTTCGGCGCCCACGCCTCGCTCGCCGTGCTGCCGCTGATGCTCTTCCACCAGATGCAGCTGATGGTGTGCGCGGTCATCGCCAAGCGCCGGGCCCGGGACCCGCGGGAGGTCCCGGGCGCTGGCGTCGGCGCGTCAGCCGCTCACCTGGTCCAGGGGCAGCCACAGGACCGTGTCCTTCGGTGACCTGAGCGCCTTCGGGTCCGACAGTTCCGCGTCGGTGAGCGCCCGGTCCCAGACGTGCACCTCGTCGATGGCGCCGGTGAAGAAGGCCCGGCTGTCCATCCGCTGACCGATGTGCACGCCGAAGGGCGAGTTGCGGCTGACGGACCCCGGTATGTCGGCGACGGACCACTGCGTACCGTCGACGAACAACGTCAGCCGGCCGTCGCCCCGGCGCAGCACGAGGTGATGCCACTGGCCGTCGTTGTACGCGGCGTCCGTGCGCACAAAGGTGGTCTGCGGCGCGATCGCCCCGTCCCGCACCGTGATCAGCCCCTGTATGCGGTGGTTCGCCGGCTCCCCGCGCAGCCACACCTGCGGCTGGGTGGTGCCGATCCCGCCCATCCACAGCAGTGGCTGCTCGCCGGTCGTGGCCGTGTACCGGAACCACAGGGACGCCGTGAAGTCCTTCGTGCCCAGCGGCAGCTCGGTACGGAAGGGCAGGCGTACGGCGTCGTCGGTGCCGTCGAACCGCAGCGCGCCGCCGAACACCCCGTCCGTCTCCTCGGCGCCGCCGAGCACCGCGGCCGGGCGGGCGTGCGGGGCGAGGTCGGCTGTGACCGGGTCGGGGCCGCGGCGCGGGGCGAGCCAGTCCTCGGTGAAGCGGGCGAAGCGGATCTCGTCGCGCGCGTCCACCGCGCCGCCCTCGTAGATCAGGCCCACCGTGTCCGCGTCGGCGCGCACCAGGTCGGAGTAGCCGGACCAGTCCGTGGTGACGACGGTGCCGCGGTCCACGCTGTCCCAGGTGCGGCCGCCGTCGTAGGAGGAGCGGATCATCATGGTGCGGCGCCGGTCGGGGTCGGCGGGGCAGGCGAGCAGAAGACGGTCGCCCACGCGCAGCATCGAACCCTGGACCTGCGGGGTGTACAGGTCGGGCAGGTCGCGGAAGGGCGCGGTGAAGCTGTCGCCGCCGTCGCGGCTGACCGCCTCGGTGCGGTGACCGAGGTCGGTGCCGTCCTGTTCCCGGCCGCTGACCAGGACGGAGCCGTCCTGGCGCTCGGCGGGGGTCAGCTCGGACGGCTTCTGCCGGAAGGTGCCGTCGTCGGCGATGGGCCAGGTGTCGGTGGCGCCGATCCGCCAGTGGCCGCCGTGGTCGTCGCTCACGATCAGCGCCGCGTGGTTGGCGGTGACCCGGCTGCCGTCCCAGGTCTCGGTGTTGACCCCGAAGACCAGCCGGCCCGCGTACCGGCCCCGGGTGAGCTGGATGCCGTGCACCGGCCCGGTCGCGTACCAGGAGTTCCAGCCGGCGGGCAGGATCTCCGGGCTCAGATCGCGCGGCACCGACCAGGTCCGGCCGTCGTCGTCGCTGTACTGCAGGTGCGGGGTGCGGTCGCAGGGGACCGAGCAACTGGCGCTGTCGGTACGACCGGTGTTGTACGTCTCCGCGAGCCAGACCCGGCCCGTTGCGCGGTCCACGATCGGCGCCGGGTTGCCGTGCGTGTCACCGGCGCCCTCGTTGACCACCTGCAGCGGGCCCCAGGTGCGGCCGCCGTCGGTGGAGCGCTTGACGACGATGTCGATGTCGGCGGCGTCGCCGCAGTTGAGGACCCGGCCCTCGGCGAACGCCAGCAGGGTGCCGTCGGTCGTCTTCACGGTCGCCGGTATGCGGAAGCAGGCGTAACCGGGGTCCTGGGACGCCTTGAAGAGGATCTGCTGCTCGAACTCGGGGTCGTTTGCGGGGGACTGAGCGTGTGCCGGGTGGGGGGTTGCCAGCGGCACCAGGAGCAGTGCCGCCGTGGTGAGGGCGGTGGCGAGTACGGCTCTGAGACGGGCGCGAAGACCTGACGGCATGTGCGACTGCCCTTCGTCGGCGGACATCCGGACATCCGGACATCCCACGTCCAACGTGCGCCCCATCGACGGTAGTTGGGGCAAGGTCGCCTCACAAGAAGCGTGCAGCACAAGGAGCCCGCGAAGGGCCTACGGGCACAGCACGACCTTGCCCAGGTTGGCCCGCCGCTCGATCACCTCGTGTGCCTTGGCGGCGTCCTCCAGCGCGAACCCGGCGTGCACGGCGGGCTTCAGGGAGCCTTCGGCGAACAGCCGCCACAGCTCCTGGCGCCACCGCTCGTACAGGTCCGGCCGGCCGCGGGCGATCACGGCCATCTGGAACCCGATCACGGACTTGGCGCCCACCAGCAGGTCGTACGCCTGGACGGTGCCGCCGCCGGAGCTGTAGGCGACGAGGCGGCCGTGCGGGGCCAGGGCGGCGAGGGCGGGGGTGAGCAGGTCGCCGCCGACGGCGTCCAGGACGCAGTCGACGGGATCTCCCCAGCTGCCGTCGCCGTAGCGGACACAGTCGTCCGCGCCGAGCGAGCGGACGAACTCCGCCTTGCCGGGGTCGGACACGGTCCCCACCACCCGTCCCGCACCCCGCGCCCGTGCCAGCTGCACGGCCAGGTGGCCGACCCCGCTCGCCGCCGCGGTGACCAGCACGGCCTCGCCCGGCACCGGGCGCGCCGCCTCCAGCGCGCCGAACGCCACCAGGCCGCTGCGCACCAGTGCGACCGCGTCCACGGCGTCGGCGCCGTCCGGTACCGATGAGGCCATGGCCTCGTGCAGCAGGGCGAAGTCGGCGTACCCGTGCCCGAAGCACAGCCCGGTCACCCGCTCGGCCGGCCGGAAGCGGGTCACGCCCTCGCCCACCGCCACCACCTCGCCGGCGATCTCCCCGCCCAGCGGTATCGGCCCGGCGGCCTCGGTGACCTTGCGGACCACGGGCAGGGTGATCCCGACCGCCGCGCAGCGCACCAGCAACTCTCCGGGGCCGGGCTCGGGGACGGGGGCCTCCTCCAGGAACAGCGGGCCGCCGGTCGACTCATAGCGGACGCGACGCATCGCACACACCTCCACGCCGGGCGCACCCGGCGCCTCGATCGTTGGGGACACCCATGAATTCGTTGGGAGCCCCAACGGTAGCGGAGGTTCATGGGGAATCCCAACGATTTCTCGGTTAGGCTGCCGGCATGGCCGAAGCACCCCTGCCCGCGATCCGCTCCCTGCCCAGCTGGCTCCTCGGCCGCGCCGCCGCCCGGGGCCGCTCCCTGGTCGCCGACGCCCTCGCGGCCGAGGGGCAGAAGATGTGGCACCACGTGGTCCTCTCCGCCGTGCGCGACCTCCAGCCCGTCGCCCAGGCCGACCTGGGCCGCAGTGTGGGCCTGGATCCCAAGGACCTGGTCGGCGTGCTCAACGACCTGCAGGCCGCCGGCCATGTCGTGCGCGCCCCCGACCCCAGGGACCGGCGCAAGAACGCCGTGTCCCTCACCGACGACGGCGCCCGCCTCCTCGTGCGCTGCGAGAAGGCGGCCCGCGAGGCCAACGACGAGCTGCTCGCCCCGCTGTCGGCCGCCGAACGCGATCAGTTCACGGGCCTGTTGATCCGGATTTCCGGCACGGACGGCTGACGGCGGCTAACGTTCCGTCATGACCGCAGCTCCCGTCCTCGATCCGCAGCGCACCGCCCTGGTCCTCGTCGACCTGATGGAACGCATCGTCGCGCTGCCCCTGGAACCCCGCAAAGGCACCGAAGTACTGAGCACCGCCGAGGAGTTGGCACACGCCTTCCGCACCGCCGGGGCACCCGTCGTCCTCGTCCGGGTCGAACGCCCCTCGGTCGCCGAACAGCCGCCCGGCAGCTCACTCGTGCCCGGCCTCGCCCGGAGCGGCGACCTGGAGGTGGTCAAGCGGACCATCGGCGCCTTCCAGGGCACCGGCCTGGACGAACGGCTGCGCGAACGCGGCGTCACCACCCTGGTGTTCGGGGGCATCGCCACCAACCTCGGCGTGGAGTCCACCGCCCGCGCCGCCGCCGACCTCGGCTACGACCTGGTCTTCGTCGAGGACGCCATGGCCGCGTTCACCGCCGCCGAGCACGAGGCGTCCGTACGGCTCGACTTCCCCCGGCTCGGCACGGTGGTGACCGCCGCCGGCGTACGCCTCAGCCCCGCCTGACCGTGTGCCGGTGACCGACGCGGAACCGGACCAGGCCTGCCGGCCCGGGCGGTGGGACGCCGCTCACCGCCGATCACGGCGTTCGCCGAGACGGCGCAGTCGCTCGGCCGAGGCGGGGCCCGGCGGCGCAGGGGGCGCTCCCCGCCGGCCGGGGCCCCGCCGCCGTGCCGCGGGGAGGCACCTCAGCCCTGGGCGGCCGTCTCCCGCAGGGCGATGCGGTCCTCGCCCGCGTACACGTTCATCGAGCTGCCCCGCAGGAAACCCACCAGCGTCAGCCCTGTCTCCGCGGCCAGGTCCACCGCCAGCGACGACGGCGCCGACACGGCCGCCAGCACCGGGATGCCCGCCATCACCGCCTTCTGCGCCAGCTCGAACGAGGCCCGCCCGGACACCAGCAGGATCGCCCGCGACAGCGGCAGGTCGCCGTTCTGCAGCGCCCGGCCGACCAGTTTGTCGACCGCGTTGTGCCGGCCCACGTCCTCCCGTACGTCCAGCAGCTCGCCGTCCTCGGTGAACAGCGCCGCCGCGTGCAGGCCCCCGGTCCGGTCGAACACCCGCTGGGCCGCTCGCAGCCGGTCGGGGAGGCTCGCCAGCAGTTCCGGGGCGACCCGGACCGGGGGAGTGTCGGCGATCGGGAAGCGGGCCGTCGTGCGTACGGCGTCCAGGCTGGCCTTGCCGCACAGGCCGCACGAGGAGGACGTGTAGACGTTCCGCTCCAGGGTGAAGTCCGGCAGGGCGACGCCGGGCGCGGTCTTCACGTCGACCACGTTGTAGGTGTTCGAGCCGTCCGCCGTCGCACCCGCGCAGTAGACGATGTTCTGCAGGTCGTCCGCGGTCGCCAGCACACCCTCGCTGACCAGGAAGCCGGCCGCCAGCGCGAAGTCGTCGCCCGGCGTGCGCATGGTGATCGCGAGTGGCTTGCCGTTCAGGCGGATCTCCAGGGGTTCCTCGGCGACGAGTGTGTCCGGCCGGGTGGAGAGCGCCCCGTCCCGGATGCGGAGGACCTTGCGTCGTTCCGTGACTCGTCCCATGTCCTGATCAGCCCCGGTTCTGTACGTGCTGGTAGCCGAAACGGCCCTTGATGCAGAGATTGCCGTGGGTCACCGGGTTGTCGTGCGGCGAGGTGACCTTCACGATCTCATTGTCCTGCACATGGAGCGTGAGGGTGCAGCCCACTCCGCAGTACGCGCACACCGTGGACGTCCGCGTCTGCCGGGACTCGTCCCAGGTGCCCGCCGCCCGCATGTCGAACTCCGTCTTCGGCGCGAGCGCCCCGGTCGGGCACACCTCGACGCAGTTCCCGCAGTACACGCACGCCGAGTCGGTGAGCGGAGCGTCGTGCTCGACGGCGATCCGGGCGTCGAATCCGCGCCCGGCGACGGAGATCGCGAAGGAGTTCTGCCACTGGTCGCCGCAGGCGTCGACGCACTTGTAGCACAGGATGCACTTGCCGTAGTCGCGTACGTACAGCTCGTTGTCGATCCTGGGCTGCTCGTTCACCCGGGCCGCGTCAGGGCCGAAACGGTCCGGCTTCGCCTCGTACTCCTTGATCCACTCGGCCGCCCTCGGGGTGGTCGACAAGTCGACTGAGGAGGCGAGCAGCTCCAGGACGATCTTCCGGCTGTGCCGGGCGCGCTCGGTGTCGGTACGGACCTCCATGCCGGGCTCCGCCGTGCGCGAGCAGGCCGGCACCAGCGTCCGCGAGCCCTCGACCTCCACCACGCACACCCGGCAGGCGTTCTTCGGGCGCAGCGTGTCGCCCTGGCACAGCGTCGGGATGTCCTTCCCCGCGGCCCGGCAGGCGTCCAGGACGGTCGAGCCCTCCGGGACCCGCGCGGGCTCGCCGTCGACGGTGCACTCCAGCAGCCGGCGCGGGATCCCCAGCGGTGTGACGGTCATGCGTACGCCCCCAGACGGTCGATGGCGGATTCCACGGCGTTCCAGGCGGTCTGCCCCAGACCGCAGATCGAGGCGTCCCGCATCGCCCGGCCGACCTCCCGCAGCAGGGCGATGTCGTCGGCGGCCGCGGCCCCGGTCCGCTCGGCGATCCGGCGCAGCGCCTCCTCCTGCCGGACGGTCCCGACCCGGCACGGCACGCACTGCCCGCAGGACTCCTCCCGGAAGAACTCGGCGATCCTGAGCAGCAGCCGGGGCAGCGGCACGCTGTCGTCGAAGGCCATCACCACGCCGGAGCCGAGCGTGGTGCCCGCCTGACGGGTGCCCTCGAACGTCAGCGGGATGTCCAGCTCGTCGGGCCGTACGAACCCGCCCGCCGCGCCGCCGAGCAGCACCGCCCGCAACCCCTCCCGGACGCCGGCCAGTTCGAGCAGCTCGCCGAGCGTGGCGCCGAAGGGGAGTTCGTAGACACCGGGCCGCGCCACGCTCCCGGAGACGCAGTACAGCTTCGGCCCGGTCGACCGCTCGGTGCCGATCGCCGCGTACGCCGGGGCGCCCATGGTCAGGATCGGCAGGACGTTGACCAGCGTCTCGACGTTGTTCTCGACCGTCGGCTTGCCGAACAGCCCCTTCTCCACCGGGAACGGCGGCTTGGAGCGCGGCTCTCCCCGGTAGCCCTCGATGGAGTTGAACAGGGCAGTCTCCTCACCGCAGATGTACGCCCCCGCGCCCCGCCGGATCTCGATGTCGAAGGCGTAGCCCTGGCCGAGGACGTCGTCCCCGAGGAAGCCACGCGCGCGTGCCTGCCCGATCGCGTGCTCCAGGCGGCGCAGCGAGCGCGGGTACTCGCCGCGCAGATACAGGTAACCCTTGTGGGCGCCGGTCGCGTACGCCGCGATGGTCATCGCCTCGACCAGCGCGTACGGGTCGCCCTCCATCAGCACGCGGTCCTTGAAGGTGCCCGGCTCGGATTCGTCGGCGTTGCACACGAGGTAGTGCGGGTGGTCGGGCTGGGACGCCGTGGCCTGCCATTTGCGGCCGGTGGGGAAGGCGGCGCCGCCGCGGCCGACCAGGCCGGAGTCGGTGACCTCGCGGATGACTCCGGCCGGCCCGAGCGCGAAGGCCCGGCGCAGCGCGGCGTAACCGCCGTGCGCGCGGTAGTCGTCCAGGGAGGCCGGATCGACGACCCCGACCCGCCGCAACAGCACGAGGTCCGCCCGGCCGGCCTGGGGCACCGCCATGGCCGCCGGAGGTTCCTCCGGTGCCGAGTCGGGCGAGCGGGCCGCGCGTACGGCCTCGTCCACGGTCGCCGGTGCCGCCACCGCCGTACGCACCGGATCGCCCGCCCTGACGGCGAGGGCCGCCGGGGCGCGCTCGCACAGGCCCAGGCAGGGGCTGCGCTCGACGCCGACCCCGCCGCCGAGACGTTCCTCCGCACCGGCGCACAGCGCGTCGGCCCCGGCGGCCGCGCAGGCCAGGTCGGTGCACACGTGCAGCACGGTCGCCGGGCGGGGCTTCATGGAGAACATGGCGTAGAAGGTGGCGACGCCGTAGGCCTCGGCCGGCGGCACGGTCAGCCGGCGGCACAGATAGCCGAGGCCGCCCTCGCTGATCCAGCCGACCCGGTCGCTGAGCGCGTGCAGCCCCGGCAGCAGCAGATCGCGCCGGTCCCGGGCCGCCCGGCCGCCGCGCGCCCACCTCAGGTCGGCGTCGCTGCGGTCGGCGCCCTCCCAGGAGGACTCCGGCGGGCCCAACAGGGCGTCCACGGCAGCCCGTTCCTCGTCCGTCGGCTTGCTGTCGCCGAAGTGCAGGTCCACCAGGTCACCTCACGATGGTCGCGACGGGCAGCTTCTCGATGCGGATCGCCGACGCCTTGAACTCCGCGGTCCCCGCGATCGGGCAGTTCGCCTCGATCGTCAGCTGGTTGGTGTCCACCTCGTCGGGAAAGTGCATGGTCATGAAGGCCAGGCCGGGCCGCAGCGCGGTGTCGATCCACACCGGCGCCACCACCGACCCGCGCCGCGAGGTGACCCGCACCTCCTCGCCGACCACGACCCCGTACCGCTCGGCGTCCTCCGGGCACAGCTCGACGTACTCGCCGCGGCGCAGCGGGGAGGCGAAACCGCCGCTCTGCACACCGGTGTTGTACGAGTCCAGGCGCCGCCCGGTGGTCAGCCGGATGGGGTACTCCTCGTCGGTGAGATCCACCGGCGGATCGTGCTGCACCAGCCCGAACGGCGCGGGCACACCCCGCGTGTCGGGGTCGGACTCCCACAACCGGCCGTGCAGGTATGTCGGTTCGAGCCGGTCCGTGCTGGGGCAGGGCCACTGGATGCCCCGGTGCTCCTCCAGCCGCCGGTACGTCATCCCGTAGTGGTCCGGGGAGACCGAGCGCAGCTCGTTCCAGACCGCCTCCGCGTCCGCGTACTTCCAGTCGTGGCCCAGCCGGGCCGCCAGCTCGCAGATGATGTCGATGTCCTCGCGGGCCTCCCCGGGCGGGGTGACGGCACGCCGTACCCGCTGCACCCGGCGCTCGCTGTTGGTGGTCGTGCCCTCGGTCTCCGCCCACCCGGCGGTCGCCGGCAGCACGACATGCGCCAGCTCGGCCGTCCTGGTGAGGAAGATGTCCTGCACGACGAGGAAGTCCAGCGCGCCGAGCCGCCGTACGGCCTGCTCGCTGTCGGCCTCCGACTGCGCCGGGTTCTCCCCGATGCAGTACACCGCCCGCAGACTCCCCTCCTCCATCGCCTCGAACATCTCCGTCAGGTTCAGCCCGTAGTGCGGCCGGATCACGGTGTCCCACGCCGACTCGAACTTCAGCCGGACGTCCGCGTCGAGGATGTCCTGGAAGCCGGGCAGCCGGTTGGGGATCGCGCCCATGTCGCCGCCGCCCTGCACGTTGTTCTGCCCGCGCAGCGGCTGCAGTCCCGAGCCGAAGCGGCCGACGTGGCCGGTGAGCAGGGACAGGTTGATCAGGGCGCGGACGTTGTCGGTGCCGTTGTGGTGCTCGGTGATGCCGAGCGTCCAGCACAGCTGGGCACGCTCGGCACGGGCGTAGGCGTGCGCCAGCTCCCGGATCGCGCGGGCCGGCACGCCGGTCACCTTCTCGGCGAGCGACAGCGTCCACGGCTCGACCAGCGCGCGGTACTCCTCGAAGCCGGTGGTCGCCCGCTCGATGAACGCCTCGTTGGCGAGGCCGGCCCGGATGATCTCGCGGCCGATCGCGTGCGCCATCGGGATGTCGGTGCCCACGTTCAGCCCGAGCCAGCTCTCCGCCCACTCGGCGGTGGAGGTGCGCCGCGGGTCGACGGCGTACATCCGGGCGCCGTTCCTGATCCCCTTCAGCACGTGCTGGAAGAAGATCGGGTGCGCGAAACGCGCGTTGGACCCCCACATCACGATGACGTCGGTGTGCTCGATCTCCTCGTACGACGACGTGCCCCCGCCGGAGCCGAACACCGCCGACAGGCCCGCCACGCTCGGGGCGTGACAGGTCCGGTTGCAGGAGTCGACGTTGTTGGTGCCCATGACGACCCGGGCGAACTTCTGCGCCACGTAGTTCATCTCGTTGGTGGCGCGGGCGCAGGAGAACATCCCGAACGCGCCCCGGTTGCGTTCCAGGCCCCGGGCCGCCCGGTCCAGCGCCTCCTGCCAGCTCGCCCGCCGGAACGGTTCGTCGCGGCTGTCCCGGACCAGCGGGTGGGTCAGCCGGGTGTAGGTCTTCGGTTGCCGTTTCCTCATGCGGCGCTCCTCAGCGCGAGCAGGTCCGAGATGGCGTGCACGGTGCGCAGCGTGGGCACCTCGACGCCGGTGATCTCCGCGAGTTCGACGACGGCCGCGAGCAGCACGTCCAGTTCCAGCGGCTTGCCGCGCTCCAGGTCCTGGAGGGTGGAGGTGCGGTGGTCGCCGACGCGCTCCGCGCCCGCGAGCCGGCGCTCGACGGAGACGCCGACCGTGCAGCCGAGGGCCTCGGCGACCGAGAGCGTCTCGCGCATCATCGTCTCGATGACCCGGCGGGTGCCGCCGTGCAGACACATCTGCCGCATGGTGGCGCGGGCCAGGGCGCTGATCGGGTTGAAGGAGATGTTCCCGAGCAGCTTGACCCAGATGTCCCCGCGCAGGTCGGGCTCCACCGGGCACTTCAGGCCGCCGGTCCGCATGGCCTCGCCGAAGTCCGCACAGCGCGCGGAGATGCTGCGGTCGGGCTCGCCGATGGAGAACCGGGTCCCCTCCAAGTGCCGTACGACGCCTGGCCCTTGGAGTTCGGTGGCGGCGTAGACGACACAGCCGACGGCCCGCTCGGGGGCGAGGACACGGCTGACCGCGCCGTCCGGGTCGACGCTTTCGAGGCGGTGGCCGTCGTAGGGGCCGCCGTGCCGGTGGAAGTACCACCAGGGGATGCCGTTCTGCGCGGCCACCACCGCGGTGCGCTCGTGCAGCAGCGGCGCGATCAGCGGCCCGCACGCCGCGTACGCGTTGGCCTTCAGGCCGAGGAAGACGTAGTCCGCCGGGCCGACCTCGCCGGGGTCGTCGGTGGCGTGGGGGTGCGCGGTGAAGTCGCCGCGCGGGCTGAGCACACGTACTCCGTGCTGCCTCATGGCCGCCAGATGCGGTCCACGGGCGATGAGATGCACATCGGCGCCTGCGCGGTGGAGCGCGGCACCGACGTAGGCGCCTATGGCGCCGGCGCCGAGAACTGCCACTTTCACGGGAGCACTCCGTTCGGTTTGAGGGATACCGCGGAGGTGGGAGAAGGGGCCGACCGACGCGAGCCGCTCACCGGCTGAATCCTGTCGACGAAATATTGTCTACAGTATGGAATGACCCTCGGCAAGGGTTCGCGCGGCGACCGTTGAACGCAGGGTGGATACCGTTCACCGCATACGGTCGACCGCACCCTTCTCAACTCACGCTCCCCGCCCTAGCGTCCGCGGGCATGAGCAGCCCCCCTCTCGCACCCCCGGGCTGGAGCCGCTGGCTCGTCCCGCCCGCCGCCCTCTCCGTCCACCTGTCCATCGGACAGGCCTACGCCTGGAGCGTGTTCAAGCCGCCGCTCGAATCCGCGCTCCATCTCGACGGCACCCAGAGCGCGTTGCCCTTCCAGCTCGCGATCGTGATGCTCGGCCTGTCCGCCGCGTTCGGCGGCACGCTCGTAGAGCGCAACGGGCCCCGCTGGGCCATGACCGTGGCCCTCGTCTGCTTCTCCTCCGGCTTCCTGATCTCCGCGCTCGGCGCCCAGACGAAGCAGTACTGGCTGATCGTCCTCGGCTACGGCTTCGTCGGCGGGATCGGCCTCGGCATCGGCTACATCTCGCCCGTCTCCACCCTGATCAAGTGGTTCCCCGACCGGCCCGGCATGGCCACCGGCATCGCCATCATGGGCTTCGGCGGCGGCGCGCTGATCGCCTCCCCCTGGTCGGCGCAGATGCTCTCCTCCTTCGGCACCGGCCACTCCGGGATCGCCCTCGCGTTCCTGGTGCACGGTCTGGCGTACGCCCTCTTCATGACGCTCGGCGTGCTCCTCGTCCGCGTGCCCCGCGGAAACACGCCCGGCGCGAGCGCGAGCGGGCCGGGCTCCGCCGCCGGTGTGCAGGTATCCGCCAACAGTGCGCTGCGCACCCCGCAGTTCTGGCTGCTGTGGATCGTGCTCTGCACCAACGTGACCGCCGGCATCGGCATCCTGGAGAAGGCCGCCCCGATGATCACGGACTTCTTCGCGGACAGCTCCACCCCGGTGTCGGCCTCCGCCGCCGCCGGTTTCGTGGCACTGCTGTCGGCGGCCAACATGGCCGGCCGGATCGGCTGGTCGTCCGCCTCCGACCGGATCGGCCGCAAGAACATCTACCGCTGCTACCTCGGCGTCGGCGCGCTGATGTACCTGCTCCTCGCGCTGTTCGGGGACTCGGCGAAGCCGCTGTTCGTCCTGTGCGCCCTCGTGATCCTCTCCTTCTACGGCGGCGGCTTCGCGACGGTCCCCGCCTACCTGAAGGACCTCTTCGGCACCTATCAGGTCGGCGCCATCCACGGCCGGCTGCTCACCGCCTGGTCCACCGCGGGCGTCCTCGGGCCGCTGATCGTCAACTGGATCGCGGACCGGCAGAAGGACGCCGGGAAGCACGGTCCGGCGCTGTACGGGCTGTCGTTCGGCATCATGATCGGCCTGCTCGTCGTCGGCTTCGTCGCCAACGAACTCGTCCGTCCCGTCCACACCCGCCACCACCACGTCCCCGCCCAGAGGGAGGCCGCAGATGCCCAGCGACAGCAGCCCGCCTAGCCGGCGGGGCCTGATCGCCCTCGCCTGGCTGTGGGTGGGAGCCCCCCTCGGCTACGGCGTGTACGAACTCGTGCAGAAGGCGACGCAGCTGTTCACGCGGTGAACGCCCGGGCGTCCGAGGGTGTGAGGGAAGCCGACAACTCGGGCGCCCGATTCCTGTGGCTTCACCTGCCGTCGTACCCGTGGGTCACTGATCAGACTGGTGGATCCCGCTACCCACGGCCACGAGGGGACTCCCGCCATGAACGGCTCGCGCATCGCCGCCATCGGTCACTATCAGCCCGCCCGGGTGCTCACCAACGAGAACCTGGCCGGCATGGTCGACACAAGCGACGAGTGGATCCGCAGCCGGGTCGGCATCCGGACCCGGCACATCGCCGGTCCCCACGAGCCGGTCGACGAGCTGGCCGCGCACGCCGCCGCCAAAGCCCTCGCCGCCGCCGGTCTGACCCCCGGCGACATCGACCTCGTCCTGGTCGCCACCTCCACGGCCATCGACCGTTCCCCGAACATGGCGGCCCGGGTCGCGGCCCGGCTCGGCATCCCGCGGCCGGCCGCGATGGACGTCAACGTGGTGTGCGCCGGCTTCACCCACGCGCTGGCCACCGCGGACCACACCGTCCGGGCCGGCGCGGCCACCCGTGCGCTGGTCATCGGCGCCGACAAGATGTCCGACGTCACCGACTGGAGCGACCGCACCACCTGCGTCCTGGTCGGCGACGGCGCCGGGGCCGCCGTGGTGGAGGCCTGCCCGGCGGGTCAGGAGCCGGGGATCGGGCCGGTGCTGTGGGGATCGGTGCCGGAGATGGGGCACGCCGTGCGGATCGAGGGCACCCCACCGCGGTTCGCGCAGGAGGGGCAGAGCGTCTACCGCTGGGCCACCACCCAGCTCCCGGCCATCGCCCGCAGCGCCTGCGAACGGGCCGGCGTCGCCCCCGAGGACCTCGCCGGGGTCGTCCTGCACCAGGCCAACCTGCGCATCATCGAACCGCTGGCCGAGAAGCTCGGCGCCGTCAACGCCGTCGTCGCCCGCGATGTCACCGAATCCGGCAACACCTCGGCCGCCAGCATCCCGCTCGCCTTCTCCAAGCTGCTCGAACAGGGTGCGCTCAGCGCGGGCGACCCGGTGCTGCTGTTCGGCTTCGGCGGCAATCTGTCGTACGCCGGGCAGGTCGTACGCTGCCCATGAGTGACGAAGGGGACGCCATCAGGGCTGGATTTTGTGCACCGTAGACTGTAGACAAAAGACAATCGATACTGAGCGTCCAGCGTCCACACGCCAGACCTGCCCAGGAGGGGGACCGTGATGTTGTCGACCGGACTGCCGCAGGGGGCGGTACCGAAGCTGGAACGCCCCGGACCACTGCGCGAACGCGTCTACGAGGCACTGCTGGAGCTCATCACCACCCGCGCGCTGCAGCCCGGCCAGCATCTGGTCGAGAGCGAGCTCGCCGGACACCTCGGCGTCTCCCGGCAGCCGGTGCGCGAGGCGCTGCAGCGGCTCAACACCGAGGGCTGGGTCGATCTGCGGCCCGCCCAAGGCGCGTTCGTGCACGAGCCGACCGAGGAGGAGGCCGACCAGCTGCTCACGGTCCGCACCCTGCTGGAGGCCGAAGCGGCCCGGCTCGCCGCCCTGCACGCCGACGCCCCCGGAGTCGGCGCGCTGGAGGAGCTGTGCGCCGAGGGCGAGAAGGCCGTCACCGCCGACGAGGTGGACCACGCCGTCGCCCTCAACGCGGCCTTCCACGCCAAGGTCATGGACCTCGCGGGCAACGCCGTCCTCGCTGAACTCGCCGCCCAGGTGGACCGCCGGGTCCGCTGGTACTACACCCCGGTGGCCCGGCAGCGCGGACGCCAGTCGTGGATCGAGCACCGGGAACTGATCACCGCGATCGCCCAGCGCGACGAAGAGAGGGCCGCCTTCCTGATGCGCAACCACACCGAACACACCCGCCGCTCCTACCACGAGCGCAACGGCTCCTGATCACACCGGCTCGTCCGCCGGCCGACCCATCGCCCGGTCCGCCGCGCAGGACCGGGACTCCACCGCCAGCATGACCACCAACACGGCCACCAGCAGCAGGAGTTCGCCTTGAAGTTCTCCCCTCTCTTCGCAAGCTCAGGAAGGGGATTCCCGCCTACCTTGCGGCGACAGGCTTGACGGTTCTAGCCGCCTTACGACCGCGCCTTCCGGCGGCCGGGACCTCCACTATGACGTGGCCGATCCGGTACAGGTGCAAGATGTTCCGGGCTGCGTTCCAGTCGGCGTTGCACTGGAAGTCGCAGTCGGGGTTCTTGCACATGAACGTGGCCTGGTCTTCCCTGCTGCCGGGGACGGTGAATCCGCATGCTGAGCAGTGTCGGGAGGTGTTCGGGGCGGGAACCTTGACGAGCCGGCCGCCGTAGCGCCTGAGCTTGTACGTCAGCATAGTGACCGTGCGTCCCCACGCCTCTTGTGCGATGGAGCGGTTGAGGCCGGCCTTGGCTTTGACGTTCTTGCCCGGCTCCTCGGTGGTGCCCCGAGCGGACTTGACCATGTTCGTGATGTTGAGCTGTTCGACCACGATCACGCCGTACGTACGGGCGAGGTAGGTGGTCGTGTGGTGCTGCCAGTCCAAGGCTCGTCGCGTGGCTTTTGCTCGGAGCTGCTTGATCTGGTCGTAGGTGTGCTGCAAGCGGCGGGAGGTCTTCTCCCCCTTCTTGCGAAAACTCTTGCGGTGTGCGGCCTGCCGCTCCAGCTTGAGGAGTCTGGCCTTCTCCTTCGGGGTGAGCCACTTGTCCCGGTCGGCGGTGCCGTCCGGCAGGCGCGGGGGACGCCCGTGGTCCTGGTGGTCCTTGTTGGACAGGGCGAGGGGGATGTTCACTCCGGCGTCGATGCCGACTTCCGGGCCCTGGTGGGGTTGCGGCTTGGCTTCGAGGGTCTGGACGCGGAAGGCGATGTGCCAGCCGAGCGCATCTTTCACCAGCCGGGCGCCGGTGATCCGGTTATCGGTGTTGGCTCGCCTGCCCACGGGGAGGTCTTTGGTCCAGCGGAAGCGGACGCGGCCGATCTTCGGCAGGTTGACCATGCCCCAGCGACGGTGGACGCGGACGATGTTCAGGTCACGGCCCTGCGGGATGTCCACGGACATCACCGTGCGGAACCGGTCCTTGAAGTTCGGCTCGTCCGTCCGGCCTTCCCAGCAGTTCACCCAGGCGCGGAAGTATGTCTTCAGCACCGCCTGGGATGCCTGCGCGGGCAGCTTGGCGAGGAAGTCGAGGTCTTTGCGGGCTTCCCGTATCGCCGCGTCGGCGGCGGCGAGGGTCCGCTTGTCCTTCGGCATCATCTGCCACCAAGCGTGCAAACAGTTCCACATAGTGCGGGCCGCATGTGCCTGGTCGTCAATGACCCGGACCTCGCCAGGGCTGAGTGCCAGTCGGGCACGGTGCCCGAACTGCCGCTTCTCGAGGCCGAGTTCAGTCATGTTGATCACTATCTTACATTTGGGTTTATGTCGCCACGCTGGAATCCGAATCCCGACGTCAGAACCGGACATCACGTCGTCTATAACCTTCACGTCCACTTGGTGTTCGTCACCAAGTACCGGCGTAAGGCGTTCACCGACGAGATGCTGACGCGCTGCGAAGAGCTCATGCGGGAGGTCTGCGCGGACTTCGAGGCCGACCTGAAGCAGTTCAACGGCGAGCACGATCATGTACACCTGCTCGTGCACTACCCGCCGAAGGTTCAGCTCTCCAAGCTGGTCAACTCCCTCAAGGGAGTTTCCGCCCGCCTGCTTCGCAAGGAGTACGACGCGCACGTGCGCCGGTACCTGTGGGGCGGACACTTCTGGTCCGGCTCGTACTTCGCCGGAAGCTGCGGCGGGGCGCCGCTGACCGTCGTACAGCAGTACATCGAGCGGCAGCAGCGCCCCGTGGGCTGAGGTATACAGTGCCGACCCGTGCTCACGTGCGGGTCAGAGCGGGCTTGAGATGGCCTTCACCACCGCCCTGAAAGGCGGCGCACTGGCCAAGATCAAAAATAGAGGCGGAACATCCGGAAGGCGTGCCCAGGACGCCGGCCGCCTCCGCGCCACCGGCCTCAGGCGGTCGGCTGCGTCCTCGGTGCCGGCACGGCCTTCTCGGCCGTGTCCCGGCCCGGCTGGCGCAGCAGCAGCGCGATGGCCGCGGCCACCATCGACACCCCGCCGGCCAGCGCGTAGGCCCCGTTGTAGCCCCAGGCGCCGACCACCATCGAGCCGAGGCCGCCGCCGAACAGGCCGCTGATCAGTTTGCCGCTGTACACCAGGCCGTAGTTGGTGGCGTTGTAGTTCTCGCCGAAGTAGTCCGGGGTCAGTGCCGCGAACATCGGGTAGAAGGCGCCGCCGCCGAAGCCGGAGAGGAAGGCGAAGAACAGGAACAGCCACTCGCTCTTCATGTCACCGGCCCAGATGACGCCGAACTGGGCGAGCCCGAGCACCACGATGACGAAGACCAGGGTCGTCTTGCGGCCCCACCGGTCCGACAGCCAGCCGACGGCGGCCCGTCCCACGCCGTTGATGACGGCCATCACGCCCATCGACGAGGCCGCGACCAGCGGGCCGAAGCCGACCTTCTTGGCGAAGTCCACCTGGAAGGAGATCCCGAAGATCGACACTCCGGCGGTCATCACCACGGTGATCCACATCAGCGGGAGCATGCCGGTCCGGATGGCCTCCATGGGCGTGAACTGCCGTACGGCGGGCGGGTTCTTGGCCAGACTGGCGGCGCTCTTGGTGTTCCCCGAGACCGACAGCGGGTCGATGTCGGCCGGCCACCAGTTCTTCGGCGGGTCCTTGAAGAAGAACGCGCACACGGCGACGACGATCAGCACGTACACGCCGATCAGGTCCAGCACCTCGTTGTAATTGCCGGTGTCGAAGGCGTAGTTGAAGATGAAGATGAACGGCAGCGAGCCGTAGGCGAAGCCGCCGTTGACGAAGCCGGTCTTCGCGCCGCGCCGCTCCGGGAACCACTTGCCGACCATGTTGATGCAGGTCGCGTAGATCAGCCCGGAGCCGACACCGCCGACGACACCGAAACCGAGGATCGCCAGGAACACGTTGTCGAGGTGGGACAGCGCCAGGAAGCCGAGCAGACACATCGCGGCGCCGACGTACATCGCGCGACGCGCGGTGAGGATGCCCCGCTCGCGCAGCCAGCCCGCCGGGAAGGCGATGCCGGCCTGGAAGAACACCCAGATGCTGAGGATCCAGAAGGTGTTGGACTGGGTCCAGCCGTGCGCCTCGGACAGGGTGTCCTCGGCGGAGCCGTAGGCGTACTCCGAGACGCTGATGGCCATCATCGATATCCACGGCAGGTACACCATGAACCTGCGCGAGTGGCCGAGGATGTCGCGGTCCGTCTCGCCGATGCGGTAGACCCGCCCCCGGGAGTCGGTGACTTCGCGGTAGGAGCGGTTCGCCGCGCCGGGATCGGCCGGCGTGTTCCGAGTTGTGGGATCAGCCGTCATGTCAAGCCATCTCCTCGCCGAGGGGGTGGGGATTGGGGACGATGCGCCGGACGCTGAGCCTGCCCGGCGCTTTGAGGAACAGCGCCACTGCGGCGCAGGCGAGCCCGGTGCAGCCCGCCAGGAGCGATGCGGCGTGCGGGTGCCGGGCGGCGTACCCGGCCGCCCCTGTGCCGCAGCCGGCGGCGACCGGCAGGAGCCAGGCGCCGGTGAGCAGTCCGTGGACGCTCGCGTGGTGGTTCTCACCGAAGTGGTCCGCGGCCAGGGCGGTGACCAGCGCGAGCGCCGTCACGCCGGCGGCCGCGGTGGCCGCCGCGCAGCCGAGGAGGGTTACGCCGCTGCCCGTGCGAGCCGCGATCAGCACGCCGAACTGTGCGGCGCCCAGCAGCAGACAGGCCGCGATCAGCGCGGTGCGCCGCCCCGAGCGGTCCGACAGCGCCCCGGCCACGGCCGCCGCCGCGCCGCCCGCGACGGCCGCCCTCCACACCAACTCCGGGTTGATATCGAACAGTTGGGCATAGTGGACCTGCAGGACGAGGCTGAGCACGGTGTTACCGGCCGCGCCCAGCAGGCAGAGCCACATCAGCCACAACACCGGGCTTTGGGCCGCCTGTTGAAGGGTGAGGTGGCGTACGGCGGGCGGGTTCTTGTCGCGTGCGCGCCGGGCGATCGGATCCGGCGGCACGGAGAGCGGATCGGGATGCGGCGGCCACCAGTTCCGCGGCGGGTCCCGGAAGAGGCGGCCGGCGCCGGCCACGGCCAGGGATCCGGCGACGCCTGCGGCCGTGAGCAGCACCTGTGGGTCTGCGTCCGCGACCGGACGGAGGAGAAACGGTAGGGCCCCGACGGCGAGCCCGCTCGCCACCAGCCCCGTCGGGCCGCCCCGCCGCTCGGGCCACCACCGGCCCGGCAGCGTCAGACAGGTGGCGTGCACCAGTCCGGCCCCGGCACCGGCGCACACCGCGAAGGCCAGCCGGGCCAGGCCGAGTCCGGGGGCGAGGGCGAGCGCCAGGTACCCGGCCAGGGTGCCGAGCGCTCCGGTCGTCATGGCCGCGCGGGCGGGGAGCCGGCCGCTCTCCCGCAGCCGCCCGGCCGGAACGGCGACGGCCGCCTGGGCGAGCGCCCACAGGCCGGCCGGCCAGTACAGGTCCCCGCCCCACTGGTGGGCGGCACGGAGACCGGCCTGCGCCGCGACGAACGCGTACGCGGCGCCACTGATGCCCGCCATGCCCACCCAGGGCAGGACGACCATCCAGATCCGGCCACGGCCCAGCAGTTCGGCGTCGCTCTCGCCGACCCGGTACACGCGGCCCCTGCGGTCCCTCACCTGCCTGCACAGCACGGAGGCGGGAGGGTCGATGGTTTCCATCTCGCGGCTTGCACCCCTTGCGTCGAAAGTTCTGGCCAGCGCCCCCTGTCCATTGCCTTTCGTGCGCGCGCGGGTCCCGGGGCCGGCCGACGCGCACCGCCGGCCGGCCCCCGCGTCACTCACCTCATGAGCCACCCCCCAGAAGTCCCGCCGCCCGCGCCCACCGGTACTTCGCGCCGAGCACGGCCACCGGCTTCTCGGTCGTGTACGGGTAGGCCACGACGCCCCGCTCGAACAGGTACTGGCAGGCCTCCTCGACCTCGACGTCCCCCGCGAGGGACGCCACGACCGGCTTCTCGATGCCGCGCTCGCGGAACTCGGCGACCACGCGCGCCGTCAGCTCGGCGAACACCATCGGCGGGGTGACGATGGTGTGCCAGTAGCCGAGCACCAGCGCGTGGATCCGCGGGTCCTGAAGTCCGAGCCGGATCGTCGCCTCGTACGTCGACGGCGGCTCGCCCCCGGTGATGTCGACCGGGTTGCCGGCCGCGCCGAACGGCGGGATGAACCGGCGGAACGCCTCGTCCAGGTCGGGCGGGATCTCCATCAGGGACAGCCCGTTGTCGGTCACCGCGTCCGACAGCAGCACGCCGCTGCCGCCCGCGCCGGTGATGATCACGACGTTGTCGCCCTTCGGGGCGGGCAGCACGGGCAGGGCGCGGGCGTACTCCAGCATGTCGTTCAGGCCCGGCGCCCGGATGACGCCCGCCTGCCTGAGGATGTCGTCGTACACCGCGTCGTCGCCCGCGAGCGCGCCCGTGTGCGAGCCGGCCGCCTTCGCGCCCGCCGCCGTTCGGCCGGCCTTCAGGACCACCACCGGCTTCTTCGGCACCGTGGCCCGCGCCGCCGCCACGAACGCCCGGCCGTCCTTGAGGTCTTCGAGGTGCATGGCGATGCACTCGGTGTGCGGGTCCTCACCGAACCAGGTCAGCAGGTCGTCCTCGTCCAGGTCCGACTTGTTGCCGAGGCCGACGATCGCCGACACGCCCGTCTTCGTGGTGCGGGCGAAGCCGAGGATGGCCATGCCGATGCCGCCGGACTGCGAGGTCAGCGCCACCGGGCCCTTGACGTCGTACGGCGTGCAGAACGTGGCGCACAGGTCCTGCCAGGTGGAGTAGTAGCCGTAGATGTTCGGGCCGAGCAGACGGATCCCGTGCCGCTCGGCGATCTCCACGATCTCCGCCTGGAGTTCGTGCTCGCCGGTCTCGGCGAAGCCGGAGGGGATGAGGACGGCGTTGGGGATCTTCTTCCGTCCCACCTCCTCCAGCGCGGCTGCCACGAACTTGGCGGGAATGGCGAAGACGGCCACATCCACCTCACCGGGAACGTCCGTGACACTCTTGTACGCCTTGCGGCCCAGAATGTCATCGGCCTTGGGATTCACCGGGTGGATCTCCCCGGAGAAGCCGCCGTCGACGAGGTTGCGCATGACCGAGTTGCCGATCTTGCCCGCCTCGTTGGACGCGCCGATGACGGCGACGGAGGACGGCTGCATCAGCCGGCGCATGGACGTGAGGATCTCGTCGCGTGTGTACGTCTTCCTCGGCACCGGCTGCTTCTCGGCGAGGATCACACGGATGTCGGCGGCCACCGCGCCGTGGGGGGTCGCGATCACCGGGTTGAGGTCCACCTCGGCGATCTCCGGGAAGTCCGCGACCAGGTGGGAGACCCGCCGGATCTGTTCGGCCACCGCCCACCGGTCGACGCCCGCCTGCCCGCGCACCCCGCGCAGGATCTCCGCCGACCGGATGGAGTCCAGCATCGACAGCGCTTCGTCGGCCGTGACCGGCGCCAGCCGGAACGTCACGTCCTTCAGCACCTCGACCAGCACCCCGCCGAGCCCGAAGGCCACCACCTTCCCGAAGGTCGGGTCGGTGACCGCGCCGACGATGACCTCCTGCCCCTGGGGCAGCAGTTCCTGCACCTGCACGCCCTCGATCCGGGCTGCGGCGTCGTAGGCGCGGGCGTTCTCGACGATCCGGCAGAACGTGGCCCGTACGTCCGCCGCGCCCTCCACGCCGACCACGACACCGCCGGCGTCGGTCTTGTGCAGGATGTCCGGCGAGACGATCTTCATGACCACCGGCCCGCCGAAGCGTGCCGCCGCGGCCACCGCCTCGTCCACGTCCGTCGCCAGCTCCTCGCCCGGTACGGCGATCCCGTACGCGTCGGCGATCACCTTGCCCTCGGGCGCGGTGAGTGCCGTACGGCCCGCGGCGCGCACCGAGTCGAGGAGCGCGCGCACCCGCAGCTCCCGGTCCTCTGCCATCACGTCAGATCACTCCGTTCGACTTCAGCAGGCGCAACTCCTCGTCACCGAGGCCGAGTTCGCCGACGTAGACCTCTTCGTTGTGCTCGCCGAGCAGCGGTGAACTTTTCACCTCGACGGGGGAGTCGGAGAGCTTGAGCGGGCTGCCGACGGTGACGAACTCGCCGCGCTCGGGGTGCGGGACGCGCACCACCATCTCGTTGGCGGCCAGCGACGGGTCCTCGATGATCTCCTTGGTGGAGAGGATCGGCCCGCACGGGATGTTGTGCGCGTTCAGCTTCTCCAGCACCTCCCACTTGGGGAGGGTGGACGACCACTCCTCGATCAGCTGGAACATCTTGTTCAGCTTCGGCAGCCGGGCCTCGGGGGTCGCCCACTCGGGGTCGTCGGCGAGTTCCGGCCGGCCGATGAGCTCGCTGATCGGCTTCCAGCCGACCGGCTGGACGATGACGTACACGTAGTCGTTCGGGCCGCCCGGCGCGCACTTGACCGCCCAGCCGGGCTGGCCGCCGCCGGAGGCGTTGCCGGAGCGCGGCACCTCGTCGCCGAAGTCCTCGTTCGGGTACTCGGCGAGCGGTCCGTGCGCCAGGCGCTGCTGGTCGCGCAGCTTCACCCGGCACAGGTTGAGCACGGCGTGCTGCATGGCGACATTGACGCGCTGGCCGCGTCCGGTGCGCTCACGCTGGAAGAGTGCCGCCAGTATCCCGGCTACTGTATGCACCCCGGTGCCCGAGTCACCGATCTGCGCTCCCGTCGCCAGCGGCGGCCCGTCCTCGAAACCGGTGGTCGACATCGACCCGCCCATGGCCTGCGCGACGACCTCGTACGCCTTGTAGTCGGTGTACGGCCCCTCGCCGAACCCCTTGATGGAGGCGTAGACGATCCGGGGGTTGATCTCCTTGATGCGGTCCCAGGTGAACCCCATCCGGTCGATCGCGCCCGGGCCGAAGTTCTCGACCATGACGTCCGAGCGCCGGATCAGCTCGGTGAGGATGTCCTTGCCGCGTTCGGTCTTGGTGTTCAGGGTGATGCTGCGCTTGTTGCAGTTGAGCATCGTGAAGTAGAGGGAGTCGACGTCGGGCAGGTCCCGCAGTTGCTTGCGGGTGATGTCGCCGCTCGGCGCCTCCAGCTTGATGACGTCGGCGCCGAGCCAGGCCAGCAGCTGGGTGGCGGAGGGCCCGGACTGGACGTGGGTCATGTCCAGGACGCGGATGCCGTCGAGTGCCTTGGTGGTCACCTTGGGTCCCCTCACTTGTACATGGTCTGGTTCATGGTTCCGGGGGCGTACGCGTCCGGGTCGACCCAGACGTTGATGAGCGACGGCTTGCCCGACTCGCGGGCCCGGCGCAGCGCGGGGCCGATGTCGGCGGGGTCGCGGACCTCTTCGCCGTAACCGCCCAGCATCTGCGCGAACTTGTCGTAGGCGACGTCGCCGAGGGTGTTGCCGACCCGCTCGCGCTCCTTGCCGTACTTGGCGGCCTGGCCGTAACGGATCTGGTTCATCGAGGAGTTGTTGCCGACGATGCCGACGAACGGCAGGTCGTAGCGGACCAGGGTCTCGAAGTCCCAGCCGGTGAGGGAGAAGGCGCCGTCCCCGAAGAGGGCGACGACCTCCTTGTCCGGGCGTGCCTGCTTGGCGGCGAGGACGAAGGGGACGCCGACGCCGAGTGTGCCGAGCGGGCCCGGGTCCATCCAGTGGCCGGGCGACTTGGGCTGGACGACCTGCCCGGAGAAGGTGACGATGTCGCCGCCGTCGCCGATGTAGATCGAGTCCTCGGTGAGGAAGTCGTTGATCTCGCTGACGAGGCGGTAGGGGTGGATGGGCGACGCCTGCGAC
Organism: Streptomyces sp. NPDC050743; assembly: GCF_044456925.1. Lineage (NCBI taxonomy): Bacteria > Bacillati > Actinomycetota > Actinomycetes > Kitasatosporales > Streptomycetaceae > Streptomyces > Streptomyces sp. NPDC050743. The sequence goes on from NZ_JBITGJ010000015.1 coordinate 128,505, forward strand.
CTCAGCTGCGGCAACCGCTTCTCGATCGCCGTCTGCTCGGCCGCGCGCAGCTCGTCCAGCCATTCCTTGCGCTTGGCGGCGCCCCCGTTGAGGCGTCCGGAGGCCGCCTCGGCGACGGACTTCAGGACCAGTCCCGCGTCGCCGACGATGCCGAGGTCGATGTCGCGGTTCTTGCCCACCGTCCGGTAGTCCAGGTCGATCTGGACGACCGTCGCGTCGGGGGAGAGGCGCTTGCCGTAGCCCATGCGGAAGTCGAACGGCGTGCCGACGATCACGATGACGTCGGCGTTGGAAAAGGCGTATCGCCGCGAGAGCTGGAAGTGGTGCGGGTCGCCGGGTGGGAGGGTGCCGCGGCCGGCGCCGTTCATGTACGCCGGGATGTCGAGGGTGCGCACCAGCTCGATGGCCGCCTCGGTGCCGCGGGTCGTCCACACCTGGCTGCCCAGCAGGATCGCCGGTTTCTCGGCGTGCAGGAGCAGGTCGGCGAGCCTCTCGATCGCCTCGGGATCGCCGGCCGAGCGGGTGGAGGCACGGTAGGCGCCGGCCTTCGGCACCCGCGCCCTGTCGGCCGGCACCTTCGCGTCCAGGACATCGCGGGGGATCTCCAGGAAGGAGGGGCCGGGCGCTCCGTGGTAGCACTCGCGGAACGCCATCGACACCATGTCGGCGGCGCGGGCGGTGTCCGGCACGGTCGCCGCGAACTTGGTGATCGGCGTCATCATGTCGACGTGCGGCAGGTCCTGCAGGGACCCCATCTTGTGCTGGGTGAGCGCCCCTTGGCCGCCGATCAGCAGCATCGGGGACTCCGCGCGGAAGGCGTTGGCGACCCCGGTGACGGCGTCGGTCGTGCCGGGACCCGCGGTGACCACCGCGCAGCCCGGCCTGCCGGTGATCCGGGCGTAGCCGTCGGCGGCGTGCGCGGCGACCTGCTCATGGCGTACGTCGACGACTTCTATGCCCTCGTCGACGCAGCCGTCGTAGATGTCGATGATGTGGCCGCCGCACAAGGTGTAGATGCGGTCGACCCCCTCGGCCTTCAGCGCCTTGGCAACGAGATGACCACCGGAGATCACGTCCTGGGTGTCGTCGGGCATGGCGAAGTCCTGTCCCTTTCGTAGGGGTTGAGCGGCTCGCGTGCACTGCATACGGACAGCCGACGAGCTGTATGCAGTAGATTGCATACAGTCGACGAATACTGTATGAAGCTTGTTATCCCGCATCCCGTGGGTGGTGTCCAGGGGGCGAACACACTTTTCGGTCATCGGAGTCCGGCCTCTTTCGGTCAGTGCCGGGCGGACTCGCGACGGCCTCGCAGACAGGAGCCGCACATGGACCTGTACGAACACCAGGCACGGCAGCTCTTTCAGGAACACGGCATTCCCGTGCCGCAGGCCGAGGTCACCGACTCGTCCAAACAGGCCCGCGAGATCGCCCGCCGGCTCGGCGGCCGGGCCGTGGTCAAGGCACAGGTGAAGACCGGCGGGCGCGGCAAGGCGGGCGGAGTCAAGTTCGCCGCCGACCCCGCCGCGGCGGAGCTGACCACACGCCAGATCCTCGGCATGGACATCAAGGGCCACCGGGTCGGCACGGTGATGCTGGCCGAACCGGTCGACGTCGCCGAGGAGTTCTATGTCTCCTACGTCCTCGACCGCACCGCCGGCGGCTTCCTCGCCATCGCCTCCGCCCAGGGCGGCATGGAGATCGAGGAGGTGGCGGCGACCCGGCCGGAGGCGGTGGCGCGGATCCCCGTCGACCCGGCCGAGGGCGTCACGTCCGCCAAGGCCGGGGAGATCGCGCGCGCGGCCGGGCTGCCCCCGCAGACCGTCGACGTCCTCGTGCGGCTGTGGCAGGTGCTGATCCGCGAGGACGCCCTGCTGGTCGAGGTCAACCCGCTGGTGCGCACCGCCCAGGGACGGATCCTCGCCCTCGACGGCAAGGTCACCCTGGACGACAACGCCCGCTTCCGGCAGGCCCGTTGGGGCGAGCGGCACGAGGAGCACCAGGACCCGCTGGAGGCGGCCGCCGCCGAACGCGGCCTCACCTACGTCAGGCTCGACGGGGAGGTCGGGGTCATCGGCAACGGCGCGGGCCTGGTCATGTCCACCCTGGACGTGGTCGCCGGCTGCGGCGCCCGCCCCGCCAACTTCCTCGACATCGGCGGCGGGGCCTCCGCGCAGGTGATGGCCGACGGCCTGTCGGTGATCCTCTCCGACCCGGCGGTGAAGTCCGTCTTCGTCAACGTCTTCGGCGGGATCACCGCCTGCGACGCGGTCGCCGAGGGAATCGTGGCGGCCGTCGACACCGTCCGGCTGACCAAGCCGCTCGTCGTCCGCCTCGACGGCAACAACGCCGCACGCGGACGCGCGATCCTCGGCGAGCGCGCCCATCCGCTCGTCGAACAGGCCACCACCATGGACGGCGCCGCCCGCCGGGCCGCCGAACTCGCCCACACCGCCTGAGGAGCCGGGACATGGCCATCCACCTCACCAAGGAGAGCAAGGTCCTCGTCCAGGGCATGACCGGGGGCCAGGGCATGCGGCACACCCGGCGCATGCTCGCGGCCGGCACGAACGTCGTCGGCGGGGTCAACCCGCGCAAGGCCGGGCAGACCGTCGACTTCGACGGGCAGGCCGTCCCGGTCTTCGGCTCGGTCGCCGACGGTATGCGGTCGACCGGCGTCGACGTCACCGTCGTCTTCGTGCCACCCGCCTTCGCCAAGGCCGCCGTCATCGAGGCCGCCGACGCCCGCATCCCCCTCGCCGTCGTCATCACCGAGGGCATCCCGGTCCACGACACGGTCGCCTTCACCGCCCACGCACGGCGCACCGGTACCCGGATCGTCGGCCCCAACTGCCCCGGCCTGATCACCCCCGGCCAGTCCAACGCCGGCATCATCCCCGCCGACATCACCAAGCCCGGCCCCATCGGCCTGGTCTCGAAGTCGGGCACGCTGACATACCAGCTCATGTACGAGCTCCGCGACATCGGCTTCTCCACCTGCGTCGGCATCGGCGGCGACCCCGTCGTCGGCACCAGCCACATCGACTGCCTGGCCGCCTTCCAGGACGACCCCGACACCGAACTCGTCGTCCTCATCGGGGAGATCGGCGGCGACGCCGAGGAACGCGCCGCCGCCTACATCCGCGAACACGTCACCAAGCCCGTCGTCGGCTACATCGCCGGGTTCACCGCGCCCGAGGGCCGGACCATGGGCCACGCCGGCGCGATCGTCTCCGGCTCCGCCGGCACCGCCCGCGCCAAGCAGGAGGCCCTGGAGGCGGCCGGAGTCCGCGTCGGCCGCACCCCGACGGAGACGGCCCGCCTGGTCCTGGACACCCTCCACGCGGGCTGAGCCGCTCCGGCCCCCATCGAGCCCTACTCCCTCCCCAACCAACCTCGAGCCCCCCGCCCCCCTGGAGTCACCCCACCCCGCCCCGACCGTGCACCGAGAGCGGAGCCGACGTATGACACCCACCCTCACCCCGAACCCGCCGCCCCCGAACCAGCCGACCCCCGGGCTCCTGAAACCCGGCACGGCCTACGCCGACGCCTGGCGGCGCTGTCTAGCCGCCGCGCCGGAGGCCTTCCGGGACGACCGTGTCCTCAATCTCTGGGGTGCCGAATGGCGGGCCGACGGACGGACGCTCCCGGCGACCACCCCCGTCGACGGCACCCCGATCGCCGGCGCCCCGCGGCTCGACGGCGACACCGCCCAGCAGGCCGTACGAGCGGCCCTCGACCAGCACCGCGCCTGGCGGCACATCCCGCTGCCCGAACGCCGGGCGCGGATCGCCGCCACCCTGGACGCGCTCACCGCACACCGCGACCTGCTCGCCCTGCTGCTCGTGTGGGAGATCGGCAAGCCCTGGCGGCTCGCCCTCGCGGACGTCGACCGGTCGATCGACGGCGTGCGCTGGTACGCCGATGGCATCGAGCCCATGCTCGCCGGCCGGAGTCCGCTGGACGGACCCGTGTCCAACATCGCCAGCTGGAACTACCCGATGAGCGTGCTCGTGCACGCAGCCCTCGTGCAGGCCCTGGCTGGCAACGCCGTGATCGCCAAGACCCCGACCGACGGCGGGGTGGCCTGCCTCACCCTGGCCATGGCGCTGGCCGCCCGCGAGGGGGTGCCGGTCACGCTGGTCGGCGGCAGCGGCCGCGAGCTGAACGAGGCACTGGTGCGGGCGCCGGAGATCGGCTGTGTGTCCTTCGTCGGCGGCCGCGACACCGGGGCCGGCGTGGCCACCGCCGTGGCCGGTCTCGGCAAACCGCACATCCTGGAACAGGAGGGCCTGAACACCTGGGGCATCTGGGAGTTCTCCGACTGGGAACGGCTCACCGCCCTGATCCCCAAGCTCTTCGACTACGGAAAACAGCGCTGTACCGCTTACCCGCGTTTCGTCGTGCAGCGTTCCCTGTTCGACGCGTTCCTGGCGGCCTACCTCCCCGCGGTCCGCTCCGTCCGCGTCGGCCACCCCCTCGCGGTCGCGGACCCGGCCGACCCGCTGCCCGAGCTGGACTTCGGCCCGCTGATCAACGCGGCCAAGGCCAAGGAGCTCACCGACCAGGTCGCGGAGGCGGTCGACCGGGGCGCCGTACCGCTGTACCGCGGCCGCCCCGACGACACACGGTTCCTGCCGGGTCAGGACACTTCCGCCTACGTCCACCCGGTCACCCTCCTCAACCCGCCGCCGTCCTCCCCGCTGCACCACGCGGAGCCCTTCGGGCCCGTCGACACGATCGTCCTGGTGGACACCGAGGCCGAGCTGCTGGCCGCCATGAACGCGTCCAACGGCGCCCTGGTCGCCACCCTCGCCACGGACGACCGGGCCACCTACGACCGGCTCGCCCCGCAGATCCGCGCCTTCAAGACCGGGCACGGCGTCCCCCGCTCCCGCGGCGACCGCGACGAGCTGTTCGGCGGGTTCGGCGCCTCCTGGCGGGGTGCCTTCGTCGGCGGCGACCTTCTGGTGCGCGCCGTGACCCGGGGGCCGGCGGGGGAGCGGCTGCCCGGGAACTTCCCGGAGTACCAGCTCATGCCCTGACCCTCACGGCGGGTACACAGGATCATGCATTCTGTACACCACCGCCGACCCAGGCGGCCCGGCCCCGCGCCGGGCCGCCCCAGGGGACGGATACGCAGGTGAAACGCACTCCGAAACCTTGGTATTGTTGTCCATGTCGCCGCCGGGAACACCCCCGGCAAGGCGGCAGACACCTAGTCCGGGTGGCGGAATGGCAGACGCGCTAGCTTGAGGTGCTAGTGCCCTTTATCGGGCGTGGGGGTTCAAGTCCCCCCTCGGACACAGAGTTGCCCCACGGAGCCCGGTTTCCGGGCAGGGGACATTGGCACCCGTTCCGGCTCCCGGCCGGGGCGGGTGTTCGTCGTTGCGGTGCCTTCGGCCTGGCCTCTCCCTTCGCCGGCGTTTCGGTGGGCCTTGTTTTGGTCAGCTGATGGTGATCCTTTCTGCCTGGGGTGTGTTCGCGGTCAGGGTCCTGACCGCGGGGTCGTACGTCAGGGTGATCTCCTCGCTGCGGAGATGGGCAATCGCCTGGGTGGGTGTGGGGTGCACCGCGTAACGGCTCACGGACGCCGACCCGGGGCGCCCCAGGCGGCTGGTGAGGCGGAGGTACAGGGCTGGCAGGTGCGGCAGAACCTGGTCTTCGCGCAGGTAGGCGTTGGGAGCGCGACCGGGGTCAGGCTGGGTGGCGCTGGTGTGACCGTGGCGGCAGCGGTAGCCGGGACGGTGGTGGGTCCAGTGGGACTCCATGCGTCGGCCGCAGATGCCGCAGCACAGCAGTCCTGCCAGGAGATAGGTGTGCCCGGATGTGGTCTCCCGGCGGATGCGGAGGTTCTGGACGGTGATGAAGTCGGCCTCGCTGACCAGCGCCGGATGGGCGGGCCGGGTGGAGATGATCCAGTCAGTGGGGGAGTTCCAGCGTATGACGTCGCGGTGGCCGAGGGTGGTGTTGGCGGGGTCGATCAGGTCGTGGTCGGTGCGCTGACGGTTCCAGACCTGTCGGCCGGTGTAGCGCGGATTGGCGAGGATCGCCCGGACCGTGTTCAGCACCCAGCGCTGCCCTTCTCGGTGCGGGTTCCGCACGGGGTCGGCGGCTGCCGGACAGGGGATGCCGGCGTCGTTGAGGGCGCGGGTGATGCGGGCGATGCTGTGTCCGTCCAGGCGCTGGGTGAAGATCCAGGAGACGATCGGCCCGCACTCGGGGTCGGTGTCCAGGCGCTGTATGCGTACGCCGCGGCGCGCGAGGGCCCGGTTGGGGTGCGGTCCGGCGTCGACGAGGCGGTAGCCATAGGGCGGTCGGCCGCCGAGGTAGCGGCCCTGGTCGCGGGTCTGCACGGTCATCGCGGCGCGGGTGCGGATACGGGCGCGGGCGATCTCCCGTTTGGACAGGATGCCGAGCAGGATCATCAGCTCCTCCTGACCCGCCGTCTGCGGATCCACGGCCCCGCCCAGTTCCGGCACCCACACCTCGACGCCGTAGTGGGCGAAGAGCGGGGCCATGGTCGCGAACTGGTTGCCGTAGAAGGCCCGTTCACTGGAGCCGATGACGATTGCGTCGAAGTCCCGGTCGGGGTTGGCCATCGCGGCGAGCAGGGCCGCCGCGTCAGGTCGGCGCGCCCAGGGGATGGTGCGGCTGCGCCCGGTGTCGAAAAACTCGGCGACGATCCTTCCGTGTCCGGCCACCAGGGCCTGGGCGCGCAACGCTTGCCAGGCGCGTGACGTCTCCGGGTCCTGGTGGTCCTCGGTGGACACCCGGCCGTAGAAAGCAAACCGCGTACCACTGGCGGGCGACGCGCCAGCGGGGGAGGAGCAGGGAGTCCAGCTGCGGGCCCAGTCCGCCACAAGAGCCTGAGACGCAGCGGGATCCTGGGTGTCCCCGACCGTCTGGTGGGACGCTGCTGTCATCGGCGCCTCCCCACAGCCGTCGTGCCCGGCCTTGCCGTGGACATGCCCAGACAGGGTGGCACGACGAACCGAGATGCGGCATGTTGACCCGAACGAGTGAAGATCGGTGGTCTAACGCTGACGCTGCAAGCCGCCGTTGGTTCCTCGCTCTGGCTGGAATCGGCACGGCAGTTCTCGGCTTGCTGCCGGACTATGCAGTCGGCTCCTGGGGCGCCGCGCGAGAGGTGCGCGGACGTTCGGTGACCTGTTCGATGAGGCCCTGCGTGGACAGGGTGACGAGCGCGTTGGCGACGGCACCGGACGAACGGTCGATCACACGGCTGATCCTCGTGGCGGTGAAGAATTCACCGGGATGGGCGTTGAGGTGCTCGATAACAAGCTGCCGGAGGGCTCCACGGGCAAGACGCCTACTTCCGCCGGGCCAGTCGGTCGCGGGTGTGGCGGCATTCGGTTGAAGCTGCGGGGCACTGGGCAGGTGTCGGAGCGTATGAGGCAGTCCGCTTCGATGCCGACGCGTCGGATTTCTCGTCGGTGCCATGAGCAGTGGGCTCGTACGGTTCCCTCGTCGGGTGGCTGCCGTCCGGGGCTGGTGCAGCCGCGCGGGGTGCGGTGATTGCCTGCGCTACGAGTCCCTCACGAGCGCCGGGTTGTGCGAACGTCGGGGCCGGGGTGGTGTGGGTGGCGTGCCACAGGTCGGGGCGGCGATCGGGGCCGTTCTGATGCCTCGGTTGCGGTGGGCGAGATTTCGCTCTTCGAGGGTGACGAGGGCCTTGAAGGTGCTGGAGCGGGCGGTATCGGAGGCTTCGGCGATGTCGTCGACAGTGGCCGGGTCGGTGAAGGCGACGAGCTGGGTGTAGACGTGGATGATGGCGGGGGATAGTCCCGTCAGTTGGTCGCTGATCGTGGTGTCGGGCATGAAGAGGGCCTCGCTTCCCGAAGGGCTTGAGGGGAGGTCCCCGGCCGGGACGCGGTCCGTGGGGGCCGCTCGTGTCGCCGGCGCGTGCGCATCGCGAGTGTTCCGGACGGACAGGGCCGATGCATGGGATCGCGGTGGTCTGCGTGATCCCGCTTGGCGCGTCGGCCGCGACCATGGACGCTCGGACGCGGGCATGTAGTCAAGCGCAGGTCAGCCGTTCGTGTCCGCCCCCATTATCGGCGCGCTGTTCGGAAACGGCTGGCGTCGAACGACCGTCGTCGCCCGAGTTACGACAGCGGCGACCCGGTTTTGCCAGCAGGTTCTTGGCCTGCTGGTGGTAAACGCCTGACCTCGCTCCTGACCTGCGACAAAGAGTGGAAACGTCGAGTGCCAGGCTGATTCGGTCCGCACCTGGTCCGGATCTTGATGAGTGGTACGTGGTGCTAGCGAGTGGGCCGCGGTACCACATGGCACAGGTTGTAGAGACCGTCTCCGGGCGTCCACGTCAGTCCAGGGCGGGCGCGTAACAGCAGGTCAGGTATCGCGGTCCGGGGGAGTCGAGATAGTTGGTGACAGACATGTGAGAGGGCCGGTGAGAGCTGCGTTCGACGGCAAGCTCCTACAGGCGCGGCCGGCGGGGGCTTCCGGGCGGGTGTGCTGCAGCTCCGGCGTCGGCACCGCTGCCCGCCAGGTTCTCCTCCCTGCGCCCTCGCGTCGAGTGCTCGGCAAATCCGGCCGGGGCCCTTGGCGACCAACAGTCATAGCCTTCGCCCCTGCAAAGTCGAACGCTCCGGGAGGCGTCTGAGGCGATGCCTGCCCCCGCCGAGAGGCGCACAGGCTTCTCCTCCGCAGGCTGTTCATGGTCGCGGAAGCTGCGACCTGTTCCGCCTGATGGACGCTGCCGACCGACATCGTCCGCCCCCTGCAGGCCCGCGAGGTGCGGGTGGACCGCGAGACGCTCGCCCTCGGGTACGCGGGCGTGTACTCCGGTTTCCTCCGGCATGCCGTTGCCGCGGTGCGCCGTCACGGCCTGGACACCCGGGCGATCCTTGTCGAAGCCGGCCGGCGCAGGATGGTCGGCGGCCAGGCGGGCATGATCACGGACATTGCGCTCGACCTCGCGGCGGCCGGTTGCGTCGACTGACGCGAGTGATCCGTGCGGTGGCTGTGGCGGCCCGGGGCCGGTGCCACCGCTGTCCACGTCAGCGGACGGACGGCGATGTCAGCAGCTCGTGTCGGCGTCACCTTCGTCATTCGGAGGGTCTCCCTGTCTCCTGCCGCCCGGAGGGGAGCCGTCCCCGTGCTCTTCCAGCAGTTCGAGGAGCGCGGCATCCGCTCTTTTCCGGTCTTCCTTCGTCAGCTCGACCGGTGCGTTGTTGTAAACGGTGTAGCGATCTGGATGGATGATGTTGGCGGCCCTAAAGCTGAACGTCAGCAGGGGGCGCCACCCCTTGCGGTGGCCGACCCGCACCTGTATCTGGGCCTTGTAGTCACGGGCCTCCGGGAGGAATCCGGAAAACGGTGCCTCGAACTCGAGGAAGAGCTGTTGCGCTTCTCTGCCGGGCACGACGAATCCGGCGGGCAGCTTCGCCTCCTCGTCCGGCCCCGGTTGGAGCCGGGACGGGGAGGACACCCACAGGAGGGGCAGATGAGAGGCGGGCTCATCAGGGAAGGTGATGATGAGGTCCTGCACGACGATCGGTTTGGGACCGGTGTTGTGCAGGACGAGCGGCAACCGTAGGCGTGCCGTGGAACCGTGGACGATCGCCGCGAAGGAATGAGGCTCCCACGCCTGCACGCGTCCCTGTCGGGCGTTGAGCCACCAGAACGACGCGACGGTGAAGAGCAGTGCGCAGACTGATACCACACTGGCGCCGGTAAGCGATGAGGACGCGATCTGATCCGCCGCGACCATCAGCGGAACCACAGAGTCAGTCTGCCAGCCCCGCCGTGGGCTCGCTAACAGGGCGAGTGGCCGCCGACAGTCTCCCGGAACGGGTCAGAGGCTGGCGAGGAGTACGAGATACCAGGCGATCAGGGCCGCGCATGTCACCGCGGGGAGGAGTTTGGTCAGCCCGTCGCCCCACGCCGATGGCGCCCGCCAGCTCCAGCCCCCCGATGACCCGGTAAGCCGCAGTGGTGAAGCTGCCGTGGGCGGCCAGCTCGGGCATCGGACCCAGGGCCAGAATCTTGGCCACGCCCAGCAGGGCGAAGATCAACGCGATGAAACAGGTCAGCGAGGCGGAGAGGATCACGAGACGCCCTCGGGGGTGCGCGGACAAGGGGCCTGGCGGCGTTCGGCGCCCAGGCCGGCGAAGTAGACGATCAGGTCGGGGTTGTCGACCGCCGCGGGGTTGAGGACCTGGTCGGCGGGGGCGCCCTGGAGGAGGCGTTTGACCGGGACCTCAAGCTTCTTGCCGGTTCTCGTGTGCGGGATGGCCGGTACGGCGAGGATCTCGTCGGGGACATGGCGGGGGGAGGCGCCGGTGCGGATCGCGTCACGGATCCGGTCGCACGGGGACTCGCATCACGCGCTCCAGTAGACGCTGCGCCGGGACGGCGAGCCCGCTGGGCGGCTGGGGCGTGGTAAGGCTGGCGCGGGTGTCCGACAGAGCACGCAGGGTCTCGTGGACGTGCACGCTGAGCTGACTGTGCCTGTCGATCGCGTCCAACTGCTTGTGCAGCGTGCTCTGCGCGTCGGGCTTGCTCAGGGCGACGATGGGGCCAGTACGAGGGTGTAGTGGGCGGTCGCGCCGCCGAGGTGGGCGGCTGCCCTGCTGAGCGGTTCGACTCGAGCCTGGTCTGCGGCATCGGCGTGGTTGCAGGCCAGCCCGAATTGGGCGTCGCCAGCCGCCCGGGCAGTGAGGTGACAGAGCAGGTCGATGTGCCGCAGCACTGTGAAGACGCTGCCGGAAGGGGCGGTGAGGGGATGGTCAAGCAGGTCGACGAGGACGGCGTCCAGCGCTTCCTGCACGGTCATGTCGTCGAGGTCGGCTGGCTCGTAGGTGTGCAGCACGGGCTCCTGGGTGGATGAGGTGGCAGGCGAAGGGGCGTGACGCGACGGGTGCGAGGTGCCCGGTCGGGGTCCAGGTCTTCGGTTCTTTCGTCTGACCGCGGTGGTGGGTGCGCCGTCGTGGTCGTTCGCCGCCGAGGTACAGCGTGTCCAGCTACTTCTTGATCTTGCGGCGGTTGGCGTGGGCCAGCTGAAAGGCGAGCAGGATCGTTTGTGCCGCGATGCCGCGGATGCGGCGGGAGCCGGCCGACTCGATGCCTCGGCGAGAGGGTTCTTGGCGCGGGCTTGTAGCCCATGGCCCGTACAGGGAGAATCACCGCACCGGCCAGCCCCGTGGGCCGAACACCATCCCGGCGGTGAGGCGCTCTGGGACCTGACTCTGCCACACTGCGACTGGTACTTCGCGTGCATCGCTGCCGTCACCGGCTATGCGCTCCTCGAAGCGCACAGGACATGGTCAGCCGGTCGCCAGCCTGGGTATCCAGGGTCGAGGGAGCGTTTGAAGCGGGCAAGAGGTCTCCGTGTCGTCGCGCACGACCTGGTGGAAAGCGCCGATCCAGAACAGCGCCTCGCCCTCGCCCCGCACACCACGCAACGCACAGGGTGCCCGCCTCGGCCACCGAAGGCCGGGGCAGGCACCCCCACGTTCACCGATCCGCGCGGTGGAAGGTCACACCAGTGGCCACAGCGCTGCGGTGAGGGCGAAGCCCATGAGGCCCATGGCGGTCGTCTGGACCGTCCACGTCCGCAGGCCGGTGGCGACGTCGAGGCCGACGAGCCTGGTGAACATCCAGTACCCGGCGTCATTGACGTGCGAGAGCGCCAGGGCGCCCGCACCCATCGCCAGCGCCACCAGCGACAGGTGACTCGGCGACAGGTCAGCTCGGTGCAGCAGGGGCGTGAGTATGCCCGCGGTGGTGATGAGCGCGACGGTCGCCGAACCCTGGGCGGCGCGCAGCGCAAGGGACGTCAGGAACGCCAGCAGCAGGACGGGCAATCCGGTGCGCTCCAGGACGTCGGCGACCGCGTTGCCGATGCCGGTGGCGACCAGCACCTTCCCGAAGACACCGCCGGCGCCCGCCACCAGGATCACCGCCGCGACGGGCGGCAACGCCGAACCCATCACCTCGGCGATGCGTGCCCGGTCCCAGCCGCGCCGGGCCCCGAGGAAGTAGGCGCACAGGCCGAGGTCGATCAGCAGCGCCACCATCGGGGCCCCGACCACGGTGAGCACGGACCGCAGGACCGAGTCCGCGGCGAGGGTGTTCTGGCCGACGGTGCCGAGGAGGATCAGCAGGATCGGCAGGACGATCAGAGTCAGCACCATGCTGAAGGACGGCGGGCGCACGTCGGTACCCGGCACAGCCGGCTTGGTCAGGACCGCGGTGCCGTGGCCTTGCGGCGCCACGCTCCCGGTGGTCTTTGCCGGGGCGGGCGTGTCCTCGGCGGTGCCCGGGTCGCCGTGCACCTTGGCGTGCACCGCCGGATCCATCGGGTACTCGCGGCGCGTGAGGCGGCGGGAGAGCAGATAGCCGAGCAGGCTCACCACCGCCGTGATGGGGATGCCCATCAGCAGGACCAGCCCCTGACTGGCGCCGATCGCCTCGATGGCCGCGACCGGGCCGGGGTGCGGCGGCAGGAAGGCGTGCACGGTGAGCATCGCGGCGCCCATCGGCAGCGCGTAGACCAGGAGCGGCTTGCGGGCAGCACGGGCGACGCCCTGCGCGATCGGCATCAGGATGATCAGGCCGACCTCGAAGAACACCGGGATCCCCAGGATGAACCCGGCGACGGTCAGCGCGAGAGCGGTGCGGCGGGTGCCGAACTTGTCGATGAGCGCGTGCGCGAACGCATAGGCACCGCCGGAGAGTTCGATGATCCGGCCGACCATCGCGCCGAGGGCGATGATGGTGGCGATGTGCCCGAGCGTGGAGCCCATGCCGTCCTCGATGGTCTTCACCAGGTCGGCGGCGGGCACGCCCGCGGCGAGCGCGACGCCGATGCTGACGACCATGAGGGCGACGAAGGGCTGTACCTTGCCCTTCAGGATGAGCAGGAGCAGGGCCGCGACTCCGGCGACGGCGATGATCAGAAGGCTGCTGTTGCTCATCGTCCCGCCCCCTCCGTACCGTCCGGCGCCTTCGGGGAGAGCACGGTGACGACAGAGGAGTCGTCGTGCGTGCCGAGCCCGGCGCCTTCCCCGAGCAGGTAGAGCTGCTCGGCGGCGGCGGCCAGCGGCACCGGCACATGGGCGTCCTTCGCGATACCGGTCACGATGCCCATGTCCTTGACGAAGATGTCGAGCCGCGACTTGACCTCGGGCTCGGGGCCGTCCTCGTACGTCTGGACCATGCGCGGTCCGCGGTCGGCGAACATGAAGGAGCCCGCGGCGCCGTGCTTGAGGCTCTCCACCACTGTGGCCGGGTCGAGCCCGAGTCCGCGGGCGAGTGCGATCGCCTCGGCCGCCGCGGCGATGTGCACGCCCGCCAGCAGCTGGTTGACCGCCTTGAGGGCCTGCCCGTCGCCGGGCCGCGGTCCGACGACGGTGAGCGTCGAGGCGAGCAGGTCGAGGACGGGCCGGGCCGCCTTCAGCGCGACGTCGTCGGCTCCCACGACGATCAGCAGGTCGCCCTCGCCGGCCCGCACCGGGCCGCCGCTGACCGGCGCGTCCACGGTCAGCACACCGCGCTCGGCTAGCCGTCGGGTGGTGGCGCGCGCCGCCTCGGGACCGACGGTGCTGGTCAGCACAACCACCGAGTCCGGGCGGAGCGTTTCCACCGCGCCGTGTTCGCCGAACAGCGCGCCCTCGACCTGGGCCTGGTCCCGGACGGCGAGGACGACGACGTCGGCCTCGCGGGCGGCCTCGGCCGGGGACGCTGCGTCGCGGGCCCCTTCCGCAGCGAGTGAGGCCCTGCGGTCGGCCGCGATGTCGTAGACGGTGACGGGAAGCCCGCCAGTCAGTCGCCGGGCCATGGGCGTACCCATGGCGCCGAGGCCTATCACGGCTGTGTGGGGACGAGGGCGGGGAGACATCATTGTCCTCCAGGGGAGAAGAGGGTGGGAGGTGTGTCGCGGCTCGGGAAGGGCCGCGACGGATGAGTGGGGCCGCGGGGACGGCGAGCGGTGTCAGGAGCCCAGGCCGTCAGGGGGCGTCAGGCGCGCGATGACCTCCAGCGCTGCGGCGGTCACCGCATCGCGTCCCGCCGCCCACACGGAGACCACATCCGAGCCGGGCAGAGCGCCCGGGAGGGTCGTGCGGACGGCTTCCAGGAAGGCGCGCCGCAGTTCGGCGTTGACGTTGACCTTCGCGACACCACGGGAGAGGGCGCCGTGGAGCTGTTCGACGGGCAGGCCGCTGGCGCCGTGCAGGACCAGCGGCACCGGTACGGCCTCGTGGATCGCAGCCAGGCGCTCCAGGTCGAGGCGTATTGGATCCTTGGTGAAGCCGTGGACGTTGCCGACCGCGACGGCAAGAGCGTCCACGCCCGTCGCGGCCACGAACTCGGCCGCCTGTGCGGGGTCGGTCATCGCCGCGGTCCGGGCGACGGCGTTCGTGGAGACGTCCTCGTTGCCCGCGAGGGCCCCGAGTTCGGCCTCCACCCAGGCGCCGTGATCGCGGGCGCGGCGTGCCGCCTCGCGGGTCAGGGCGATGTTCTCCGCGAAGGGAAGGTGGGAGCCGTCGACCATGACGGAGGTGTAGCCGGCCCGGAGGCAGGCCGTGATTTCCTCCAGGTCCCGGCTGTGGTCGAGATGCACGCCCAGGTGGGCGGGGGAGTTTTCGGCGGCGTCCAGTGCCAGCCGCATCAGCGCCTGACGCCCGGCGTGCTTGAAGGGACTCGAGCCTGCCTGGATCAGCACGGGCCGTCCGGCGGCCTCGGCGGCGGCCGTGATGCCCTGGACCGTTTCCAGGTTGTACGCGACGAATCCGGGCAGCGCCCGCCCCTCCGTCGCGGCCCGCTTGAGGGCGTCGGTTCCGTGCAGCAGCATCATGCGCTCCTGAGCAGGTCGAGGGTGTCGGCGAGGGCGTCGTCACTGCCGACGTTCCCGGCGAAGACGATGTAGGGGATTCCGGCGGCGGGGCCGTCCACCGGCTCCCACAGCGAGACGATGCCGGGCAGGAGCGTGCCCCGCGCCCAGGCGCGGCGGATCCTCAGCCCATGGGTGGCGGTGTCGCTGGAGGTGATGCCGCCCTTGGCGATGACGAATGCAGGTCGGCGGGCCTCGTTGACCCGGCGCACGGCCTTCACGAGCGCCGCCGAGACCCGACGCGAGATCGCCAGGCTGTCGTCCGCGTCGGCACCCGTCACCAGCGTGCGCGAGGTGCGGATCACCGCGTCGGAGGACTCGAGTGCCGAGGCGGCGGCCGCTGCGACCTCGGTGATGTGGGCGTCGCGCCGCTCCTCGTCGAATAGGAGGGCGACGTCGAGCTCGAACTCGGTGATCCCGCCGCGTTCCCGCAGCCGGTCCAACTGCCGTGTCGTCAGCGACACATGGGAACCGACGGCGATGAGTCCGTGCGGGCTGTCCCCCCGCAGTCGGTGCAGTTCCGTCGGCGTCAGGGGCGGCCGACCGGACTGGCCTGCGCGGGCCCGCACGAAGGACGGCCCCACCCGGTACAGCAGCCGCGAGCCCTTCTCCTCCGCTTCGGCGAGAGCCAGGGCCAGCACCCGCAGGTCGTCGTCGCAGACCGCGTCGACCACGGCGGTACGCCCGTCGCGCAGCGAGGAGAGCATGCGCGCCGTGTGCTCCGGGCCACCGCCCCGCAGGTCGTCGAGCGTGATGCGCAGCACTTCGTCCGCGGGTACACGACCGTCCGTCTTCTCCTCGACCCACTCGGGCAGCGAGGAACTGCGATAGCCGAAGGTGGCGTCGCGGGCAAACTCGCTCTCGCCGACCGGCAGCAGCCCGTCCGTGGTGCGCATCCAGTGGCGCGAGCCGACGGTCAGCCGGCCCGCCTCGATGTAGGCGGGGACCAGCACGATCCCGTCCGGGGGGCCGATGCCCAGTTCGGTGAGCTCCTCCGCGAGGACGTCGGTCTCCAGGGGGAAATGGCCGCGCAGGGTCGAGTCGCCCCGGCTGGCCAGCACGTAACCCGTGCCTTCGGCCTCCGACGCTTCCTGAAGGGCGCGCACTACCTCGCGGTTGCGGGCGGCGGCGTCCTCCGGCGACAGGCTGCGGGTGTTGGTGAGCACGAAGAAGGCGGAGCTGTCCTGGCGCAGCGCCCAGCGCAGGTCGTCCACCGTCCAGGAGGTCAGCACCGGGACGTCGGCGACGGTCTGGGTGCCGGTCGGATCGTCGTCGAGGACGACCAGACGGGGCCCTGAGGAGATACGGGCGGCCACCTCGTTGGCGGTCACCTTCCGGACCGGGGGCAGTCCGTCCAGCACTTCGTGTTCGGGCACCGGCGTGCCGGGCCGAGTGGGGGCGGAGCGGGAAAGGGGCATGACGCATTCCTGGGCTGAGCTGGGAGATGGGGGAAGGCGGAACATCAGTCGCCGTCCCGCTTGATGACGTGGGTGCGCAAGTCGTCCGCGGTCTGGTTCATATGGGCGTCCATTGCGGTACGCGCCGCTTCGGGGCTTCCCGATTCCAGTGCGGCCAGCACCGCCGCGTGATGCGCGATGGCGTTGTCACGGATCTCCGAGACGGCCGAGGTCTCCCGGCGGCCTTCAACGAGCAGCGGACCGAATGGCTCGAACAGCAGCGGGACGAACAGGTTGCCCGTCGCCCGCATCACTGTGTCGTGGAAGTCGATGTCGGCCTGCACGAACTGCTCGGTGTCACCGGCTTCGGCGGCCTCGCGCATGACGGCCAGATGCTGCCGCAACGCGTCCAGGTGCTCCTCGGTACGGCGGGAAGCGGCCAGCTCGCAGGCGCCGTTCTCGATGAGGCGGCGCGCCTCGATCAGCCGCTCGGACAGGGCACCGCTGGACGTGCGCGACGCCGCGCGCACCACCGGCTCCAGGGCCGTCCACCGGTCCGGCGGGTTGACGTAGGTGCCCCGACCGCGCACCACCCGGACAACGTTCTGCGCGCGGAGTTGCTTGACCGCCTCGCGCACGGTCAGGCGGCTGATCCCGCCCTGCTCCGAGAGCTCGCCCTCCGGCGGGAGGGCGGAGTCCGGCGGGTACCGGCCGTCGATGATCGCGGTGAGCAGCTGCTCCGCGAGGTCGTCTGAGAGCGACATGGGGACACCTCACGTTCAGATGACATCAGACATCAGACATCAGACATCTGATGTCTACTGTTTGGAAACAATGACAGTCAGAGAGGGGCGCGTCAATACTCGGCGCAGTGGCGTCGAACGGGTGCTTCACTTCTAGTGCGCTTTCCATCGCTCAAACGAGCATCCGGGGCGAGCAGACCTCATGCGTGAGCCCGGTCGATCTCAGGCGTCGGCGGATCGTGGCCGTTCCGCAGGGTCCGGTGATGTTGTTTCCGGCGGCCTGCGGGGTGTCTTCGTGTCGTCGCCCCAGTCGCGCTCGCCCGGGAATCGATGGTCCCCGCGCTCGGGTCGGCGTTGCGGCCGCAGCGCGTGCGCGTGCTGTGCCCGGGTTCGCACACTTCGCGGACATTGATGTTCGCGGTGCTGGTTGCCTAGTACCTCGTTCTCCTTCACGGACATGGCCGGTACGAGCGGCTCACCATGGCGGTGGGAAACGATCTGCGGGTTCGCGGGAAGGATCACCGAAGGGCCGGAGCAGCGCCTGACGAGTGCGTTCCGTCGGTTCCCCCTATGAAGCACCGCGCCTTCCCAGCCCCCAACGGCGGCATGCATCGCGGCGGACCAGCGCCGCCGCGATCGTCTCCATGACCTTTTGACGTCCCCTGCTCTGGAAGGTCGGTGATCCCCCGACGATGGGTCGTCGAGATCTGTCAAGCACAGTGCACTCATGGAGTCTGTTGCTCTGCGGTCCCTGCAGTGTCGGTCCAGATTCGGCGGCTGTACCAGCCTGGCGGACGTGTCCGGCGTTCGCGTAGTTCGGCGAGCTCTCGCTGGTCGGCGTGGGCGATGAGCCTGTGTGGCCAGCAGCTTTCCCGGCGGACGGTGATCCATCCGCGGTTGATCCAGGCGTAGAGGGTGGAGGTCGTCATGTCGAGCTCGGCGGCCAGGTGTTTGAGCCACCATTCATCGGGGTCGGGTTCCTCGCCGGGTGGGGCGGGGCGGTGCCGGTGAACGCGGCCGGCGAGGCAGTCCAGGCGGCGCATGAGGTCGTGGACGGTGGCTGCGGAGATCCGCTTGCCGCCCTTGGCGGGCCGAAAGCCCTCGGCTTCGAGGTGGTCGGCGATCCTGCTCGCGCCGATGCCCTGGCCTGCGAGTTCGCGGATCCGAGTGGTCAGCTGCGGGTAGTAGCTGAGCTGTTGAAGCCGCTGGACCGGGCGGACAACCTCGCCCATGGTCGTGGTTCCGCCGGCCCAGACGATGGCGACCTGGACTCGCTCGCTGGTGCCGAGCACGGTGACGACGACCTTGTCGACGACCGCGCGGACGACTTCTTTGCGGTCGGCGGGTGTGGTGCTCTGCGCGTGCCACAGGCCCTCGATATCGCCGGCCAGAGCGGTGATGGTCTCCCGCTCGGCCGAGGTGAGGGTGCGGGGGCTGCTGCGGGTGAAGCGGTCGTACTCCTCCTGGAGCCGCTGCTGGGCGGCGAGCGCGTCCTCCCACTCCTTCTCCAATTGCCGGACGACCAGGCGGTTCTCCGGTTCGGCGAGGTGGTGGCTGCGGCGGGCGCGGTCGGCCGTCTGCGCGGCGCGTTCGAGTCGCAGTGACCACAGTCGCTCCAGCTCGGCCCGCTCGGCCAGGACCTGGTCGGCGGCGTGCAGGGACACCTCGACGGCGGCGGGCGTCAGCGCTGCGAGGAGCTGTTGCTCGACGAAGGCGTCCACGCAGGCGGAGTTGAGTAGTTGGCAGTTCTTCTGTGCTCCGTAGTTGGTCGCGTCCCGGCAGCACACGTACTCGGGCAGGGCCTTGCTGTGCTGCGTGTGGTAGCGCATGGTCATGCGCCTGTTGCAGCGTCCGCAAAAGACCAGGCCCGTCGCGAGGGCGGGGCCGCCCCGGACAGAGCCCATCGCTTCGGCGACAGCGCGGTTGGACGCCAACTTCGCCTCGTTCGCCTCGAACTGGGCGATGGTGATGTAGGCGGGCAGGACGTTCGGGATCATCACATGCCATCCGTCCCGGGAGCGGACGACCCGTCCGGTGCCGGGGCGGGTCGGGTCCTGGCGGCGCGAGTCGACCCGGCGCCGCCCGTAGGCGTAGATGCCGGCATAGGCGGGGTTGTGCAGCAAGGTTTGCAGCGTCATCCGGTTCGGCCTTCGCCACTCCAGGGTGCCCTTGTCCGGTCCCTCGCGCAGCCG